>JALSLM010000183.1 GCA_026988295.1 Thiotrichaceae bacterium
TAGCGAGGGAAAGCTGATTTGAGCTAGATTTTTCACCAATTTGAGGGGGAATAGTTGTTCTATTCACCGAAAATTGGAGGAAAATATAGCCAAATTCAGCTTTTCCGCAGTAGACTCTCTATTCTCGACAGCCTCCTAGCACTTCAAGCATGCTTAATAACTAATTGGTTTGTTTTCCCTACCATAAGATCAATAGTCATCCAAAGCCGTTTAAAAACATTTTCTTGTCGATAGGGAAGCTTATGTTTTTTACATATCTCTTTAACGATAGGTTGCATTTCTTGGTAATGATTAAGAGGAATTGAAGGAAATAAATGATGTTCTACTTGATAATTTAACCAGCCATGTAAAAAATCAATATGATCTGATCCAGTATTGTAGTTTACAGTGCCAATAATTTGCCTAAGATAAAACTCTCCACGCCCTTTCGTTGGCTCTTCAAAACGATAAATATCTTCAGCAGCATGATTTGGAATAATAACAAAGAAGGAATGCAGATTAGTAAAAACTTCTGCAAGCAATGATGCCATTAATACATTAATCACCGCATCACTACCCAAGGGTAAGAATAATAAAGGCATTAGAATAAAGCGAAAGCCAATATAAGGAAGATAACAACGTGTCCACAAACGAAAACCATCTTCAGAAAAAGGACTCCAAGCATCTAATCGTATGAAAGTATCATGTTGAACTTCACCACGTTTCTTTCTTTCGTAGTTAGCTTTCATTTTTAAAGTTTGTGGGGCGTAATAAGCTAACTTCCAAATTGCGGCAAAACTAATAACGATGGCATAACGAACCACCATCGGAAAATTCGATTCACGTAACCATTTTAAATTAAGTTCTATATTGTCAGGGTCAGCTTCTTCCCCTAAATTATAATGGTGTTTTTTATTATGCTCATAATCCCAAGCAGCTGGTTCTATCCAGTCTAACCAGTCGATAATTCTGCGCCAGCCTTTTGCAAAACCTTTGCGTGTATAACGCTCTGGGACATTTGGTACTTTATCATAAGCACCATGCATAACGGGGTGAGCTACATTAGCCCAACGACTAATATTTCCGACACTGATAAGAAATGCGCCAATAATATTAAAAGGAAATATCCAAGCAATAGAATAACCAAGAATAGCTGAAATTCGTCCCCACCATTCTACTTTTCTCAGATGCTTTAAATCTTCGGTGGTGGGTTTTCCGATAGACTCTTTTATCGCATCAATATCTTTTGCCAGTTGTTTTTGATCAACTTGCGCATATTCGATTTGCATATTTTTCAACCTTTAAAGTGCAAAAAGCGGAACTATATCTAATTACGATCTTAAATGGATGATATTTGTTAATTATTTGTTTATTTTTTATATGTAAGCATAAGAATAAACAAAATCTATTAATATAATTATTTTATAAGACAACCTTATAATATGTCTTAAATTCTTTCTGCAATCTGAGTTCTCGACAACCTCCTAGAATAATATTTTGGCCATAATAATGGCATCCTCCCTACCCTTGTCAGCGGGGTAATACGCCTTACGAAAACCAACTTCATTATATCCTTCACTAATATACAAGTTCAGCCCTACTTTATTAGAGGCTCTCACTTCAAGAAAGCAGTTTTCAGCTTGATGCTGTTTTGCTATCCATTCTGCTTCTCTTAGTATTTTTCGTCCCCATCCGTTGCCTTGCTCTTTAGGATGAACACAGACATTTAAAATATGTGCTTCACCAACAGCGGCAGATAACACAATATAACCACTAATTTTATTATCTAATTCAAATATCCAGCATAAATATTGATTTTTGTTTAAACAGTCTTCAAAGTTTTTTTGTGTCCACGGGTAAGGATAGGCATCCGATTCTATGTTCATGACTTCTGGTAAATCATCCACTGTCATTTTACGTAGAAATTTAAGTATTCTTTTGGTAGACATATAACAAATTCTTCTAGGGTTGTACTCTAATCGACTTACTCAGGTTTTTCTTAAAGTACTGACATAGCAAGTTTTAGATCTTCCCAAGCTTTACGTTTATCGATAGGCTTGCTCAATAAATAGCTGGGATAATAGGTGACCACTATTGGAGTTTTTAGATCTGGCAAAATATGTTTACGACCTCTTAGTCTTATTAAAGGCTCATTGCTGTTTAGTAAATTTTGAGCCGCAATCTGCCCAACAATAAGTAGCACTTTAGGCTTTACCTGCTGAATTCTTTCTAACAGCAAATGATTCAGTTGTGAACTTTCTTCACTTGCCTTATCTTGCATTGATGATTTTAAGATATTAACTAAATAGGCTTGAGAACGTGGTTGTGAAATACCCACTGCTTGAAGCATATTAGTGATAATTACTCCTGAATCTCCTGCATAGGGTTGATTTTGACCATTGGTGCTAACATCAGGTGATTCACCAATAACCATCCATTCAGCATTAATATTACCACAAGCATAAATAGTATGTACTGCGGTTCGACCTATTTCAGTGTGTTGTTGGCTAGATTTATAAGCACTAGAGACTGGGACTGTTGCAGTCGGTGTCGGTGTAGACTGTGGCACTGCTGCTTTAGTATATGATTTTTGTGTGGCATGTGTTTGAGTATCTAAATCATGCAATAAACTACCAACATGCTCGCGCGCGGCGACAGCATGAATATCACTAGAAATGGCATTAGTTTTATCTTGCGTTGCTACACTTTCTATCCCTTGTTCTTTCCCCTGCTCTGTCTTCTGTACTGACCTCTGCACTAGATCACGAGATACCCAAACGGGTATCCCAATAGCATCAAGGTATTGTAATTGCGCAGGATTTGTCATATTCGCGTTTTATACACCTCTATACGCCACTGTACTGAGGATGTTCACGCTCAGTCGCTATTGCCAGCTTATTCAACGCATCAAGATACGCATAGGCAGAAGCAATTACAATATCGGTATCAGCACCATTCCCATAGACTTCAAGCCCTTCTTTTTCAAGCCGTACTGTAACTTCACCCTGTGCATCGGTTCCACTGGTAATGCTGTTTACCGAATATAATTCCAATGTTCCATGATCTTTAATAATAGTTTTAATCGCCGAGAACACGGCATCAACTGATCCACCACCCTGTGCTTCACCATTTACCTCTTCGCCATCAACTTTGAGAGTTACTTTGGCAAAGGGTGTCTCACCAGTTTCTGAACAAACCCAAGATGAAACAAGATGATAATGGGTATGCTCCAATGTTGCCTGAGATTCCAATGCAATGGCACGCAGGTCTTCATCAAAAATTTCATGCTTGCGATCTGCAACATCTTTAAATCGTGAAAAAGCGGCATTTAGTGCCTCTTCACTATCCATTTTTATGCCAATTTCTTCCAGCCTAGAGCGTAACGCACTTCGACCAGAATGTTTCCCTAGTACGATTTTATTGTCTGACCAGCCAACATCCTGTGCACGCATAATCTCGTATGTCTCACGCGATTTCAATACACCATCTTGATGGATTCCTGATTCATGAGCAAAGGCATTTTTACCAACAATTGCCTTATTGGGTTGAACAGGAAAACCAGTAATTGAAGAGACTAACCGCGATGCAGGAAGAATAATTCGTGTATTAATATTAGTATCACATTCAAATACATCTTGACGAGTACGCACAGCCATCACAACTTCTTCGAGTGATGCATTACCTGCACGTTCTCCTAAACCATTAATGGTGCATTCAACTTGACGCGCACCATTTAGCACAGATGCTAATGAGTTTCCTACTGCAAGCCCTAAATCATTATGACAATGCACCGAAAATATAGCTTTATCGGCATTTGGCACACGTTCTAACAACTGCTTGATTAATTCTCCAAACTGATGTGGGATATTATAACCAACCGTATCTGGGATATTAATAGTTGATGCACCCGCATCAATTGCGGCTTCAACTACACGACACAAAAAATCCAACTCTGAACGCCCAGCATCTTCCGCTGAAAACTCGACATCATCAGTATATTGACGGGCTTTTTTAACTGATTTTATTGCCTGCGCCAAAACATCATCAGGCTGCATTCGTAATTTCTCTTTCATGTGAATCGGAGAAGTCGCAATAAACGTATGAATACGTGAAAATTCTGCGGGCTTTAGAGCCTCACCTGCGCGTTCAATATCTGCATCAAGGGATCTAGCAAGACCACAAACAGTACTATTTTTAACAGCAGTGGCAACCGCTTTAACAGATTCAAAATCACCTGGGCTAGCGATAGGAAAACCAGCTTCAATAATATCGACTTGCATTTCCTCCAGCACCTTAGCGATACGCACCTTTTCTTCAAGTGTCATCGACGCGCCTGGGCTTTGCTCACCATCACGCAAAGTTGTATCAAAAATAATCAAACGATCACTGGTGTTTTGTTTAGTCATTTGGATTTACTCAGTCCTTTGAAATATTGAAATATGGTGATTATAACGGATTCTGTGGATAGCAATATAGGAAGGCTATGGCTAATTTGCAGGCTGTAAAGCTTAATACATAATCTAAGTTATACTATAACTTAGATTATGCTGTTTTTTTATACTTGTGACGAATCCAGAAATAAGGCCCTGATAAAGCATAGGCAAAAAATATCAAAAATAATACTTTAGGCGGGTCTATTTGAATTAAGGCAAAACTTAGAACCACACCAAGAATAACAATATGCGGCACCTTGCTTTTTAGATCAAAATCTTTAAAACTGCAATATTTTACATTACTAACCATTAACAAACCCGCACCTATTGTCATAATCAATGCAGGAATTTGTATAGCTTTACCGGATACATCCAGATCATGCAAAATCCAAACCATTCCTACCATAATCCCTGCGGCAGAGGGGCTTGGCAAACCAATAAAATAGCGTTTATCAACTTCTTCAATTTGTACATTAAATCGAGCAAGGCGCAAAGCAGCACAGGCGACATAGATAAAGGCAGCCATCCAGCCAAATTTCCCCCAAGCGATACTCACATCTTTCATATAGACCAATGCCCACTGAAACATGATAAGTGCTGGCGCTAAGCCAAAAGAGATTAAGTCAGATAAACTATCATATTGTTCACCAAATTCAGATTGAGTATTGGTCCATCTAGCAACACGCCCATCCAATCCATCCAATATCATAGCAATAAAGACAGCAATCGCCGCTTTTTCAAATTGTCCGTTAATACCTGCTAAAATTGCATAAAAACCGCTAAAGAGTGCGGCTGTAGTAACAAGATTAGGGAGCAAATAAATGCCTTTAGGTGGTGTTTTTTTAATATCATTCATGGATATATTTGTAACATAACTGGCACTTAATTAAAACTAGATAGTTCAGATGCGAGATTATCATGACTTATAAGAGTACAAACAACATAATTTTTAGGTAAAAAAAAACGGGCCGAAGCCCGTGAATACTTGGTCGCTTTAGCGACTCTTCTTGTTGTTAGCGGGGTAATAATACAAGTGTTTGGCTTGATGAAAACTGAACCATGAAATCTAATTTTAAAACTGATTAGTATTTAATCAATTCTGATGCCTAAGCTCTACTTTTAGCCGAAGATCACGCTACTAATGGGTATATAAGTAAATCATCATATAAAATACTTGCCTTATCTTCTAAAAAAACATAACCTGAATACATGCATCTACCTATCACAAATTTCAATCAAAATACCATAAGCTGTGATGCTTGTAGTTTAAGTAATATCTGTCTACCGCATGGGCTTTCAGCATCTGAAGTTGAAGAGCTTGAAACCTCCATCGATAAGACCATTAAAATAAAAAAGAAAGACGCTGTATTTCGTTCAAATCAAAAAATGAATGGCATTTACGCTGTAAAATCTGGGGCAATTAAAACATCCATTGCCAATGAAGATGGTCAAGAGCAAGTTCTTGAATTTCATTTTCCTGGTGACATGCTAGGTTTTGATGCATTCAGCAATGGAAGTCATAGCTGTGATGCCATAGCATTAGAAGACACCCTATTATGTAAAATCCCTGTAGAAGTTTTTGATGGGCTATGCGAGCGTTTGCCAGGCTTAAGGAGAGAGCTACGGCATCAGGTTGGCAAAGAAATTGCCCATAATCAGCATTTATTATTATCTCTTGGGCAACAACAAACTGATGAAAGATTGGCTAACTTTTTATTACTTGTCTCCAGTCATTATCAATCTCGCGGTTTTTCTAATAAAGAATTCGTGCTCCCCATGTCCCGTCAAGATCTATCCAATTACCTTGGTATGGCAGTAGAAACACTCAGCAGAATAATTTCTCGTATGACCGATGACAATATTATTAAAGTTGAAAGGCGCGTGGTCATTATATCAGATATGGATAAATTAAAATCTCTTGCCCATTCCTCTTGCCGAGCAAAATCCAGCGCATAAACATCCTATATTTATCACATATTACTTAGGGACGGATAAAGAGATAATATAGATGGTACAATTAATATACCCACCCCCCCCCTTTTTTTGCACTTTTTTTAATTGTACCTAAATTTTTACTTATAATTTAAAATCTCTAAGAGATTTAAGTTACAATAGTTCTTTCATTCCTTAGGAGCATGCATGTAACAATTTGATCATTCGACTTGCCTATTCTGCTCACTTATTCCATACACGCTCCTAAATCAGCAATAAAACCACCAAAATCAACAACACTTCTATCCCCGTTATGAATAATAAAACTCACAGTATCAATCACCCTCAAAATATTGAGACTCTTCAAAGTCAGGTACGCATCGTTGGACATCTATTAGGTGAAGTCCTTAAAGAACAAGAAGGTGACGATGTATTCAATGCCGTAGAATATTTAAGAACTGGTTATATCTCACTACGCCATGAAGATAACAATGAAAAACGCCATGAACTCATGGCTTATATCGAAAAACTCGATAACAATAAGCTAAAACAGATCACTCGTGCTTTTAATGTTTTTTATGTACTATCAAATATAGTTGAAGAAGACTTTCTACACAGAGAACGTCGAAAGCTATACCGCACAGGTGATGACCACCTTTGGAAAGGTTCTTTTCTAGGGACAGTAAAAGAACTAAAAGAGTCAGGTCTTTCTGCTGTAGAAATGCAAAAAATCATCAATGAGCTTCGATACACCCCTGTTTTCACTGCTCACCCTACCGAAGCACGCCGACGCACCATGATGACGCTGCAACGTCGCATTTTTTTAGTAATTGATCAATTAAATGATTCTGATCTCACTGAAGAAGAGCGCAACTCAATTATGCGCCAGCTCAAAGCGCAGGTTCAACTACTTTGGCGCACCAGTGAGGTTCGTCATAACAAACCTTCAGTAGAAGATGAAGTCAGATACGGCTTATTTTATTTTCATGCAAGCTTATTTGAAGCGATACCAATGATTTATCGCTATTTTGAACGAGCCACTCGAAAAGTTTATGGAAAAAATGAAATCACCATTCCATCCATATTAAAATTTGGCTCATGGATAGGTGGTGATCGTGATGGAAATCCATTTGTTACCCCCCAAATAACCCGCAATTCTATTCGCTTGCACATGCAGGAAGCATTACAAGAGTATCACCGCAGGGTTATGAACCTTCGCAGTATTCTTTCCCATGACTTAGAATTTATTGTTCCAAGCCAAGAATTTCAAGATTCACTGAATGCTGATGAGAAAGAACTTGGTAAAATTGTTTTTAAGAAACGCCCCAATTTATTTATATGTGAACCTTACCGACGTAAACTAAAATTTATTGCGTATCGTCTAAACGCCAATTTAAAAGCTGTACAATCGCACATTAAAGGCAAGGCAGGAAAAAGCACATCCTCAACACTAACAACATCGCCAGCTTACAAAAATATTACTGATTTTTTAAAAGACTTGCATTTAATTCGAGATTCCTTGATCAGTCATAATGATGAAGATGTTTCAAAGCGAGAGTTAAAAGATTTGATACGATTATCTGAAACCTGTGGCTTTTCGCTTTATGAATTGGATATTCGACAAGAATCAACGGTTCATACCCATACCGTCAATGAAGTGCTCAAACAATTTGTACCTGAAATAGATTATCAATCCTTATCCGAAAAACAACGTCTTGAAGTATTATCTAATCTGATAAAACGTCAAAATCTACCTAAAGCCAATCCCGAATCACTCTCAGAACAGTCCATAGAAACGCTTGAGCTGTTTGATACCATGCTAGAAATGCGCAAAGAAACAGGGGATCAGATTTTTGGTACCTATGTCATATCTATGACTCATGCCGCTAGTCATGTATTAGAAGTCATGTTTCTTGCTCGGCTTGCAGGGTTAGTCGGCATAAACAAACAAGGTAAGACTTTCTGCAATATTCAAATTTCTCCACTTTTTGAAACCATAGAAGATTTACAGCATATTAGTGAAGTCCTGAGTAATCTCTTTGAAAACCCTGAATACATGAAGCTACTTAAAGCATCAGGTAACTTACAAGAAGTTATGTTAGGCTATTCTGACTCCTGCAAAGATGGCGGAATACTCGCTTCACAATGGAATTTATATAACGCACAACGCGAAGTCAGCGATCTTACCAAAAAATACGGCGTAAAATGTCGTATGTTCCACGGACGGGGAGGAACCATCGGTCGTGGCGGTGGACCCACGCATGAAGCCATTATTTCACAACCACCTGACACAGTTAATGGGCAGATAAAATTCACCGAGCAAGGCGAAGTTCTTTCTGCGAAATACAGCAATATTGAAACAGCTGTTTATGAATTAAGCGTAGGCATCACAGGTCTTTTAAAAGCCAGTCAATCTGTAGTCAAAAAACAAGGGCAATATGCAGAAACTTATCATTCCGCAATGGTAAATATCGCCGCCGCAGGTGAGATAAGCTACCGCGACCTAACAGACAGAACAGAAAACTTTCAAGACTATTTCTACGAAAATACACCCGTTACCGAAATTGGTCAGCTAAATATAGGCTCACGTCCCTCACATCGCAAAGTAGATCGCTCTAAAGCATCAATCCGTGCTATTCCTTGGGTATTCGGCTGGGCGCAAGCAAGACACACCCTACCCGCTTGGTATGGCATAGGATCAGCACTAAAAAAGATTCGCCAAGAAAATGGCGAAGAACTACTGCATGATATGTATCAACAATGGCCTTTTTTCCGAGCATTATTAAGCAATGTTCAAATGGCACTATTTAAAGCACAGATGGATATTGCAAAAGAATATGCAGAGCTATGGGATAACCGTGAGCGTTCAATGACCATTTATCAAAAAATTGCAACAGAATATTATCTTACCGTAAAAGAAGTACTAAATATTGCAGGGATTAACTCATTAATGGCAGAAACCCCCTTATTGCAGTATTCACTACAACGACGTGAACCTTATCTTGATCCACTCAATCATATTCAGATAACTGTATTACGCCGCCACCGCAAGCATATATCAAGCTCCAGTGATCAATCACCGTGGTTAGAAGAATTATTATTAACAATAAATGCTATTGCCGCAGGAATGCGGAATACAGGCTAGGAGGCTGCCTGAGAATAGGAGCCATAGATCAAAAATACCCATCCCCCCCCTTTTTTTACATTTTTTGTGGCAAATCCACATAGAGCGGGGATGATACACAGGCACAATAACAAACCTACTACTCGCTTCTCATTATTTAA
>JALSLM010000184.1 GCA_026988295.1 Thiotrichaceae bacterium
AATTCTCACATATAATGTTTTGTGTTGTTGATAAAAAAACTATACTATCCTGCCGCCTTTCTCTTATCTTTTGATTATATTTTTTGACTTTATGGCTACTTATTCTAAATTCTTTGTTGGGCTTGTTGTTGTTGGTTTATCATCCTTTTTATTGGGTGGATGTTCACGCTTCGTGGTACCGGGGATGCCTACAATTGATGCTCGCTATACTCCGAGACCTGTTCAGCCAAAGCCAAATATTGATTATAAACTTATACCGTTGAATTATCAGGTGATCAAGAGTCAAAGAAAATTTACTAAAAGAATGGTAAAGAGAAATGCTAGATCAGCGGGTATTGGTGGTTATTCCTATCGTGTAGGTCCTCAAGATATTTTAAGTATTACTGTATGGGATCATCCTGAATTAACAATACCAGCAGGTGAGTTTCGTTCGCCTACAGCCGCAGGGCATAAAGTTGGCAGTGATGGTCGTTTCTTTTTCCCCTATGCGGGGAAAATTCAGGCAGCAGGAAGAACTACAGGTCAAATAAGAAGAGATCTTGAGCAAAAGCTTGCTAAGTTTATTACCAAGCCTCAGGTAGGGGTTTCGATTGCAGCTTATCAAAGCCAGAGAACCTATATTTCAGGGCAGGTGCTAAAACCTGGCGTTTATTCAGTCAATGATGTGCCACTTACTGTTAGAGATATAATTGCTAAGTCAGGAGGGTTAACGGAGAAGGCATCGGACTATGCTTTATTAACTCATTATAAGAAAAAAATAGAGATTGATTTGGATGCTTTATATCGCAAAGGTGATAACACACAGAATTATGTTTTGAGAGGTGGAGACGCTTTACATATAGCAGAAAAAAATACAGCTAAAAAAGTTTTCGTAATGGGGGAAGTCAAAAAATCTGGAAGTCTTTTGCTAAGTCGCTTTGGGATGTCACTTGCTGAAGCATTAAGTGATTCAGGTGGCTTAAACGAAGAAACGGCTAATCCAACAGGTATTTTCGTGGTAAGACAGGAAAAACGTAGTGATAAAATACCATCTGTTTATCAATTGAAAATGACATCGGTACACTCAATGTTGCTTGCAGAGCAGTTTTCACTACGCTCAAGAGATGTTGTCTATGTAACGGCAACTCCAATTACTCGTTGGAGTCGTGTAATAGGTCAGTTATTATCAACATCAACTCTTACGAATAATACCGATACACTTCTGAAGTAAGGTTTACTATGTTTAAAAATGTAATGATGGTTTGTATAGGGAATATTTGTCGTAGCCCTATCGCTGAAGTTTTGCTGCAACATCAACAGCCGCAATTAAATGTATTCTCATCAGGCTTAGGAGCCTTGGTGGGGAAGCCAGCTGATCCACATTCTGTTGAGCTTATGACAGATAAAAATATAGATCTAAGCAAGCATTGTGCTCAGCAAATCAACAGTGTCCTTGTGTCTGCTTCAGACTTAATACTTACTATGGAGAAAAAACATGTTGATGCTATTCAATCGCAATTTCCTGAGTCTCGTGGAAAAGTGCATTTGATCGGGAAATGGATAGATAACCAAGAGATACCAGATCCTTATAAAAAGGATAAAGCAGCCTTTATTTCTGCCGCATTACTAATCGAATCAGGATTGAATGCTTGGCAAAAGAAACTTTGGAAATAGTGATCCTAGGAATAGTTTTTAGTAATGAATGATAAAACACATATATCAGCACAAAGTGATGACGATGAGATAGACCTATTAGAGTTGGTTTACACTATCCTTGATGGGAAATGGCTGATTCTTTTTTTTATACTACTGTCTACTTTTTTAGCCTTTATTTATGCCTTTGGGCAACCCCCGATATATAAAGCAGATGCTGTTTTACAGGTCGAATCAAAAAAAGCTGCAATTCCTGGCTTAGGCGACCTGGCTGGTTTGGGAGGTGAGACAGATGCTAGTGTTGGCACAGAAATAGAAATTATTAAATCAAGAAAAAATTTAGAAAAGGCAATAAAAAAACTTAACTTAGATATTAAAGCAGAGCCTAAACGAATACCATTATTGGGGAATCTGTATTCTAAATTTTTTAATTCTGATGATGTGCAAAAGTTACCAAAGATATGGGGGTGGTTAGATAAAAAAGTATATCCATACGCTTGGGGGAAAGAGAAAGTTACAATTAATCGCCTTGAAGTTCCTGCACATCTATTGGACAAGAATTTAACACTTATTAGCCGAGAGAAAAACTCTTTTGATCTTTTGTCTGAAAAGCGTCTAGTTCTGCAAGGAAAAGTAAATCAGTACTCTAGATCTAAAGATGGCTCTATCCAAATTAATGTCCAAGAATTAGTAGCCCTTCCTGGGACTAAATTCATACTACAAAAAAAGTCGAACTTAGAAGTCATTCAGTCTTTGCAGAAAGCTATTAAAGCATCTGAAAAAGGTAAAAGAACAGGTATTATAAGTCTTGCATTAGAGGGGGCTGATAAGCAGTTAATCGTTAAAACATTAGATCATATTTCAAAAACTTATCTGGCGCAAAATCAATCTCGTAGCTCTTTAGATGCAGCTAATGCCCTTGATTTTCTGAAAAAACAAATTAAACCAGTCAAAGATAAAGCTGATAAAGCTGAAGCAAGTATAAAGTTATATAGGACGCAACATCATACCGCTGATATTTCCATGGAAACACAGGCTGTTCTTAATGTTGTTGCTGGAATAGATGCTGAGCTACAAAAACTATCTTTAAAGCGAGACGAGTTAGGGCAGAAATATACTTCTAATCATCCAGTTATTCAGGCAATTACAGCTCAAGAGAAAAAGTTAAAAAAGAGAAAACAACGTACTCTGTCTAAAATTTCAAAGCTTCCAGAAACGCAACAAGAGCTATTAAAACGAGAGCGAGATTATAAAGTTGCAAGTGAGACTTATCTTGATCTTCTTAATCAAATACAAGGTTTTAAGATTGCTGAAGCAAGCACAGTAGGTAATGTTTATATTGTTGATAAAGCAGTTGTTTATAATAAGCCTGTTAAGCCTAAAAAAGGCTTGATACTCGCACTCGGTGCGCTTTTAGGTGGGATGCTTGGCATATTATTGGTTTTCTTGAAAAAAGCATTACATCAAACTGTTCATAATCCAGAAAAACTTGAAGAAATTACTGGAATACCTGTTTATGCAACAGTGCCGTTAAGTACTACTGTTAAGCTCACAGGTGGCTTTAATAAAGATAAAAGGCAAAAATCTTTATTGGCAATTGCAAATAGCACTGATCCAGCGATAGAAAGTTTACGAAGTCTTCGTACAAGCCTACATTTTGCTTTATTAGAAGCTAAAAATAATATTGTTATGATTACAGGTCCTTCTCCTGGCATTGGTAAATCTTTTATCTCATCAAACTTTGCTTCAGTGCTTGCATCAGCAGAGGAGAAAGTACTACTAATAGATGCAGATATGCGAAAAGGCTATCTGCATAATGTTCTGAATAAAAAAATCTCTCCTGGCTTATCAGACTTAATAAGTGATCAGGCAGCATTGGAGGATGTGATTCACACAATTCAGATTGATGATAATTCAATGGATATTATTACTAGGGGAAAAACACCGCCCAATCCTTCTGAATTATTAATGCACAGTCGTTTTAAAGAACTGTTGGATCAACTTTCTGAACAATATGATCTTATTCTTATTGATACTCCGCCAGTACATGCTGTTACTGATCCGACAATAATAGGTGCGCTTTCTGGCGTTGTCTTTATGGTTGTTTATTCTGATTTACATAGTATGAAAGAAATCGAACATGCTGTTACACGTCTTATGCATACAGGAGTAGAAACTAAAGGCTTTATCTTTAATGGCTACAATGCAAAGAAGAATAGTTACGGCTATGGTGGTTATGGATACCATTCTTATTATGGTGATTATAAATCGGATAATAACTAATACCTGAACCCGTGATGAATCTATAGCTTATTCTCTGTGCCGTAGTAACCCACGGATTCAGGTAATACTTCATTATGGTCAGCGAGCCACAGATGTTTTAATACAGTTAGTGTCTCGTTTGCAGAAGTGTTTTAATCCTGTAATTAATAAGAAGAGAAAAGCGTGGGTGTGATTAAAAACTTTGTGGCTCTCTATTTATAAAAAATGTAAAAAACAGGGGAGGGTGGGTATCTACAAGTTTAGTTCGACCCATCAGGTCAAACTTGATGGGTGTACAAATTTCTGATCAACTTTCTAAATATTATTGGTGATAAGGTGGCTATCAACTAGTTTTTGTAATTTATCAAGACGTGTAGCAATTTCGCTAGGGTTTTCATCTGCTGTTTTGCTAGCATCTATCAGCTCGTGAGCAATATTAACTGCTGCCATTACAGCAATCCGCTCTGCTCCTA
This sequence comes from Thiotrichaceae bacterium, assembly GCA_026988295.1. GTDB lineage: Bacteria > Pseudomonadota > Gammaproteobacteria > Thiotrichales > Thiotrichaceae > Cocleimonas. The sequence continues at coordinate 4,368 of JALSLM010000184.1, forward strand.
GTGCCTTGCCACCATCTCGGATCAGTTGCATATTTTTATTGACGTGCTTAGCTGAGGCTATCAAAGACTCATGCTCACCTTCTGGACATAATATCTTATATTCTTTCCCCATTATTCTGACTGTTACGGGAATCATTTCATTACTACTCATTTCTATGTCCTTCTTTTAGGATGCATTATCTAGTGCTTTTAATCTCTCAACCATTGCCTCAACCTGTGCGCGTACCTTGTCATTTGTAAGTTGTAGCTCGGATCGCTCCTGCATCAGGCGGCTATTACTCTCCTTAAAGGCTTTATTCTCACTGGAAAGTTTTTTGTGTGAATCGAGTAAGTTACTGATGGATAGTTCAAGTTTTTCTACTTGACTCTGGATAGAAACATCCGAGTCATCTACAAGCTGTGTAGTCATGTTTAATGATTCTCGCTACAGTGAAAATATGAACCTTGAGTATACGAAAATTATTGATGGAGCACAAAGCAAGAAAAGTGATTTGTGAAATTGATAGGTTTTGGAGGATACGAATAGGTATTTTTACCTAGTAAAAGTACTAATAATGACAGTATAAAGGTTTTCTAATAGATTGATTACTAAAAGAATAAATAAATATGACAAAACTTGATATATGGTCTTCATTCTGTGTAATATATAAAGATGCCTTGTAATGACTTGAGGATTCAGGTTTAAGCAATAGTTTTGTTATAAAAATAGTCATACGACAAAATCTGAATTCAATTTGAATATATTCAAGAGTTAAGCTCAAGAATAATGACAATCAATACAGGTGCAGTTTCTACCCCCTACTTACATATTAAAAGAGGATATACCAAATGAGGAAAAGTATTTTATTAGGACTGACAACGGCAGCAATTTTCAGTGCATCAGTTCAGGCTGATACATTGGCTGATGTTAAAAAAGCAGGTGTTTTAAAATGTGGCGTTAGTACAGGTCTTGGTGGCTTTTCAGCTGCTGATGATAAAGGCAATTGGAAAGGTCTTGATGTAGATGTTTGTCGTGCCGTTGCCGCAGCAGTTCTTGGTGATGCAAGCAAAGTTAAATACAATCCATTAACGGCTAAAGAGCGTTTTACTGCACTTCAGTCAGGTGAGATCGATATGCTTTCACGTAACACTACTTGGACTTTGACTCGTGATGCATCGCTAGGTCTTAACTTTGCTGGAGTTAACTACTATGATGGACAAGGTTTCATGGTAACTAAAGCTCTAGGTGTTGATAGTGCGCTTAAGCTTGATGGAGCAGCAGTTTGTATCCAAGCTGGAACAACCACAGAACTTAATCTTGCTGATTACTTTAAAGCTAATAAAATGAAGTATAAAGCAATCACATTTGATACTTCTGATCAAACCATTAAAGGATTCGAAGCAGGTCGTTGTGACATGCTGACCTCAGATCAATCTCAACTTTATTCGCTACGCATCAAGCTTGCTAAGCCAGATACTGCAATAGTACTTCCAGAGGTGATCTCTAAAGAGCCACTAGGACCTGTTGTGCGTCAAGGTGATGATAAGTGGTTTAATATTGTTCGTTGGTCTTTAAATGCAATGATTAATGCAGAAGAAATGGGCGTTACTTCTAAGAACATCAAAGAAATGAAAGCAAGTAAAGATCCAGCTATTGGACGTTTGATGGGTGGACAGGGCGAGAAGCTAGGTCTTGATGATAATTGGTCTGCTAATATCATTGAGCAGGTTGGTAACTATGCTGAAAGTTTCGAAAGAAATGTTGGTTCAGGATCTCCACTAAAAATCGGTCGTGGTCTTAACGCACTTTGGAATAAAGGCGGTATCATGTACGCTCCACCTATTCGTTAATAGGCTGGTGAAAAAGAGTCTGCGATTGCAGGCTCTTTTTTTGTCTCTAAATTAGTGTTCTTCTTTGTGGAAATTTATTTTCAATTATTTTTAAACATCAAAGGAGATTGCTAATTTAGAAGCATTGTTCTTTCAACACTAATTATCTATTGAATACGGCTTTAAAATTTTATGAGCGATCCCCGACATAACAGCAGCGAACTTCCGAGCAAACCACCTATTTGGAATGATCCCAAATATCGTGCGATGCTCTTTCAAATACTTTTAATAGCAGCACTTGCGTACTTCTTTTATACCATTGTACAAAACACCTTGGATAATATGAATGCTCGTGGTGTCTCGACCGGTTTTGGGTTTTTGTCAGAGCCAGCAGGTTTTGATATTTTACAAACCCTTATTCCTTTTGACTCAACATACAGCTTCGGGCGATCATTTTTAGTAGGAGTACTGAATACACTGCTCGTTACTGGTCTAGGTATCATTTTTGCAACCATATTAGGGTTCATTATTGGTGTTGCTCGTCTTTCAAATAACTGGTTAATTTCTAAAATTGCTACTGTTTATATTGAGACCTTTAGAAATATCCCCTTATTAATTCAAATCATCTTTTGGTATTCATTTATCGTAGGTAGTTTACCAGCGGTTAGAGATAGCTTTTCTTTCTTTAATAGCTTCTTTTTAAATCAACGAGGCATAAATATTCCAAGCCCTATCTATGAAAGTGGCTTTATCTATACGGGATTGGCTATTATTGCAGGTTTTATTGGTAGTTTTATCCTTAAGAGATGGGCAAAGAAAAGACAAGAAGCCACAGGACAACCATTTCAAGTTTTTCTTTCATCTCTTGGTTTAATAATACTTCTACCGATGATTGTATACTTCTTAAGTGGTAGTCCAATCACTTGGGATGTTCCCAAACTAGGGAGATTTAATCTGCAAGGTGGGGCAGTAGTTATTCCAGAGTTAGTAGGTTTGCTTCTTGCACTAACAATATATACCGCAGCATTTATTGCTGAAATTGTTCGATCAGGAATTGAGGCTGTTAGCCATGGTCAATCAGAAGCGGCGCTTTCACTGGGTTTAACGCCCAATCAAAATTTAAGATTGGTTGTT
>JALSLM010000185.1 GCA_026988295.1 Thiotrichaceae bacterium
GCACATCATAAATATTGCTGGGAAACAGCAATCGCTGTTGATTTTCTGTTGGGGCTGTTTTAAATAAAGGGGTCATTCGCTTATTTTACACTTTATTCTTTGTTAGTTCTCGGACAGCCTCCTAGGTATCTTCTTTGCTTGAATCTTCCTTCATTTTTAGATCAAGTTCAGGATATAACTTATCAATATCCTGAATCTCACTGAGGCTAGGCATTTCATCCAGTGACTTTAGATTGAAGTAATCTAAAAACTGGCGTGTTGTTCCAAGCAATGAAGGTCTTCCTGGAACTTCTTTATGACCGACTATGCGTATCCATTCGCGCTCTTGTAAGGTTTTTATAATATGTGAACTCACGGCAACACCACGAATATCTTCAATTTCTGCACGAGTGACAGGCTGTCGATAAACAATAAGTGCCAATGTTTCAAGTAAAGCGCGGGAGTATTTAGCAGGTTTTTCATCCCAATGCTGTGTAACCCATTGTTTATACTGATCTCTTGTTTGAAAACGAAAGCCACTAACCGTTTCTATTAGTTGAAAACCTCGATCTTTATAGTGTGCTTGTAATTCAGCCAGTGACTCTTTAATATCATTTCTATTGACAAGATCATGCGTATCAAAAAAACCCAATAGTTTCTCAATAGACAGAGGCTTATCAGCACTTATTAAGATTGCTTCTAGAATACATTGTCGTTTTTTCTGCTCCATAATCTAAATACCCATCCCCCCCTATTTTGAGGTTTTTTTTAGTTTACCTATTAACCTATTTGCTACCCACAGGTTTTAAGGACAACCTGATTAAGTCGATTAGAATTTAGCAAGCTAAAAATAATCGACTTGATCAGGGTTTTCTCAGGTAGATTGGTGCAAACGCTTCTGCCTGCACCATATCAATCAGCTTTAATTTTAGTAGCTCTAGCACCGCCATTAAGGTAACAACAACGCCTAAGCGCCCTTCTTTTAAAGTAAATAAGCTTTGAAATTCAACAAAATTATTAGAGTCAAGACACGACAAAACATGCGTCATGCGTGCACGTATGGAGATTTCTTCACGCTCTATTTCATGATGCTTTTGCATATCAACACGCTTTAAAATATCCTGAAATGCCAAGAGTAATTCACGCATATCAATATCTGGTTCTGGTTTTTTCCTGTCTTCTCGTATCACATCCACATCAGCGGGAAAATTATCACGACCTAGATGCGGCATATCATCTATATTACTGGCTGCCTGCTTAAAACGCTCATACTCCTGCAAACGTCTGACTAATTCTGCACGAGGATCATCTTCATCTTCAACTTCGTCATGGCTGGGTAATAACATCCTTGATTTAATTTCTGCCAGCATTGCTGCCATCACTAGATATTCTGCCGCTAAATCAAGATTTACATTACGCATCAGTTCTACATATTCCATATATTGCCGTGTAATTTCAGCAATTGGAATATCTAAAATATCAAGATTCTGCCGCCGAATCAGATAAAGCAATAAATCCAGTGGTCCTTCAAAGGTTTCTAAAAAAACCTCTAGTGCATCAGGGGGTATATATAAATCTTCAGGTGGAGCAGAAATCGCCTCGCCCTGCACAATTGCAAAGGGAAGTTCACCCTGCCTTGGTTGAGCAGGAGACTGTTCTGTTTCTTGAGTCATTTGATTATTAATGAGCCATGCATAGAGCTATGTATAGAGCCATATAATGAGCTGTGTAAAAAACTATGCAAAACGCATCGCTTCGACAACATCATCAAGAGTCTCTCTAGCCACTTCTCGTGCAGCTTCGCTGCCTTCAGAGATTAATGCTCGTACTGCCGAACGATCATTTTCAAATTCTTTTGCTCGCTGGCGAATCGGCTCCATTTCAGCCTGTATAGCATCAATTAATGGTTTTTTGCAATCAAGGCAACCAAATGATGCGGCACGACAGCCTTCGTTCACCCATAATAATGTTTTATCATCAGAATAAACCTTGTGCAGTTCAAAAACAGGACATTTATCAGGATCACCTGCATCAGTCAGCCTTACCCGTGCTGGATCAGTTGGCATGGTACGAATTTTCTTATCCACTACATCAGGGTCTTCGCGCAAAGAAATTGTATTACCATAGGATTTTGACATTTTTTGACCATCCAAACCTGGCATTTTTGAAGCTTTTGTAAGTTTTGCTTCAGGCTCTGGCAAGATGATTTTCCCCATGCCTTCCAAATAGCCGAGTAAACGCTCTCGATCACCTAGAGATATATTTTGCTGAGATTCCAATAAAGCTTGACCCACTTCAAGTGCTTCTTCATCCCCTTTTTCTTGATAACGTTTACGCAGGTCTCGATATAATTTTGAGTTTTTCCTGCCCATTTTTCTGATAGCAGCTTCAGCGCGTTCTTCAAAATCTGGCTCACGACCATAGATATGATTAAAGCGACGCGCAACTTCACGAGTCAATTCGATATGAGCAACCTGATCTTCGCCTACAGGAACCATATCCGCTTTATAAAGCAGAATATCGGCAGATTGCAATAATGGATAACCCAAAAAGCCATAGGTTGCCAAATCTTTTTCGCGTAATTTTTCTTGCTGATCTTTATAAGTAGGAACACGTTCCAACCAACTTAATGGTGTAATCATAGAAAGCAGAAGATGCAATTCAGCATGTTCAGGAACTTCAGATTGTAAAAAGATTGTCGCAGAGCTAGGGCTTATACCTGCGGCAAGCCAATCTATAACCATGTCTTCAACATGCTTTCCTGTATCACTTGGGTCATCATAGTGCGTGGTGAGTGCGTGCCAATCAGCAACGAAGAAGAAACATTCATAGTTTAATTGCATCTCGACCCAGTTTTTTAGAACACCATGATAATGCCCTAAATGAAGTTTTCCCGTTGGACGCATCCCAGAGACGACACGTTGGTTTTGTGGAATTGTTGTTGCCATATTTTTTTGCTAGTTTTGGTTAATAGATTGTTTGATTAGATAGTTTAAGGGGTAGTGGATTTAAAGCAATGGATTTAAAGCAATGGATTTAAAGAAGTAAAACTAAATCACTAATACCCATCCCCCCTCTTTTTTAGATATTTTTCATTTTATGTATGAAAGCATTTGAATAATAAGCACATATTTAAAAAACAGAAAATCAGAAAAAGAGTGCCCCTATAGTAGACATAAAGAAGCTGATAACAGGATTTAAAATGGCATTCAAAACACCAAAATAAAGCAAGCCAATTACAATAAAAAAGCCATAAGGTTCAAGCCTGTCTAATAAATCAGAGACACTTGGCGGAACAAATCCTGATAGCACTCTCCCCCCATCTAAAGGTGGAATAGGTAATAAGTTAAAAACAAATAAAATCAGATTGATAAGAATACCTGCTTGCCCCATCGCCATAATTCCATGTCCAATACTAGAACCACCTAAAGTACTGGCACTTAATTTATAGACAAAAACCCAAAGTATTGCCATTGCAAGATTAGATAATGGCCCTGCTATAGCAACTATCGCCATATCTCTACGGGGATTTTTAAAGTTTCTAGTATGAACAGGCACAGGCTTTGCCCAGCCGAAGATAAAACCTGTTTGCAATAAGACCATCGCTAATGGCACTAAAATTGTTCCAATGGGGTCAATATGTTTAACAGGGTTTAAGGTCAATCGCCCCAACATTTTAGCTGTTCCATCACCTAGTTTGTTTGCCACCCAGCCATGAGCAACTTCGTGCAGAGTTATCGCAAATAATACAGGCAATGCCCATACTGCAATATCATAAATTATTTTTTCTATATCCATATATTTAGTAACTTGTTAATGTTTATTAGTTGTTTATTAATACTTATTAATATTAATTAATGATAAGTTAATGATAAATCAATGCTGTGTAAGCCAGTCAATATTACCCAGACCTTGTCGCATAATTTCAGGTGTACCATCCATTAAACTAACAACAGTCGTTGCATCATGACCACAGAAACCACCATCAATGATAAGATCAACCCTATTTTCAAGCTTTAAACGAATCTGGTAAGGATCAGTCATTGGATATTCTTCTTTGGGTAAAATCAAGGTGCTCGACATAAGCGGTTGATCAAGCTCTTCGAGTAAAGCCGCACACACAGGATTATCAGGCACACGCATACCAATTGTTTTACGTTTTGGATTCATAAGACGTTTGGGTACTTCACGACTCGCTTTTAAAATAAAGGTATAAGGGCCTGGTGTTAGTGTTTTCATCAAACGATAGTTGATATTATCAACAACTGCATATTGTGCAATCTCTGATAAATCACGACAAACCAGAGTAAAATTATGGGTTTTATCCAGTTGACGAATCTTATAAATTTTATCCATTGCTTTTTTATCACCCAGATGACAACCAATTGCATAGCTAGAATCGGTAGGATAAATAACAACACCACCTTTATTAATAATATCAACTGCCTGTTGAATCAGGCGTTTCTGTGGGTTTTCAGGGTGAATCTCAAAATATTGGCTCATACAAATGACTAAACTTTCGACTTATGATTGAGCATTAATATACTCGCCACACAATTAGGCTATGTGGACTACTATTGTATACTCAATCTTTACGGGTTAAAATCCGCCATTCTACATCATGATATGGTCTTGAAGATATAGATGTTATGTAACTTATCTCAAGCTTTTCCATTTTTTAAAGAATATTAATATTATATATGAAATTTTTTCTGGATTTTTTCCCGGTTCTTTTGTTTTTTCTAGTTTACAAATTTTTTGGTGATATACCACCAGATCTCGTCAATATGGCGAATAGTTTACCTGTCGTAGAGGTTAATCCAGAAGAGCCCAGAGATGCTATTTATTTTGCTACATTAGTTCTTATTCTTGCAACTATTCTGCAAAATATCACCCATTACCTACTCTATGGTAAGCTTGAAAAAATGCATCTTATATCATTAGGTATTTTGATAGCATTTGGCTCATTAACACTTGCCTTTAAAGACCCTCTATTTATTAAGTGGAAAGTCAGTATCTTTAACTGGTTTTTTGGTGCAGCCATTATTGGCAGTCAATTTATTGGCAAAAAACCCTTAATAGAACGCATGATGGCTCAGGCAATTAGCGTCCCCAAAAAAATATGGAGACGAGTAAATATGAGTTGGGGATTATTTTTTATCCTTGTAGGGGTTGTAAATATTTATGTTGCCTATAACTATAGTGAAGAAACATGGGTTGATTTTAAACTCTTTGGTGTTTTAGGCATGACTTTTGTATTTATGATTACACAAGGTATATACCTTGCTAAATATGCCTTGCCCGAAGATGAAAGTGAGGGGAAAACTTAGATGCTTTACGCTATAATCTCTGAAGATGTAGAAAATAGCCTTGAAAAAAGGCTTGGTGCTCGCTCTGCACATTTGGAACGTGCTCAAAAACTAGTTGCTGAAGGTCGCTTGTTTGTAGGGGGGCCACATCCTGCTATAGATAGTGAAGACCCTGGCACAAGTGGCTTTACAGGTAGCCTCATTATCGCCGAGTTCGAATCTTTAGAAGCTGCAAAAGAATGGGCTGATGCTGACCCTTATGTTAAAGCAGGTGTCTATCAAAATGTTACTGTTAAACCTTTTAAAAAAGTATTACCATAATATAAACCTAAAATATTACCTGAATTCGTGAGATCGATGCGGATAACAGGGCGTGAGATATTGGTTTGTAGCGGGATTTAAAAATCTTAGCTCCCCATAGATTAAACGAGTATTTTTTAAACCTGCGATGAATCAATAGCTTGCATCCTATTCCGTAGCGACCTCGCGGATTCAAGTATTAATTAAAAATAGAAATAGAGGATAAAGAAACAAAATGAAAATCAATAAAAAAACACTTTTAGCAACTTCAATTATTAGCTTGGGGCTATTCACAACTACTTTTAGTAGTTATGCAGAAACAACGCCTAAAAATGCCACTGATGTAGTCATTGCTACCGTCAATGGTGATAAGATCATGAAGAGCACACTTGATGGTTATATGGAGATACTTAAAAAATCGGGTAAAGCTGACAAACAGGCTGCACTTGATGATTTAGTTGCTACTGAAATTGCACTTCAAGAAGCTAAAAAAGCTAATATCCTTGATCGTCCTGAGATAAAGAAAGCTATCAGTGACTACAGCCGTAATGTTTTATTAAAAACATGGACAAAAGAAAAAGTCGATAGCTTTAAAATCAGTGATGAAGACATCAAAAAAGCCTACGATGAGCGTGTAACAAAACTAGCCAGCAAGGAGTTTAACGCACGACATATTTTAGTTAAAACAGAAGATGAGGCAAAAGCCATCATCAAAGAACTTGCAGACGGTGCTGATTTTGCAAAACTTGCAAAAGAAAAATCTACAGGTCCTTCTGGCTCAAACGGTGGCTCACTAGGCTGGTTTAAAGCACAAACAATGGTTCCTGCATTTGCCAATGCTGTAAAAGCCATGAAAAAAGGTGAAGTTTCAAAAGAACCTGTGAAGACTCAGTTTGGTTATCACATTATCAAGCTAGAAGACAGTCGTGATGCTAAATTACCAACAATGGATTCTCTAAAGCCTCAGCTCAAACGTGTTATAGCTCAACAAAAAATGCTAGCGTACATGAAAGAACTAAAGAAAACAGCCGATATAAAAATCACACTTCCTGAAGAGCCAGCAGCCGCTACAGATAAAAAACCTGAAGCAGCAACGGCTGAAAAGAAATAGTGACAACAACAAACTGGAAAGCTTTTCTTGCAGAAAAAGGCGCGCATTTTAAGGATAGTCATTTACTATCCTTTGGCAACCCTGAGCAAGCAGAGTTAGAAAATACTCTACTCGCTCAGGGCGATGTGCTTTTTGATTTATCTGATACCAGCATCATTAAAGTATCTGGTGAAGATGCAGAATCTTTTCTACAAAATCAGCTGACCAATGATATTCGCAATATCAGCGAAACAAGCCATCAAACCAGTGCTTGGTGCTCCCCTAAAGGGCGCATCATTGCCAGTTTTCGAGCTTTTAAACAGCAAGACAGTTACTTTCTGACGGTTTCATCTGACTTATTAGAACATGTTATTAAAAAGCTCAGCATGTATGTCATGATGTCAAAAGTCACCATCGAAGATGTCACAGACTCTTATGCATTTTTTGCCTATGCTGGCAAAGAAGCCGACAATAATCTTCAGGGTATTATCAGTAAAGATAACGACAATGAAGAAAGCAAATTAGCCAGTGAGGATAATCAAACCTCCAAATACAAATCACTTAGCATTTTGCGTATATCGAGCAAAACTAAAATACCAAGTTTTCAAATTTTTGGTGAACTAGATGATGCTAAACAACTATGGGAAGCATGTAGCGTAACGGCTAAACCTGCCAGCAGCACCCACTTTTCATATCTAAATATTCTTGCTGGCTTGCCTGTCATTACCAAACCTAGCTCAGAAAAATGGATACCACAGATGGTCAACTTTATTGCCGTCGATGGTGTTGATTTCAAAAAAGGCTGCTACCCAGGACAAGAAGTTGTCGCGCGGCTTAATTATCTAGGAAAAACCAAGCGTCGCATGTATCGTATTGAAATTGATACTGAAAAATTACCTGCTGTAAACGATACCATTACTAGTGCATCAGACACAGCTGCAGGTCAAATACTCAATACTGCACTCAATCCAGAAGGCAAAGTCGAAGCATTAGCCATCTTAAAAATAGCTGAAGCAGAAAAACAACTGACACTAGCCGATAACAAAAATGCTAGCATCACCCTGCTTGAACTACCCTATTCTCTTGAAGAATAATGTGAAAAGCTAAAGGGTACAATGATAAGGAACAGCGTAATAATAAACTTATCATTCTTAGCGCATAATAATTGGTAAGTTTATTATTGTGCTGCCCCTAAATAATCATCATATTTTCGCCCCTCTATTTTCATGCAAACTAATGTACTACTGATTCACGGAGTTCTAATGAATCCGTTAGAGATGCGTTTTTTGGGTAATCAACTCAAAAACTCAGGTTTTAATGTTCATTATATTTTCTATCAATCAGTACTGAAAAACTCTGCACAAAATGCAGAGAAAATTTATCACAAAATTAACAGATTAAATTTAACAAATCTGCATATAGTTGCGCATAGTCTTGGTGGTATTATCACCATGCATCTTTTTAATAAATTTAACGATATTCCTTCTGGTAGAATCGTTATGCTTGGCTCCCCAGTCAATGGTAGCTACGTCGCACAAAAAGTTCAAAAATGGCCTCTAATTGCACCACTACTCTCTCAAAGTATGACCAATGCCCTATCTGGAGAAGATATTCCAGAATGGAATTGCAGAAGCGACTGGGGAATGATCGCAGGTACAAAAAACCAAGGACTCGGGCTATTAACAGGCGGACTTCCAGGTGAAAATGATGGCAGTGTACTTGTGGCAGAAACACAGCACCCAAAACAAACCTCCCATATTAAAGTGAATACTTCACATAGCGGCTTGTTATTTTCCAAAGACGTTGCACTCTTGTGTAGCAAATTTTTAAACACAGGAACATTTACGTTAGACTAGAATCAGCGCATCATATAAGGTATCAGTAGAATTAACATTCAAACAGTCTTCCCATACCCCCCCTTTCTTCATATTTTAATCTTTTTGAGAGATCTATTCGTATGGAGTCATAGCAAATTACCCCTTTATACTAATTATGACTTCTAAATTTGATAAAAATCAGAAATTATTCTATTGTTGTTAATTGCCAGTACTCCAACAACGTGAATGACCGCTTTCGGCTCGCCCGAAGGGAGTAATCCATCAAAGCAATATTCTTGGAGCACGAAATATAGAGCTATAATTAACCAAAACTACAAACTGGAGAATTTATAATGCAAGTATTTACTCACCAACTATCTACTGAAAAAATACCTAGCAATGTATTGCTTGGAACACCTAATAAAAACCCTAACAATAAAATCACAGAAGCATCACCTGCGTTAACTGTAATGACCGATTTTGCATTCATCAATCCTTTTTCAATTGAACCCGATACATTAATTGATGATGCAAACAAAAAAATGATTGCCTGTGGAGTCCGCCTGTTATTTGTACAAAACAAAAATGAAGATTTATTAGGTCTAATTACATCAAATGACTTACTAGGTGAGAAACCCCTGCTTTATATCACTCAAAATAGTATTTCCAGAAACGAAGTAGAGGTCAGAAACCTTATGACACCACTAGAAAAAATTGAAAGCGTAGACTACAAAGAATTAGAAAAATCAGTTGTTGGTGATGTCATTGAGCTACTCAAAGAATCTAAACGTAATCACATGTTGGTTATTGAAAAACACCAAACTCATACCTGTGTACGGGGTCTCATATCACTCTCCCAAGTAGGCAGACAACTTGGTGAAGAAATAACCAAAAATGAAAGAGCCGCAACCTTTTCCGCACTTAATAAAGCTCTCAGCTAGGAGCCCGTCCGAGAACTAAGAATTGACTGAAAATCCTAGTTCTCAGACAGCCTCCTAGGAGGCTGTCTGAGAACAATCACTTCTGCAATCATCAAAAGCCCTTTATTTTCTTAAAAAACAAAT
>JALSLM010000186.1 GCA_026988295.1 Thiotrichaceae bacterium
CCAATTCTTGCATTCTTCTCAGGTACTAATAAATCGGAGGTTTTATGAGTTTTAATCCCCAGTTTTTTTGCGACCAGCTTTGCTGTTGAAGGTAAAATCTGCATTAAACCTTTGGCTTTAGCACTGGAGACAATTTGCGAGTCAAATGCACTTTCACGTCGCATAATACCATAAACCCAAGCAGGATTAATGGCTTGCTCTGCGGCAGCATTTTTGACTAAAGCTTGATACTCCATAGGGAAGCGTAAATCTGTTTGATTCCATTGTTTAGCCTTAGAAACACTCACAATCGCCATAAAAGGCTGTTTTATTTCTAGCGCATAAGCCGCAGCAACCAGCTTATCGCGTTTATTTAATTTTTTTAAAGCCCAATACCATTCCCTCTTAGCTAAATTAGATTTTCCAATCGCAAAAAGCTCTGTGGCACGTTGAAAGGCAGACATTTTTTTTATATCAGGTATTAAATGTTTCCAGTTAGCTGTTTGTTTAAGTAGTTGAGAATAAGGTTTATTTAATTGATCAGCAGCTAAAAAACCATAAAAGGAAGAGTTCTTTGCCAACTTTTCAAGGTCTACAGTGATTTTATTTCCTGTTTGTTTTTCACTATAGGCTTTCCAGTACTGCCAAATATCCTTTTGTTGTTTTTCTTGGCTCATTGAGTTTATGGCATCTAACAGCTTTTCCCAGTCACCTTGTCGAATTGCTAAGCGTGCCATCCATAGTTTGGCATCAGAGCTGCGATATTTAGCAGGAATAGATGCCAATTTTAAAAGGGAGTAGGGGTTGTGGTTTTGTGCTTCCCTTACCCCAATATAACTCTCTACATTGGCTTTTTCTTCAGCAGTAAAAGTATGTGTTTTTTGAAATTTATTCCATATTGTTCTTGCCTGTTGATTTTTCTTTCTTGCTAGACGTTTAACAGCATAACTAATGATTTGTCGTGTTCGCGGGTTATCTTTCTTCAGGCGTTTATTTTTTAAGGCTTTAGCAGGTTTTTTTCGAGCAGATATCCAGACAGAAACCAACGCCTTATCATTGCTTTGTCGTGCTAAAGCCTTTGCTAGACTTGTCGACCCTTTGTCCATAGCGAGTGCAATACGTTGCCATGTTAGGGTTTCATCAATAAATCCTTTTTTGCGTAATAGGGAGAAAAAAGAATTACAGCTTTTAGGTCGGCTCTTACCAGAAAGCCAAAAGTTGATTGATTCATCAACTGTTTTTAATAGCTCATCATCTCGCAAAGTATGAATTTTGGCTTCTAAAATGGCGCATTTAGCTCTACTCCCACCTTTGTTCTCATCATGGAAGTCTAAAACAGCATCCCATTTTTTTTGTTTGGCAAAACGAACAAGAATCTCAGTGCGTAAATTATCAGCAAGCCGAGTTTGTTGATAGCGTTGAACAAAATTGATAATGGTTTGATCACTTGTTCGTTTCAAATGTTGTTTAATTCGTTCATATTCTAAGTAGGGGTAAAGTATATAATCTTGCAAATGAGAGCTATCAAATAAACCGCCCTTATGAAGAATTTCATAAGCTTGCAAGAAATCCTTCCGCTGCATCTGACTATTCGCAGAAACAGAATTTAGAAGAAATGTAGTTAGTAGAAAAAATCCCCAAATTATTTTACGTTTCACTCTTGATGATACCTATTATTCATTATGCGCAAAATTGTAACAAAATAATGGAGTAGTTTATATATTCTGTTTTAAAGAGATGACTTCTTGTTGATTAAAACCTTATCCCGCAGCATCAAGCCGACGCTGTGTTATAAAAAAGTGAAAAAAAGGGGGGGATGGGTATTGTACAGTATCTACAAATTTGTCATGTATTCATCAAACTAATATTGTTGAAGTGCTAAAGAAGTATTAATAAAAACGATCTTAAAAAACTACTTTCTCTAAATTGTTAGCTCTGGTAAAGTCACCACTTCAGTGAATTCCCCCGCAGGAGATATTCAATAAATTGAAAGCCGAAGGCGCAAATCCGCTCGGAAACGCTCAGGCAAAGAGGACTGTGGGATAAATACTGGCTCTGGAGAGCGAAATATTATTATCCTGAATTCGTGAGGTCAATGCGGATAGCAGGGCGTAAGATATTGGTTTAGCACGGGATTTAAAGAATCTTAGCTTCACCATAGGTTAAGCGAGGATTTTTTAAACCCGTGATGAATCAATAGCTTGCGTCCTGTGCCGTAGTGACCTCACGGATTCAGGATCATATTTCCACCGAAGGGTTTAACCTGATTTATTTACTAAATTAGGGAATCTCTCAGGTAACAGGACAGAGGGGCGGCAGAAAAAAATTTCTGCCGCCCTTTTTTTATGCACTTTTATAGGAGCTAATTAATGTCAAAACACGAGCCAGCAACAGGGCAAGACACAGCAACACAAGCTGATTCAAAACTACCACCGCAACGTACCCCTCTATTTGAAAAACATCTTGAAGCCAATGGCAAAATGGTTGATTTTGCAGGTTGGGAAATGCCCATCAATTATGGCTCTCAAGTTAAAGAGCATAATCAAGTGCGTGAAGATGCAGGTGTGTTTGATGTTTCTCACATGGTCGTTTTAGATTTGAGTGGTGAAAACGTAAAAGCCTTTCTACAATACCTATTAGCCAATGATGTTGCCAAACTTAAAGAGCCAGGCAAGGCACTTTATAGTGGCATGTTAAACCATAATGCAGGCGTAATTGATGATTTGATTGTTTATTATCTAGCTGATAATTTTTATCGCATGGTGGTTAATGCAGCAACACGTGAAAAAGATATTAAGTGGATTATTGAGCAGGTTGCAGGTTTTGATATAGATATTAGCGAGCGTAACGATCTTGCAATGCTCGCTGTGCAAGGGCCGAATGCACGCGAAAAAGTATTATCATTATTGTCACAAGCTGATGCTGAAAAAGCAGGTGCATTAAAGCCATTTTTTGGTGCATCATTGGAAGAGTCTTTTATCGCTCGCACGGGTTATACTGGTGAAGATGGCTTTGAAATAATGATACCGAATGAAATGGTGGCAGATTTTTGGGATCAATTATTAGCAGCTGGAGTCAAGCCAATCGGTCTTGGTGCGCGTGATACTTTACGTTTAGAAGCGGGTATGAATCTTTATGGCACTGATATGGATGAGTCAATATCACCCTTGCAGGCAGGAATGGCTTGGACAATAGCATGGGAACCTGAAGACAGAGAGTTTATTGGTCGTCCCGAGCTTCAAAAAGAAAAAGAAGAAGGTTCAGAGCTTAAATTAGTTGGCTTAGTATTAGAAGACAAAGGTGTTTTACGCGGACATCAAAAGGTAATTACTGAGTTTGGCAATGGAGAAACAACCAGTGGTTCATTTTCTCCAACACTTGGTGTGTCGATTGCTTTGGCGCGAATTCCAAGTGCGACAGAAGATACTTGCCATGTGGAAATTCGTGGCAAACAATTAAAAGCAAGAATTGTTAAACCACCTTTTGTACGAAATGGTAAATCACAGTTAAAGTAGTTTAATGTTTAGTTTAATTTAATGTTTAGTTAAATGGAGAGAAAATTATGAGCAATGAAAATCCAAGTGATCTGAAATACACAAAAACCCACGAATGGCTAAGAGACAACGGCGATGGCACAGCAACCGTTGGTATTACCGACCATGCACAAGAGCTTTTAGGTGACGTAGTTTATGTTGAATTGCCCGAGCTTGAGACAGAACTAGCCGCAGAAGAAAATTGTGGTGTTATTGAATCGGTAAAGGCAGCCTCTGATATGTATGCACCACTTGATGGCGAGGTGACAGAAGTTAATGAAGAACTTGATGCTGAACCAGAGCTAATCAATAGTGGAGCATTTGGCGAAGGTTGGATATTTACTATGAAATTGGCAAATCCATCTGATCTGGATGAATTACTTGATGCTGATGCTTATGAAGCATTTTGTCAGGAAGATTGATTTCAGTCATTTAACCCTCTCCCAACGCTGTATTAGCTCCTTACCCTGAAAAGGAGAGGGTTGGGATGGGGGCAGATTTTTCTGCGCTAAATTCTAATTGACTTAATCAGTCTTAATCAGGCTTTCCTTAATCAGATTTTCCTTAATACCCATCCCCCCCTTTTTTTACATATTTTAAAGTTATCCAATGAAAACTAAATCTCTAAACAGCTTAATGCAAAATAATGATTTCACCTCGCGCCATATCGGAACAATGGATGATACTGAAGCCATGCTGGAAACTATCGGTATCGCTAGTATTGATGAGTTAATAGATCAAACCGTCCCCGATAGTATTCGTACTCATGAGCCACTCAAGCTTGATGCTAATTGTAGTGAGCGTGAGGCATTAACTTATTTAGGAGAATTAGCAAAAAAGAATAAAGTTAATAAATCTTATATTGGCATGGGTTATTACGACACTATTGTGCCGCCTGTTATTCAACGAAATGTATTAGAGAATCCAGGTTGGTATACTGCCTATACGCCTTATCAGCCAGAAATATCACAAGGTCGTTTAGAAGCCTTATTGAACTATCAACAAATGGTGATGGATTTAACAGGCATGGAACTTGCCAATGCCTCTTTGTTAGATGAAGCGACCGCCGCCGCCGAAGCAATGGCTTTGTGTAAACGCTCTAATCGTTTAAAAACAGATAAGTTTTTTGTGGATGAAGATGTTTTCCCACAGACTTTAGAAGTATTAAAAACTCGTGCTCAATATTTTGGCTTTGAACTGATAATTGGTGATCCACAAACCGATCTTGAAAAGCATGAAGTTTTTGGTGTGTTACTGCAATACCCTGGAATATCAGGGAATGTTAATGATATAGAACCCATAATTAAACAAGCGCATAAGCAAAAAGCACTGGTTTGTGTGGCTACAGATTTAATGGCATTAGTATTATTAAAAGCACCAGGTGAAATGGATGCTGATATAGTTTTTGGTAACTCACAGCGTTTTGGTGTGCCAATGGGCAATGGTGGGCCACATGCCGCATTCTTCGCGGTAAAAGATAAATTCAAACGCTCAGTGCCAGGGCGCGTTATTGGTGTATCGGTGGATACTCGTGGCAACCCTGCTTTGCGTATGGCAATGCAAACCCGCGAGCAACATATTCGTCGTGAAAAAGCGACCTCTAATATATGCACAGCACAGGCATTGCTAGCAAATATGGCAGGCTTTTATGCGATATATCATGGCGCAACAAGGCTCAAGCAAATAGCTTCTCGCATCAATCGACTTGCAAGTATTCTGGCGGTAGCAATACGTCAGAGTGATTTAGCCAAAGCCGAATATTTGGTAAATACTTCATGGTTTGACACACTTACCATCCATGTTGGAGAGCATCAGGCTGAGCTTTACCAAAACGCGCTAGATAAAGGTATAAACCTTAGAAAAGTAGATAATGATAAACTAGCAGTAAGCTTTGATGAAACTAAAACAGTTGCAGATGTTGAAGAGCTTATTGGTCTTTTCCTCTGTGATGATACTCATAATAATGAAGGCTGTTTTGATGTAGGCAAATTAGATGAGCAGATTGTTAGTGCCAAATGTGATTCAGGTATCCCAACAAATTATCAACGACAATCAGAAATTCTAACTCACGAGGTCTTTAAACAGCATCAAACTGAAACAGAAATGATGCGTTATTTAAAGCGTCTTGAAAATAAAGATTTATCTTTAGTTCATGCCATGATTCCGCTCGGCTCTTGCACCATGAAGCTAAATGCTGCCAGTGAACTGATGCCAGTGAGTTGGTCAGAATTTGCCAATATTCATCCTTTTGCACCCGCTGACCAAAAGCAAGGCTATCAGCAGATGATTGATGAATTAAGCGCATGGTTATGTGAAGTGACAGGCTATGATGCAATTTCAATGCAGCCTAACTCAGGTGCGCAGGGTGAATATGCAGGGCTAGTTGCGATCAATCGTTATAATGAAAGTATCGGGCAAGGGCATCGCAATATCTGCCTAATCCCGACTTCGGCACATGGTACTAATCCTGCCTCAGCAGCAATGGCAAAAATGAAAATTGTGCTAGTGAATTGTGATGATAATGGCAATATTGATATTGCTGATCTAAAAGACAAAGCAACAAAACATAAGGATGATCTAGCCTGTATTATGGTGACCTATCCATCCACACATGGCGTATTTGAAGAGGCTATTGTTGAGGTCTGCGATATTATTCATGATTGTGGTGGGCAGGTTTATCTTGATGGTGCTAACTTAAATGCACAGGTTGGCTTATCAAAACCTGGTAAATTCGGTTCTGATGTTTCCCATCTTAATCTACATAAGACCTTTGCTATTCCTCATGGTGGCGGTGGTCCTGGTGTGGGGCCAATTGGTGTGCGTAGTCATCTTGAACCATTCCTACCCGGTAATATCAATGATACAAGCAGTCATGCAGTAGCCGCTAGTCAATATGGTAGCGCATCTATCTTGCCAATTTCATGGATGTATATGAAAACCTTGGGGCTTGAAGGCAATTCGCAGGTTACAAAATATGCCATCCTCAATGCCAACTACGTGACTGAACGCTTGGCAAAGCATTACCCCGTTCTCTATCGTGGTAGCCAAGGGCGCGTGGCACATGAATGTATTATTGATATTCGTCCGATTAAGGCAGAATCAGGCATAAGTGAAGAAGATATAGCCAAGCGTCTAATGGACTATGGCTTTCACGCGCCAACCATGTCATTTCCAGTTGCAGGTACATTAATGATTGAGCCAACAGAATCAGAATCAAAATATGAGTTAGATCGTTTCTGTGATGCCATGATTGCCATTCGTGAAGAAATCAATAAAGTTCAAAATGGTGACTGGGATTTGGATGATAATCCACTGGTCAATGCGCCACATACACTCGCTGATCTGTCAGAAAACTGGCAACATTGTTATGATCAAAAACTTGCAGTATTCCCATCAGGTGTCATGCCTACTAGCAAGTTTTGGCCAACAGTTAATCGAATTGATAATGTTTATGGTGATCGTAACTTAGTCTGCTCATGCCCACCCATTGATAGTTATCAGTAGGTTTTAGGGGTAAATATAGGCTTTGGTCGGATTAGCAATAGCATAATCCGACCAAAGTACAATATACCCATCCCCCCCTTTTTTGGCATTTTTTATAATGAATATAATGCAGAGAGTCACAGAGTTTTTAATCGTTCTACGCTAAATTCTAATCAACTTGATCAGATTTTCCTTAAGGAAAGCCTGATTAAGTCGATTAGAATTCACGAAGCTAAAAATAATTGGACTTGATCAGACTTTCCTTAAATACTCTCCTGAACCCAAGCAACTAAATGTTGCAAAGCCTTTTGTTGTTTCTCTGATAGTTCTTCCTGTGCAAGTTCTGCCAGTCTTTGTTGAAATTGCTCTATTGTTAATGGACAGTCAAAATCACCATTGGCTAAACGCGCTTGACAAAAATCTTGCCATTGTTTTTGTTCCACTTCATTAAGTGTTTCTGACCAGTTTCTAGCGCGATAACGCGGATAGAGTGTTTGCAAGCGGGTTGACTTAAAGGGTGGTTTCCAGTGTGCCAGTTTTTCTGGTGATGAAGCTAATATTTGATTGCACAGCTTGCGATCATTATTGCTAATAAAACCACCATAAAGATTAGCATCAGCATCGCATTCGCTTGACTCACGTTTACGACCATACATTTCTTCTAGTCTAGAAATAAGAGAGTCATTGCTTATCAATTTTTGTTTATTGATTTCAATATCAGCCCAATCAATCCTCCATTTTTCAGCTAACTCATCGGTTAAAGTATTACTAGGTGAAACAGCAGGTGATTTATTAATATGAATACCTTTAAGAGCAATATATTGATGGTTTTCATCACGTTTAGCGCGTGGCTTATAAAGGTTCTCTGCAATATCATCAACAGCCATATCGAGCAAGGCAGAAGGGTCATGGCGTAGGTCATAGCAGATGATTTCATTTTTATTAACAGGATGAACCATCAAAGGAAGAATAGGGGAGATACAGCCTTGTGAAGCAGGGAACATACCAGAAACATGCAATAAAGTTTTGCGCTGTGATAACTCAGTATTGGTATTAAGCATGGGGGCAACATTGCCTTTTATGCGTAAATTAAAATAAAAGTCATACAGGCGCGGTTGTTTTTCTTTAATCAGTCGAGCAACATCAATAGTTGCTTTAACATCTACCAATGCATCATGTGCGCCAAGTTGTTCGATATTATTGGCTTCAGTCAAATGCTCTAGGCGAAAACTGGTAACTTCGTTACCCTGGTCATCAAAACGAGTTGGCCAGTTAATTCCCTCAGGGCGTAATGCATGAGTCATACGCACTAGATCAAGAATATCCCAGCGGCTATTGCCGTTTTGCCATTCTCGTGCATAAGGGTCTATAAAATTGCGATAAAAACCAAAGCGAGTAACCTCATCATCAAAGCGAATGCTGTTATAACCTGCTCCACAAGTGTTAGGAACAGAAAAGATCTCATTTATTTTGCCAAAAAAATCAGCCTCATTAAAACCTTCTTTATCAGCAAGCTGTGGAGCAATACCCGTAACAAGAACCGCATCAGGATGGGGAAGAAAATCAGACGTAGGTTTGCAATAAAACATCACAGGTTCACCCACTACCTCAAGATCAAGATTAGTGCGAATACCAGCAAACTGTGCAGCACGATCACGTCGCGGGTCAACACCCCAAGTTTCGTAATCATGCCAAAAAATGGTTTTAGTAGACAATATGATATTCCTTTAATCGCTTGCGTTACTTATACCCGAATCGAAAGGTCACTACAGCACAGGGCGCAAGCTATTGATTCATCGCAGGTTTAAAAATACCCGCTAAACCTACAGGTGAAGCTAAGATTTAGTGAGCTTCCCATCTGCGCTAGCAGATGGTGAACTCAATTATGCAGAGCTTTTTAAATCCCATACTAAACCAATATATTACATCCTGCTATCCGCATTGACCTCACGGATTCAGGTAACATTAAAAGTGATTATACCCACCCCCCCTGTTTTTCATATATTTTTTTGTTATCAGAATCAGAACTCAGTAGATTTGCTTTCTTTTTCTGTGTTATAAAAAATGTGAAAAAAGGGGGGGGGATGGGTATCTATACGTTTACAAACTGATGGAGTACTAAGGTTTGTACAGGTTGTGCTTGAAAATCCGACGAAAGGTAGTAGACTGTGTATAAACTGATCTATTGCCACAATGAGATTAGGTCGTTAGGGTTAAATAATATAGTGCTGTTATATGGAATAAGATTAAAAGGGTGTCCATCTAGTTATCAGCAGAAGATAGAATTATGGGAGTTTATTTTATTTCAGAATAATGTGGGAATAAATTCCTACAGAATAGATTTTCAGGGTGAAAGGTAGTATATTTAGCTTTTAAAAACAGCAACATATATGGCTTGTATGAAAATCATACATGATTAGTGGGATTCCCTATAATATTGTTTTGTGGGACGTTAGTCCCATAAAACATGCTGTTGTACAAACACGCTACCGCGTGAGATGTTGGCATTTGAGTTGTCATGACCACTTAGCTTAAAA
>JALSLM010000187.1 GCA_026988295.1 Thiotrichaceae bacterium
TGCGATCAACCTTGTTGACTAAAAGAAATACGGGTTTTGTGGTGTGCTTTAAACGGCTTAAAACAAAGTCATCTTCATCTGTCCACTTTAGTGCTTCAACGATCATAACGATTGCATCAACATCTTCAACTGCGGCTACTGCTTCACTATTAAGTGTTCTGTTTAATAGATTTTTTGAGTTTTGATGAATACCTGGCGTGTCGGTAAAAATAATTTGATAGTGGCTATTGTTATCTTTATGCGTCACTATGCCGCGAATATTTGTACGGGTAGTTTGTGGTTTATTGGCTATTGCTGAAAGCTTGTAACCCACTAAGTGATTTAATAGCGTTGATTTGCCGACATTTGGGCGACCAATAATTGATACTGTACCGCATTTTTTAATCATTTCTTAATCACTTCGCTGCTCATGTAATATAACTACCTATTTTCTATTTTTTGGATGACTGTTTGGAGGGTTTTTTGGAGGATTTTTTGGGCTTTTTAAATTGCTGCATAACAATTTCATAAGCATTTTGCGCTGATTGTTGCTCTGCCTTGCGGCGACTACCCGAAACCCCCTTAGTTATTATATCTAGAGCTTCAATAGTGCATTCTGCGTTGAAAACCTGCCGATGAGCATCCCCTGTAACACTGAGCAACTCATAATGAGGAATATCAATATTTCTCGCCTGAAGGACTTCTTGTAAACGACTTTTTGGATCTTTTAATTCATTTTCTGTAGGTAGCTTTTCAAGTCGGTTAGTGTAGATAGCAAGAACAAATTTGCTCGCTGCTTGTATACCTTTTTCGAGGTAAACACTTGCGATAACGGCTTCTAAAGTATCTGAAAGAATGGACTTTCTTCTAAAACCGCCACTTTTTAATTCACCTGCACCTAAACGCAAAAAATCGCCTAATGATAATTCATTAGCGATTTCTGCCAGCGTATTTTCATTAACCAGCGAAGCCCTAAGACGAGAAAGATAACCCTCCGATGCTTTAGGCATATTCTGATAAAGTGCATTTGTAATAATCAAGCCTAAAACACTATCACCTAAAAACTCCATGCGCTCATTGTGTTTACTACTCGCGCTACGGTGGGTTAGGGCTTGTGAAAAAACATCACTCCCAAGATGCTTTTGATCTAGGAGTTTAATTAGCTTTGCTGAAGATCGCATAAATCCTTGTATGCTCGTATTAGAACTTAGATTCTAACACGAGCTGATAAAAAAAAGCAGTGTCGGATTAGCGATAGCGTAATCCGACAAATCGCTGTAATTTATTGGGTTATACCCATCCCCCCCCTTTTTTTACATTATTTATTCAGAGATAAAATTTTGATTGGGTTGGGCTGCACAAGTTCAGCACCAACCCACAAATTTAATAGTGATTGTGATCTTACGGATTTAGCTTTAACCTGAATCCTTGATGAATCAATAGTTTATTCACTGTGCCGTAGTGGAATCACGGATTCAGGTTTAATTTAGATTTAACTTTGGAGTCCTTCTTTTTTCAACTTTTTTGCTAAGTTCGTATTTCTCATCTGGGTAGCCTAAAACAACTGCATGTCTAAAGTTAATAAGAAAGGATAAATTACCTATCCAAGGTTGAGGCACGTCATAGTCAACCACTAAAACACGTTTATTGGCTTTTCTCAAACGCATTAGTGTAAATGGGTTTTTAGTTTTCAATTCAGGTTTTGTGCCTGGCTTGCTATTGTAATAAGCATGTTCCAGCGCATACAAGCCATTTACATTAAGGTATTTTTCAATTTTTTTGTTCACCATCCTCATATTGGCTTTTTTCATAGAAGGATCACTAGCTATATCTTTCATAAACCCTTTAACATTATTAAATTCAACATAATAAGGGGCTATTTTCACAATGGCACTTGCAATTAATACAGCCAAACCAGCAGCCATTAACCAAGAGATAAGTGTTGCACCACATTGAGATTTTCTGTTATTTATTTTCATTATTTTCAGCCTGTTATTTTTTAACCTATTACAATTCTATTTTTCACCTCTTGTAATTGTATGCGTTTAATAATTAAGCTAAGCTGAATTTGCACCATTCTTAATTTACAGGAACCCCTATTCGCCCGCCTTGAAAGCCATCACCACCTTCTAACCAGTTCCAGTGCATCCACACTAGTGAGGCTTTACCGACTAGGTTAGCTTCGGGTACAAAGCCCCAAAAGCGACCATCACTGCTATTATCTCGGTTATCACCCATCATAAAGTAGTGTCCTTCGGGTACAATAAATTTACCTGGACGTGTCGGGCTAGAAAAGAGAATTAAGTCATGTGGCTCAGCATCAGGCAAGGTCTCTTTTAATTTTTTTACACTAATCTTCCTACCTGCTCTGTCTAGTGTTTGATGATTCCCGTCAGGCTGATAACTGGCAGCTACTCCATTGATGATTAGTTTTTTATCGGCAGTCCAAACTACTTCATCACCAGGCAATCCAATGAGCCGTTTAATAAAATTAATTTTGGGCTTAGGAGGATAACGAAAAACGACAACATCGCCCCGTTTGGGTTGCCCTACTTCAAAGATTTTTGTATGAAGAACGGGTAGCCGAATTCCATAGGCATATTTTTTTACCAATATAAAATCACCAATTTCCAATGTAGGAATCATTGATCCCGAGGGTATTCTAAAAGGCTCTGCTACAAATGAACGGAGTAATACAACGATCAATAAAACAGGAAAAAATGATTTTGCATAATCTACCAACAAAGGTTGTTTATTACGCGGTATTTCTTCTTTTCCTCGGCGCATAAACCAGTATATTGCAATTATTAAGCCTGCAATTATCACTAGGCTTACCAGTATTAACTCAAGGTCTAGACTTGATTCCATTAACTATCATCTCTTTTAAGAACGGCTAAAAATGCTTCTTGTGGAATTTCCACATTACCCACTTGCTTCATGCGTTTTTTACCCGCTTTTTGTTTTTCTAATAATTTACGTTTTCGTGAAACATCACCACCATAACATTTAGCGGTTACGTTCTTGCGTAATGCTTTCACATTTGATCGTGCTATTATTTTTCCGCCAATCGCTGCTTGTATTGCCACATCAAACATCTGTCGCTGAATGACTTCCCTCATGCGGTCAACTAATACTCGACCTCTATTCTGGGCGAAATCACGATGAACAATTATTGATAAGGCATCAACTGTTTCACCGTTAATTAATATATCAACTTTAACCAGTGGAGCAGGTTCAAAATGGTCAATTTCATAATCAAAGGAGGCATAGCCACGACTAACTGATTTTAAGCGGTCAAAGAAGTCTAGTACAACTTCACTTAATGGCAAGTCATAAGTCAATGTAACCTGCTTGCCTAAATATTGCATTTCTTTTTGAATGCCACGCTTTTCAATACATAATGAAATCACATTTCCAACATATTCTTGTGGCAACATGATAGTGCCTCGAATAATCGGTTCACGTATTTCAGCAATGTGGTTAATGGGTGGTAAGTCAGCAGGATTATGAATCTCTATAAGTTCGCCTTTGTTTGTTTCTATTTCATAGATAACAGAAGGTGCTGTTGTTATTAAGTTAAGGTTATACTCTCTTTCAAGACGCTCTTGTATGATTTCCATGTGCAACATGCCAAGAAAGCCACAGCGAAAGCCAAAACCTAATGCCTGAGATGATTCAGGCTCATAATGAAGTGATGCATCATTAAGGCTAAGTTTATCTAAAGCTTCACGTAAGCTTTCAAAATCTTCAGCGCTCACAGGAAACAATCCAGAAAAAACTCGTGGTTGTATTTCTTTAAAGCCTGCTAAGGCTTCTGTTGCGGCGTTTTTAACATCCGTAAAAGTATCGCCTACTTTAGCTGCTTCAATATCTTTTATGCCAGCAATAACGTAGCCAACTTCACCTGCTAATAATTCTGGTTTATCTTCGCGCTTGGGGGTGAATATGCCAACATGATCAACTAGGTATTCCTGCTTTGTTGACATTGGCATTATTTTAGATTTTTTAGCAATACGCCCATCAATTACTCTAACTAATGATACAACACCTAAATAATTATCAAACCATGAGTCAATAATCAATGCCTTTAATGGCGCATCAAGATCACCTTTAGGTGGTGGAATACGCTCAACTAATTGTTCAAGTAAATCGGGTATACCAACGCCTGTTTTTCCACTAACATGGATGGCATCAGTTGCATCAATACCGATGATTTCTTCAATTTCTTCTGAAACTCGATCAACATCTGCAGCTGGCAAATCTATTTTATTTAGCACTGGCACAACTTCAAGATCAAGATCAATTGCTGTATAGCAATTTGCGACGCTCTGCGCCTCTACGCCTTGGGATGCATCAACAACTAATAGCGCACCTTCACAAGCAGATAATGACCTGGAGACTTCATAAGAGAAATCAACATGACCTGGAGTATCTATAAAATTTAAATGATAGGTGTTGCCATCTTTGGATTTAAAATCCAGTGAGACACTTTGCGCCTTAATGGTTATGCCACGTTCACGCTCAATATCCATTGAATCCAACACCTGTGAATCCATTTCGCGTTCACTCAAGCCCCCGCAATGCTGGATAAAACGATCTGATATGGTGGATTTGCCATGATCTATATGGGCAATAATTGAGAAATTTCGTATATTCTGGTTTGCTTCAGCCATGCGCTATTGCTTTTCTTAATTCTGTTTCATCAAAGAAATGATAGAAAATAACTTCATTATTAATAGTAACCACAGGCACATCTACATCATATTTTTCACGTAGCACTGGATCGTTATCAATATCTATCTGTTTAATCTCATATCTCAACTCTTCTTGAAGCTGAAATAAAGAAGCCACCACCTGTTCACACAGATGGCAGCCTTCGCGATAATACACTATTACTGGAAACGGGAACATGCCCTTTTTATCTCTCGCCATAAAAGTTCTAATATAACTGAATATGATTAAATTTAATTCGATATTTATTTTTGTACTGGATTAATTTTTAATGCCAAATATTTTGATGCTCCATTTCTGAGTATCAGCAATGGGTAGTTTTTACTAGCTTGTAAACTTAATGATATTTCCAAAAACTGTTTATAATTTATAATTTTTTTATTATTTAAGCTCTTAAGAACATCACCAGGCTCTACGCCAGCTTTATAAGCAGGGTTGCCTCTAACACGTTTAACTAAGACACCGCCATCAATTTCTAGAGCCTCTTTAGCTGCGTCATTAAGATCTGTTACTTCCATTCCAAGAATCTGCTCTTGCTTTTTGGGTTTTACAATTTTTGAAATGGTTTTTTTATTAAGCTCATCAGTGGATGGCAACTCAGCCAATTTAAGTGAAAGACTAAGTATAGCCCCAGCTCTCTTCACTTTAATGTCAACAGATTTACCAATCGGAGTAGAACCAACAAGAACAGGTAAAGCCGATGCGTCATCAACCATTTTTCCATCAAACGCCAAAACAATATCACCCTGTTGCAAAACACCCTCAGCAGGCCCTTCTTTTATAACGTCGACGATAAGAGCGCCTATGGGACTATCAAGATTAAAAGATTCAGCCAAATCTGTATTGATATCTTGAATATACACACCCAGCCAGCCCCGTGAAACTCTTCCTTTTGATTTTAGTTGCTCAACAACACGCTTAGCTACATCCACGGGAATTGCGAATGAGACACCCATAAAGCCACCTGAGCGACTATATATCTGAGAGTTAATACCAACTACTTCGCCTCTCACATTAAATAATGGCCCACCAGAATTCCCAGGGTTTATTGCAACATCTGTTTGAATAAAGGGGACATAATTTTCAGAAGGTAAACTACGCCCTTTAGCACTAACAATTCCTGCGGTGACACTGTGATCAAAACCAAATGGTGAGCCTATGGCCACCACCCACTCCCCTACTTTTAAAGCCGCAGAGCTACCTGTTTCAAGGATAGGAAGATTACTAGCCTCAACTTTTAACAGAGCAACATCACTTCGTTTATCACTACCAATTAATTTTGCAATCAGCTCTCTACGATCATTTAGTTTTACGATAATCTCATCTGCATCAGCAATAACGTGATGATTGGTTACGATATAACCATCTTTAGATATAATAAAACCCGATCCGAGTGAGCTAGTATCTTTTTCAGAGGGATTCTTAGGTAAGCCACCACCTTGACCATCATAAAAACGCCTTAGCTCATCCAACATTTCTCCCTTATCACCGCCACCAAAATTATGTGGTGATTTTCTGGCAAACTTACCATCATGCGTGGTACTTATATTAACGACTGCTTTACTATGCGCCTCTACAAGCTTGGTAAAGTCAGGAAGCCTAACAAGATCAGAGCCAACAGAAGATGCCTTCAAACTATCAGCTTGTACTTGTAGGCCTCCTAGTAGTAATAAAAAGGAAAACAAAAAGGAAGTAATAAATAAAGAATAAATTCTTCGTCTAAATAACATAATAAAAATTCTCTATAGTTTTTTCTGGTAGTGGCTTAGCAGTTGTTGGGTTAGTCTACACTTTAACACTACCAATCACAGATTGAGGCGCTATTTATCACTATATTGCCACTATTTTCTTGATATTTAATATTTTAAAAAGTATAAAAAAAGGGGGGGATGGGTAATAGGCTAGATAAGATAAAGAAATTATGCTGCAAACCTTGGTATATTTATGTATTAAAACAATCTAACAACATCAGTTTAATGGAAATGGGGTTCTAGGAGGCTGTCCGAGAATAGAGAGTCTACTGCGGAAAAGCTGAATTTGGCTATATTTTCCTCCAATTTTCGGTGAATAGAACAACTATTCCCCTCAAATTGGTGAAAAATCTAGCTCAAATCAGCTTTCCCTCGCTACGACTCCTATTCTCAGACAGCCTCCTAGTTAAATTTCTGAATAACAGTAGGTTCGAATTGTTTTGCCTTACCATCTTTGAACATCATTTTATGGATAAGCAATAAACCACCTAAAAGCCCTAAAAAACCACCTGCGATACTGGCAGGTTCACCAGCGAGAACTTTACCTAAATATGCAAAAACAAATAACATTATCAGGGGGAGTATATACATAATAGCAGTTCCTAATAACAGTTTATTCGATTCTAGTGCCAAAATTACAGAATCCCCCTTCTTCAAATTTAATGTATTCTGTACTCTCAAGGTATAATCACTATCAGGTTTTGAAATAGTTTTAGCCCCACAGGCTGACTTAGCAGAGCAACTTGAGCAGGCAGAAACACTCTCTGTTTTTAGATAAGCATAATCACCTTTAATAAAACTTACTATTGCAATTTCTTCCGCTAGAGACATTAATAACAGCTACTCACTTTCGACGAATATATCTTAAAACACTTTTTAAGGTACTAACGGGTACTTCACCAACAACAGTAATCATATGATTCTGTTTTCTTTGCCTCAAGACGTTTAAGGCCCCAGAGTTAACAATCACATTATCTGCGAGGTCATTCTTTGTATCAGGTGATAAAAAAACCGACAATGAACTAAGCCCATCTGAAAGAATATAATGTAGTCTACCTTTTTTGTTCTGCCCACCGCGTATATTTGGTGCTCGTCGTATATTATAACCTTTGGGCAATCTATCAATAACCCAACCACCATCAAGATTGGGAGGGGTCAACTGATTAATTTTTTGAGATGAATTATTAGCTCTGCCTGCAATAACTTTGCTTTTTTTAGTTTTATTAGCTAAAGCTTCAGCACTTTCCATTTGCAGAACTTTATTTGAAGATGCAATATTAATTGTAGTAAACATAAAGCGTTCAACAGGCTTATGTGATTTATCCACTAAAATATAATCAAGCAACATGCCTGTTTTTTTGTTAATACAGTATTTTTGCAAATAACGCGCTCGGTCTTTAGGACGTGCGGTAATAATCACACAGGGAAGTTTTGCAATACGGCTAGTTCGTCCCACATCAAAGGAGTAAACCTGCTTCATTATTGAGCTAATTTTAGGTATTGAAGCTAGCGAAAAACCTTTTAGCTCACGAGAGACCTCACTACCTGTGTCATTCACACGTACAACTGACTCATTTTCAATACCATTCACAACCGTATGATTAATTTGCAAGGTTTGGACCGAACTTCCTCTCATATAAGCAAGCGTTCCTTTATATGACAACTCATGTAAAGCATTTTTCATGCGATTAAGTAAGTTCATAGCAACTTCATCAGCAATAACTGGTGAAGTAACGCCCAATATTGAAATAATCAGTAGCCCGGCAATAGGGGTATAACGGTTCATAAGACTTTTCATTTTTATTGGTTTTTAGTTAGCGTAAGCAATTGAGCGCACAGAAGGCAAAAATGCGGTATTAGAAGCATATTGCATGTGGCTATCAACATAAGGCTTCAATAACATTCTGGTACGTGCATCTGCTTGTTGAAATACATCAGAGTTAGCTACAGAAGCCATTGGCATTGCAGTCGCAGGAGCAACTTTAGCTGTAGCCATTTTTTCTTCTGTAAGGTCATTTGTACTAGGTACAACCGTAGACATTACAGTGTTTGCCATACCAGCATCTAGCATATTTGTATTGCTCTGTTGGTAGTTTTGAATACCAAAAAAAGCAATTGCAGCAACTGACGCGGCTATTGCAAAACCACCAACAGGACGCAACCAAGAAGATGAGCCTTGCCTTTTATCATTGAAACTCTCATTGCTCTCTTTTGGAAGTTGTACCTGATGATACTCATCCCCTGACTCGATCTGAGCATGGATACCCGCAAGAAAACTAGAGTCTGCGGTAGTAGTCGCTTCACTCGTTCTCATTACTTCGCCAATTAAAGCATAAGAAGATAGCTTCTGACGCAAATCATCGTTTGATTTTAATTCATCCAAAACTCGCCTTTGCTCGAAAGAACCCGTTTCATCATCAAGTAATGCTGACAAATGCTCTGTCAAAGAGACCGTAGCTGGAGTTGATTTTTTTATATTATTCTCATCCATTTTTATACACCCAAATATTTCTTACTAACATTGACACTGATAACCGCACTTAGTTCACCCCAATACATAAAATTACTCATAACTTATACCCTAAGGAAACCCTGATCAAGTCCAATTATTTTCAGCTTGCCAAATCTGCCGATATTTTCCACGAAGATCGGCGCAATAGAATAACTATTACGGCTCACTTCATGAAAAATAGCGACAGATTTTTCTACGCTAAATTCTAATCGACTTAATCAGGTTTTCCTTAATGAAACCCTGATCAAGTCCAATTATTTTTAGCTTGCCAAATCTGCCGATATTTTCCACGAAGATCGGCGCAATAGAATAACTATTACGGCTCACTTCATGAAAAATAGCGACAGATTTTTCTACGCTAAATTCTAATCGACTTAATCAGGTTTTCC
>JALSLM010000188.1 GCA_026988295.1 Thiotrichaceae bacterium
ATCTGAAAAATAAGTAGAAATACAGGAGTTCATGATATAACCTTAATGAGAAAACTAGGAATATCTCACAATCCCTTCTAAATTAACATTTTTAATGCGTTTGCCCTGCCATCCCCCCCCCTTTTTTGCATTTTTTAGGAATGATAATTTAATCAGGAATAAGGGTAGAGGCTTATTATAGCAATTTGTCGGATTACGCTATCACTAATCTGACCTACAAAAATACCAATTTAATCCACTCTCCCCAATTCTTAATCAGGTTTTTCTTAAGGAAAGCCTGATTAAGTCGATTAGAATTTAGCGCAGAAAAATCTGTCGCTATTTTTCATGAAGTGAGACGGAATAGTTATTCTATTGCGTCGATCTTCCTGGAAAATATCGGCAGATTTGGCAAGCGTGAATTCTAGTAATAATTGGACTTGATCAGGCTTTCCTTAAGTCGGTAGGTGTAATCTCACACGAGCACCTACATGAGGTGAGATTGTCAGTTCAATTTTTCCGCCAAGGGCTGTTACAATCTCAGTACTTACTGCAAGCCCTATTCCCTGACCTTCAGATTGGCTATCAGCACGAATACCTCGCTGCAAGAGTTCTTCAGGGTTTGTATCAGGAAAGCCCATACCGTCATCATCAATATCAATAATTACACTATCGCCATGCTGCACTGCGGTTATTTCTACGATACGTTCACAAAATCGACAAGCATTATTAATAAGATTTCCGAAAACTTCCATCATGTCGTCTTCTTCCATACGACACATCATATACTCATCAACATTAATTATAAATTCAAAGGGTTTGTCACGATAACTTTTTAATAATGATTCTTTGATGCGATACAGAACAGGGCGTATTTTTTGTTGCACGACAAGACTACCATGATCACTCACCACAGCACGTCTGAGTTGATAGGCGATAATATCATCCATACGTCTTACTTGTGAGCGAATGGTCTGATCATTAATTTTTTCAGCAGAATTATTCAAAATAGACAGCGGTGTTTTTAAGCTATGAGCCAAATCATCTAAAGCATCTCTATAGCGTTGTTTCTGCCCTTTTTCACCATTAATTAAGGCATTAATCGCCCCCTTAACAGCTGCCAACTCTTTTGGATACTGTTTCTCTATCAAGCGTTGATCACCCGCTTCTATTGCATGAATTTCCTCTTCAAACTCTTTAATTGGTGAAATTACAAGATAGTTACTAACAGGTTGAGAAGCTAAAATCAGCAGTGCAGTAATGATAAATAGAAGTACAATAATCTTAAGAATTTCAGTTTTACCTTTTTCAAAGGATTCTGCTGATTTGGCGATCACTAATTGATATTCATACGGGTTATTACTGATTCTTTTTGTATAAACAAGATATTTTCTTGAGCCATCAAGCTTAGACTTATTTCTACCTTGAGTGGTTTCGGGAGACATAATTTTTACTTCATCATACATTAAATCTTTATCAAGTTTAAATGTTGTGAATATACCCGAGTTAAGCTTAAACCTCGCAAAACGTTCTTGACTAATGTTAGCAAGGGCATAATGGCTATGCCAGACTATATTTTTTGTTTTAACGTCCTGAATAAACGTAAAATTCTGAGAATCAAAGTTAGTTAAATTTTCTTTAGTTAATAGCGCTAATAAATTATTCTTCTCTTTCTCATCTATACTAACTCCACCATCATCCGTAGGTGTAAAATAAGTTATTAGCTGGATAGCCGTTTTACTAATTTTATCCTGTTCATCCTTAAGCATTTTTTGCTGGGTAACATAGTAAACAATGCCACATAAAAGGATAATACCCAGACCGATAATGGCCAAAGAACTAAATAATTGTCGACCTTGCAATGAGTTCATTTGAAACCTTAGCTAGTAGTATTACGTGACAGGGTGAAACGATACCCTCTACCTCGCAGTGTTTCAATAGGTATAATGGTTCCATCTGGATCGAGTTTCATACGCAGACGACGTATAAATACTTCAATAACGTTACTATCACGGTCTGAATCATCATCATACATACTTTCTGTTAAATCTGTTTTTGAAATAACTTCACCAGCACGCATCATTAGATGCTCAATCACTTTATACTCAAATGCAGTTAAAGATATTTCAGTATCATTAACAAAAACACGCTGCTCTGAGGTATTAAGGCGAATTGGACCACATGAAAACTCTGCCTGCGACCAACGCCCAGTACGGCGTAATAAAGCACGCATACGAGCCAAAAGCTCTTCATGATGAAAAGGCTTATCAACATAATCATCAGCACCAGCCTCAAGACCCTCGACTCTATTTTGCCAACGAGTGCGCGCAGTAAGAATAATCACAGGATAGTCTTTGCCTTTATCACGAAGCTGCTTAATGATCTCCATGCCATTAATTTTTGGAAGACCTAAATCTATGATAGCAATATCAATAGGGTATTCTAGCGCAAAATACAAGCCTTGCTTACCTTCTGCTGCTGCATCAACAATATAGCCCGATGCTTGCAATCTTTCTGTTAATTGCTCACGTAGAATGCCATCATCTTCAACAACGAGTACTCTCATAAATATCCTATTTTCAAATTAAATGTTAGCTTAACTATTATACATACTCATTCAAATTATATATGATGATTTTTATCAATAATTTATCTGCTACTTTCTGCAAGCTACTTTTATTAACAGGTACTCACCATCAGCCTGTAACATTTTTACATGATAGCAATCAGGATACTTATAAGTACGCTGTTTTTTAACTGATAAAATTCGCCCTTTATATTTTGATTTTTTTATCCGCGAAACAACTTCTAGTTTGCTAATTGGCTCATCGGCTTTGGTACGCTCCAGAGACAAATGAAAAACGCCTGCAGAAACAACACTTGTTAAAAAAATATTACCTATAGCGACTATTGCAGCAATCGATAATGATTGCTTATTTATAATAGAATGTTCACCTAACATATCCTATAACTCCCCGTCTTCATATTTATTATTTACCATCCATATCTATGATCAATAATGCAGAATTTGTTCTTATTTATTATTCTTACTACATACATATCGCGCTCAAGGAACTACCCGATCAAAATCCCTCTCTCATGATACTTTGACCAACATCAAATTAATTTACTTTGTTTAATCATTTTTCTTATATCAGAATCCCTGAGTCCAATGCGGATAACAGGGGATAGATATTGGTTTAGCACGGGATTTAAAAAAATATCCGCTTCACCCTTAGGTTAAGCGGATATTTTAAACCCGTGATAAGTCAATAGCTTATTCACTGTGCCCTAGTAGACTCACGGGTTCAGAATATTGCTAAACAAAGTGCCCAGATAGTGAATTAGTTAGAAAATACCTAGAGCTTGTTGGAGCACTAGATATTAGCCCAAACTAATATCACATTTAACAAGCGTAATAGTACAACCGCCAAAATTAACTGTAGCTGAACAAGCCTCATTTAATTATTTAAAAACAATTATAATAAAAATTAATCACGAGCCATATAAATAAGTCCGTGCAAATATAACCATTCATTAATTAAAAAAGACCTATATATTAGATAATTCATGGAAACTAGAAATAAAACCAATAAAAAAATTAATATTATAAATCAATCACTTAACAAATAAACCAAAATGATTAATTAATAGACAATTACCATGAAGCGTACAAAAAACAAGCAACCATAATATAACCTTCTATTTTATTTAATTCTTAAGTTTAGATAATATGTTGTATCAATAAAACCTAGAGATAAGTAGCCACAAACAAGCTTAAGAATTAGGATTAAATCAACCACAACATATATACTTTCTTAACTTTCCTGACAAAAAATCCCACATTATAAGTATCTATAACTTGCCTTTTTACCCCCCTAAGGCATAGAGTAATATCTAAATTCGTGAGCCCAATGCAGACAACAGGGGATAAGATATTGGTTTAGCATGGGGTTTAAAAAATCGTAGCTTCACCCTTAGGGTAAGCGGGTATTTTTAAACCGTGATGAATCAATAGCTTATTCACTGTACCGTAGTGGACTCACGGATTCAGGTAATACTCAAAACCAATGAGACCAAATTATTATGCAAGAAATGAAGTTTATACCCAGTCAAAACCCTGGAGCTTTCGAAAGGCATTTAATCAGAAGAGAGAAAAACCCTTTATTTGGAGAAAGACAAACAGTGGTTACTAGTGACTCATTAATGGAAGCTCAACAGAAAGACCATGACATATTACAAAAATTCATGATGGACTTCAGAGAAGTTATGTCACAGACAGTCTCATTCAAACCCAATGAAGAAAGCGAAATAATTCTGCAAGTTAAAGACAAACTAGACAAACTATACGCAACATCAGCAAGCATTGCAGATGACCAACAGAAAGTAAGAGAGTCTATAAAAAAATTACTCACTATTATTATGAAGTCGGTGAGAAAAGGAGCTGAAAATGATGCTCATGCACTTCAAGAACTAGAACAAGAAGATATGGCACGAGAAGCAAACTACGCTTTTCTGGAGTCCAAACTGGTGGCTGATATTCTTGACCCCGATTCGCCTATTGAAAATGAAGACCTCATTCCAACACTGCTATCTGCCAACAAAGATGACCTTGCGCTAGCCAGTCAATTATTTGATCAAGAACAACTCACTTATATTTTAACAGAGGCAGAAAGCCTGCTAAACAAGTTAGAAAGTGAAGGACATGATGTTAAAAATGCCGCTGAAAACTTTGTCTTTATAGAAGGCTATAAACAGTTCATCGAGCAACAAGATACATAAACCATCAAGCCCCATTCAAAGTACATCCCCCACCTCCAAACAAATAAAAATAGTAAAAAACAGGGGGGATGGGTATGATAATCTTTTTGTCCTGAATCCGTGAGTCCAATGCGGATAGCAGAGGATAAGATATTGGTTTAGCACGGGATTTAAAAAATCTTAGCTTCACCCTTAGGTCAAGCGGGTATTTTTTAAACCCGTGATGAATCAATAGCTTATTTACTGTGCCGTAGTGGACTCACGGATTCAGGTTTGTATCAAAAACCATTAACTAAACCATTAAAAATGAACTACACCAGCGAAGATTGCCAAAGCATCCCACTTATTCCTGTCAATGAAACAAACCTAGCTAGCTTCTTAGAAACTCAAAAGCAAACTTTTAGCAACTGGGTTCAGAGCAATGATTTTAAAGCTAAACCCCATGAACACTGTGTTGTACCAAACCAATCTGGTGATATTCAAACCGTTTTATTTGGAACTCATGAGAACACTGATTCACAAGATTCTGCAATCATTTGGAGCATTTCTGATCTTGCCAAGAAACTCCCTGTAGAAACCTATCACATTGATACCAGCCACCTTAATACCAACTGGAATGATAGCGAGCAAACTTTAGCCGAAATAGGATGGGGGCTTGGCGCATATCGCTTCGACTTCTTCAAAAAAGACTTTCTTGAACCCAAGCCATCAGCAAAACTTAAAGTCAATGAAAAGCATCTTCAAGAAATTAATGCCTATGTGGATGCATTCACACTTGTAAGAGACCTTGTTAATACGCCCGCAAACCACATGATGCCTGAAGACCTGTCGCTACTCGCACAAGAGCTATCAGCACAACACAACGCCAACTTTAGTGAAATAATTGGTGATGAATTACTCGAACAAAACCTCCCTGCCATTCATGCCGTAGGACGAGCAAGTGATCATGCACCACGCTTGCTACAACTCAACTGGAATATGGATAGCAAGCAACCTTTAATCTCACTAGTAGGAAAAGGCGTGTGTTTTGACACAGGTGGGCTAGATTTAAAACCCTCCAAATTCATGCGTAATATGAAAAAAGACATGGGTGGTGCTGCACACGTTTTAGGCTTAGCACACCTAATAATGAGCCTAAAACTACCCGTTCGTCTGCAAGTCTTAATTCCTGCTGTAGATAATGCCATCTCTGGTGATGCCTATCGCCCAGGAGACATCATTGACACACGCGCAAATAAAACCGTAGAAATTGATAACACCGATGCAGAAGGACGTGTCGTACTCTGTGATGCACTCACACTAGCAGGAGAATCATCCCCCGACATCATCATTGATTTCGCAACATTAACTGGAGCTGCCCGAGTAGCCGTTGGCACTGAAATCCCCGCCCTATTTTGCAACTCCAATAAATTATCAACTACCATTCAAAATGCTTGTGAAAATACAGGCGAACTGGTTTGGCCGCTTCCTTTGCATCATGACTATCGTTACCAACTCAATAGCTCTGTTGCTGATATTGCCAATGCATCCGCAGAAGGTTACGGCGGAGCAATAACCGCCGCACTATACTTAAATGAATTTATTGATAGCAAAACAGACTGGGTACATATTGATGTAATGGCATGGAATACTCGCCACCGTCCAGGCAGACCTAAAGGCGGTGAAGCAATGGGCTTAATGGTTATCTATAAATTTTTACAACAGCGTTTTTTAAACCCCAAATAATTATTATTAATACCCATCCCCCCCTATTTTTATACTTTTTTCTAGTTTGAGATATGGTTTTGCTGTAACCTGCCCGCCTCTTTTATATTAAGTTAGATCGTCATAATGAGTTTTTCCAAACTGGGCTTATCCGCCCCCATCCTGAAAGCTATCGAAAAACAGGGTTACACAACACCATCTCCCATTCAAAAACAGGCTATTCCGATTGTTCTTGCAGGTAAAGATCTGATGGCAGCAGCCCAAACAGGCACAGGCAAAACAGCTGGCTTTACACTACCCATTTTAGAAATACTCTCAAAAGGTCCTAAAGCCAAATCGGGTCAGGTGCGCGCCTTAATCATCACGCCAACACGCGAATTAGCGGCTCAAGTTGAAGCAAGCGTGATGACTTATGGAAAAAACCTAAATCTTTTCTCTAGTGTTGTTTTTGGTGGCGTGAAGATTAACCCCCAAATCAACCGTCTCAAAAAAGGAATCGATATTCTCGTCGCCACTCCAGGGCGTTTGATTGACCTATACAATCAAAAAGCAGTACGCTTTGAACAACTTGAGGTACTGGTTTTAGATGAAGCAGATCGAATGCTAGATATGGGCTTTATCAACGATATTCGCAAGATCAAATCTTTTCTACCCGCCAAACGACAAAACCTCATGTTTTCAGCGACATTTTCAAAAGAAATTCGCACCCTTGCCAAAAGCATGATTAATGACCCTGTAGAGATTTCAGTTAGCCCACGTAATACTACCGTTAAATCTGTTAAACAGTGGATTTGCCCTGTCGATAAAAAACAGAAATCTGCCCTGCTCGCACACCTCATCCATGAAAACAAATGGGATCAAGTATTAGTCTTTTCACGCACTAAACACGGTGCCAATCGACTAGTTCGCCAACTTGAGGACAAACAAATTACGGCAACCGCCATTCATGGCAATAAAAGCCAAGGGGCGCGTACCAAAGCACTAGCTGATTTTAAAAAAGGCGCGGTTCGAGTCATGGTTGCCACCGATATTGCAGCACGCGGTATTGATATTAACCAGTTACCACAAGTCATTAATTTTGATTTACCTAATGTACCCGAAGATTATGTGCATAGAATAGGCAGAACAGGACGCGCAGGTCAAAAAGGTCAAGCAGTTTCATTAGTGAGCGCAGATGAATTTATACAGCTCTGGGATATTGAAAAACTCCTGAAACGACAGCTTGATAGAAAACTTATAGATGGATTTGAACCAGACCATGATGTACCCGTATCAGATTTAAGCAAGCGACCTAAAAAGCCAAAACAAGCCAATAATCAAGGCGGAAGAGCTAATAATCAAAAGCCAAAATCACGCCGAAGGAAACCATCTAAACAGAATCAAAATCAGAACCAAAACCAAAACCAAAATCAGAAAAGAAGAAATAGAACAAAAGATAGTGGAGGTGGCAATAAACCCCCTAGAAAGAAATCCAAGAACTAGGAGGCTGTCTGAGAACTCAGATTGAAACGAAAATTTCAGAAATATTATAAGGTGAGTTTATCAAAAGAGGCGAATAGTTGTTCTATTTAACGAATTTGATAAGCTCAGATTATGATGTTTATGGGATTTGCAGTCAATTCTTAGTTCTCGGACAGCCTCCTAGGAATTAGGGTAACCATGCAGAGCTTTCTGATAGACACTCAAAATGCTATTATTAAAGCTTTAGAAATAAATACCAGCTTCTTATGAACAATCATTTAAATACTTCTGTTTTGTTTGTCTGTATGGGCAATATCTGTCGCTCGCCAACGGCTGAAGGTGTTTTTCGGCATATTGTTAAACAGGCTGGTATGCAAGATAAGATAATAATCGATTCTGCGGGCACACATGCTTATCATATTGGGGAATCACCTGATAAACGCTCACAGACAAAGGCTAGAGAGAATGGCGTTGACCTTTCAGGGCAAACAGCGCGCAAAGTTACCGTAGAGGATTTTGATCGTTTTGACTATATTATCGCTATGGATCGCTCTAATCTTGAAGATTTAAAACGACTCGCCACTCAAGAGCACCACCAAAAAATTTCACTGTTTATGGATTTCGCTGAAAACTGGGATAATTCTGAAGTACCTGATCCTTATTATGGTGGTAGCAATGGCTTTCAAGAAGTGTTTGACATGGTGACTTCCGCATCTAACGGATTGTTAGAGCATATAAAAAGGAATACATGAGTCTAATTAGAGCAGCAAATGAGAATGATGCTTTACGCCTTAGTGAAATCTACAATTATTATGTAGAACATACGACTATTACTTTTGAAGAAGATAAAATCTCTGTTGAGGATATGCAACAAAGAATTATTAACATTTCTTCACAGTATTCATGGTTAGTATATGAACATGAAGGAGAAGTCGTTGCTTATGCTTATGCGGATCTATGGAAATCTCGATGTGCATATCGCTATACTCTAGAATGCACTATATATGGTGCAAATGACATGCCACCACGACTAGGAATTGGCACAAAATTATATCGAAGTCTACTTAAAGAATTAGAAACTCAAATGATACACAGTGTTATTGGAGTCATCGCATTACCCAATAAAGCTAGCGTAGCACTACACGAAAAAATGGGCTTTAAGAAAGTTGCCCACTTTAAAGAAGTTGGATACAAATTTGATCACTGGATTGATGTCGGTTTCTGGCAGAAATTTCTATAGGAAACCTATGGCTGGCCTATTTCAGAAAATATCCTCTCAACATACTCTCGATCTTCATTCTGAAACAACACATTCCGCTCGGCAAAACCTTCAATATTATCCATACCATCATGCCACCAGCGTACTTTTGCCAAAGGTGTATTTGAGATAATAAAGGAATGCATCTGGATTTTTTCAGCATGAATCATTTG
>JALSLM010000189.1 GCA_026988295.1 Thiotrichaceae bacterium
ATCCA
This sequence comes from Thiotrichaceae bacterium, assembly GCA_026988295.1. Lineage (GTDB taxonomy): Bacteria > Pseudomonadota > Gammaproteobacteria > Thiotrichales > Thiotrichaceae > Cocleimonas. The sequence goes on from JALSLM010000189.1 coordinate 6, forward strand.
ATGGTGCGATTAAATACTAGCTTGTCATCACTTTTTGAATCAGCAAAGAAATAACCTTCACGTTCAAACTGATAAGGAATATCTTTGCGTGGCTCTGCCAGATTTATTTCTGCTTTACATCCACTAACAATATTTAAACTGTCAGGGTTTACAAACGCCATAAAGTCTTTACCACCCGCATCAGGTGCAATATCTGTAAATAAACGATCATAAAGATGCACATCACAATCAACATTTTGTGTGGCTGATATCCAATGAATCACACCCTTTGCCTTGATACCATCTTCAGGGTTCTTGCCTACGGTATTTTCAATAATACGCGCCTTGACTTCAATGATTTCGCCATTTTCATCTTTGATTGCTTCATCGGCTTCAATAATATAAGCATTGCGCAGCCGCACACGTTTGCCTAGAACCAGACGTTTGTATTTTTTATTACCTGTTTCTTGAAAATCTGCTTTATCAATATACAAAGTTTGTGTAAATGGCAGAGTGCGTGTACCTAACTCTTCACGTTGTGGGTGAACAGGGGCGGTCATCTCTTCAATTTTATCTTCAGGATAATTTGTTAAGGTGACTTTAAGCGGATGAATCACACACATGGCGCGTGGTGCGTTTTCATTCAAATCTTCACGCACAGCAAATTCAAGCTGACTTACATCGACAACACCATCAACCTTAGTGACACCTGTGCTATCAACAAAATCCCGAATTGATTTGGGTGTAAAGCCACGTCGACGCATCCCTGAAATGGTTGGCATTCGTGGATCATCCCAGCCACTGACTATATTCTCATCGACTAACTGTTTAAGCTTACGTTTACTGGTGACAGAGTAGTTTACATTTAAGCGAGAAAACTCATACTGATGTGGCCTTGCTGGAACAGGGAGGTTTTCAATAAACCAGTCATAAAGTGGACGATGCTCAACAAATTCTAAAGTACAGACTGAATGTGTAACGCCTTCAATGGCATCACCTTGTCCATGCGCATAATCATAAGAAGGATAAATACACCATTTATCGCCAGTCTGGTGATGCTCCATATTTTTAATGCGATATATTACAGGGTCACGCATTTGCATATTGGGGTGTGCCATGTCAATTTTGACACGCAATGAGCAAAAACCATCGGCAAATTCACCAGCACGCATTTTCTCAAACAGAGCTAAATTCTCTTCAATACTGCGCTCACGATAGGGGCTATCTTTGCCAGCTTCTTTAAGATTACCACGATACTCACGGGTTTCATCAGCTGTTAAATCACAAACATAGGCTTTGCCTTCTTTGATTAAGTAAATTGCCCAGTCATATAGCTGATCAAAATAATCTGAGGTGTAGTGAATATCACCTTTCCACTGGAAGCCTAACCATTTAACATCTTCTTTAATTGAATCAACGTACTCAATTTCTTCTTTTTCAGGATTGGTATCATCAAAACGTAGATTGCACTTGCCCCCATACTTTTGTGCTAAACCAAAGTTTAAGCAAATAGATTTGGCATGACCAATATGTAAATAGCCATTTGGTTCAGGTGGAAAGCGTGTTTGGATTTGAGTAACTTTGCCTGAAGCTAAATCTTCTTCAATAATTTTTTCGATAAAGTTAAGTGGTTTTTCTGATTCAGTCATGATGATTAATGATTTAATATTGTTTGAGTCTACCTGAATCCGTGAGGCTACTAGTAGCCTCACGGATTCAGGTCTGTTATAAGGAAAAGTAACTATATACCCATCCCCCCCCTTTTTCACACTTTTTTGTAGGCTTTCATCTATCAGCTTCTTATCTATCAGATTCTTATCTATCAGATTCTTAACGCCACCCTTGGGAACGCTGAATAGCCTTTGAAAATAGTTCTTCAACACCATCATAAGAATCATTAGGATAGTAAATTTGTCTGTTATTTGCAGCATCTAAACAGTTATTAACATCACCCATTGCCATTAATGCTGTTCCCAATGCGGTTAATTCGGCTTGTTCTTGAACGACAATTTTCTTGCCCATGACATCCGCTAAAAACTGACAAAAGTAAGAATTTGTAGACATCCCACCATCAATAGAAATCTCATCACCAATGGTTATTTGTTGACTCATGGCTGTTATCACTTCGACAGCTCTGAGTGCAACTCCTTCAATAATTGCCTGAACCATATCATTTGCATGAGTGTCAAGTGTCATGCCTAGCCATAAACCTGCCGCAGAGCCATCCCAATAAGGGCAGCCAAGCCCGGTGAGTGCGGGTACAAATACAAGTTTACGTGTAATTGCTGGCGGTTTTTCAAATTGATTAATTGTATTAAAGTCACTGAAAAGCCCTAATGATTTTGCCCAGTTTAAGGCTGAACTGGCACAATATACGCCACCATCAAGTGCATAGATCGGTTTGTTTCCCTGTTTTTGCCAAGCAATGGTTGGTAATAAGCCATTATCGGAATCTCTAGCTAAGCAATCTCCCGTTAAACCCAAAGCAAAAGCGCCTGTACCGAAAGTAATTTTCACATCACCTTTATCACGGCAACCATGTCCATAAAGGGAAGCCTGTTGATCAACAACACTAGCCCTTAGTGGAAGCTCTTTCCCCGAGATATTGATACTTCCCCAATCGCCTATTGTTGGTTTAATTTCAGGAAGGGCTTCAATAGGTACGCCAAATAATTGACATAATTGTTCGTCCCATTCCCCCGTTTCTAAATTAAGTAATGAGGTACGTGAAGCAGTTGTTATATCCGTAAAATAATTGCCTGTTAGTCGATAATTAAAAAAAGCATCTGTAGTGCCAAGGTGTAGTTTTCCTTTTGCGAGTAATTGTTTTGCTTCTGGGATATTTTGAACAATCCACGCTAATTTTGTTGCTGAAAAATAAGGGTCTAATGGTAATCCTGCTTTCTCCATTGTTAAAGTTTCAGCACCTTCTTGTTGAAGCTTTGATATGACTGCTTCGGTGCGGCGATCTTGCCAAACAATCACAGGTGAAATAGCTCGTCCCGTTTCACCATCCCATGCAAGGCAACTCTCACCTTGATTATCAATGCCTATAGCATCAATTTTTCCATCTGCTGTAGCAACTTCAATACACTCGATAATATTTTTTAGTAACTCTTCAGGATCATGCTCAACCCAGCCACTTTGAGGATAGTGCTGTTTATGTTTTCTTGTGCAAACAACAGAACCTTGCCCGGATTTATCTAAAACAAATCCCCGAGTGCTTGTCGTGCCTTGATCAATTGCAACAATGCGCATCTTATTAATTTCTCATCCTTAAACTTCTTCGCATAATATCACTTTGTTATTGTATCAGCTAAGAATTCAATTATTTTTAGCTTCATGTGCTAAATACTAATCGACGTTTCAGTTCTGTGATGATAAACAGATATTTAGACTTGCTAATTGGATATTATTGGATATTATTGGATATATTTAGACTTCTAATTGGATATTATGAATCTTAAACCTTTAGTGGTAACACCTGATTTACTGAGATTTATCACTGAAATTGATGAATTTAAGGGGAGCTGGCGTCTACTTAAAACATTGAATCCTGAACGTCTTCAGGAGCTACGCAACGTTGCCACTATTGAAAGTATAGGCTCTTCTACTCGTATTGAAGGATCAAAACTTACTGACCAAGAAATTGAGGCTTTACTAAGTGGATTAGATACAAAGTCTTTCAGTACACGTGATGAACAAGAAGTAGCGGGCTATGCTGAAGTTATGGAGGTGATTTTTCAAAGCTATGAGGATATTCCTCTCACTGAGAATTATATAAAACAGCTTCATCTAACATTATTAAGACATTCTGAAAAAGATTCACGGCATTCGGGAGAATATAAAACACTTTCTAATAATGTTGAAGCTTTTCACCCTGACGGTACAAGTGCTGGTGTTATATTTGAGACAACTTCACCGTTTGATACACCTAGGGAGATGCAAGAACTCATTGCTTGGACAAAAGAAACACTGAACGATAAAAGTTATCATCCACTAATTGTTGTGGGTGTCTTTAATGTGGTTTTTCTTGCTATTCATCCTTTTCAAGATGGTAATGGGCGTTTATCAAGAGTCTTAACTACACTTCTACTTTTAAAAGCTGGCTACAGTTATCTTCCATATTCTTCATTTGAAAGTATTATTGAAAATAATAAAGAATCTTACTATTTGAATTTAAGAAGAACACAGAAAACTCTAAAGACTGATACCCCTGATTGGCAGCCGTGGATAAGATTTTTTTTATACGCATTAAAGCGGCAAAAAGATCATCTAGCCCAAGAAACTGAAGTGAGTAATAGCTATGATGATTTACCTATTGAAAGCATTATGATCTTAGATTTTGTAACAAAAAATCAGCGTATCACAATGAAGCAAGCCGAAGAAATAACTAAGATTCCTAGACCAACCGTTAAAACTCGTATTATTGCACTTGTGGAGAGAGGTTTTCTTGTGAAGCATGGAAAAGCAAGAGGTACTTGGTATTCTCGTTCTTAACAGTACGAGAAATTTAAATGTAAAAATTAGAATATGTGTTCAGACCAAGAAAAACCATTTCAATCAGTTCTTACCTTGAACAAGTTGAAGGCATAAAGCCAAAAAATAGCCGTTTAGGTGGCAAATAGCTTTGGCATAACAACCCAATAAGACAAGGTGATAAAACATCTTCTTTTAAGGAAACCCTGATCAAGTCCAATTATTTTTAGCTTCGTGAAAAATAGCGACAGATTTTTCTACGCTAAATTCTAATCAACTTAATCAGGTTTTTCTTAACCTGAATCCGTGAGTCCACTACGGCACAGTGAATAAGCTATTGATTCATCACGGGTTTAAAAAATACCCGCTTAACCTAAGGGTGAAGCTAAGATTTTTTAAATCCCGTGCTAAACCAATATCTTATCCCCTGTTATCCGCATTGGATTCACGGATTCAGGCTTAAGTGAAACAAAAAAGCCTTTAAGTTATTGAACTTAAAGGCTTTGATAGTTTATGTATGGCGGAGAAGGAGAGATTCGAACTCTCGGTACGGATAAACGTACACACGCTTTCCAAGCGTGCTCCTTAAGCCACTCGGACACTTCTCCGTATCTTGTTGCAAAGGAGGCGGAAGTTTAAGCTGTTTTTAGTGTTGAAACAAGTTAGAAATGTGTAATTTAATTTTGATTACAGCACTTTTTTAAAGTGCTTTGCTGACAATCTCAAACACATCACCCGACAATCCTTTTTGGTTTTTGATTCTTTTTAGTTGTGCTTGCATAAGTTCAGAGCGCTTTGTTTCGTAATGTCGCCAGTTCATTAGGGTTCTAACCATTCTTGAGGCTATTTGTGGGTTGAGTTTGTCCAGTTCTAAGACTTTATCAGCGATAAAGTGGTAGCCTGAGCCATCTTCTTTATGGAAGTTTACAGGGTTGCCTGATGCAAAAGCACCGATGAGTGAGCGTACTTTATTGGGGTTTTTTATACTGAATAATGGATGATTGGTGAGTGATTTAATTTTTTCTAATGTGTCTGGCAGGCTTGAAGTGGCTTGCATGGCAAACCATTTATCCATTACTAGAGTGTCGTGTTGCCACTTTTCTTCAAAGTCCTTTAAGGCTTGTTCGCGCTGTGGACATTCTATGCTCGCTAAAGTGCTAAGGGCTGCTAGTGTATCGGTCATGTTTTTTGATTGGCTAAACTGTTGATAGCACAACTCGTGAATTCCTGGGTCGTTTATTTTCCCTAGATAGCCTAAGCAGGTGTTTTTTAGGCAGCGTTTGCCAATACTTGTGGCATCTATTTTATATTTACCTTGTTCTTGTAGAGCTTCATATTGTGTTTCTAGAGGTAAGCGCAAGCCTTGTGCGATGCTTTTTAGTAGAAAATTACGTACTTCGTGAATAGCTTGAGGGTCAGCTTGTTCTACCATGTCTGCAATATTTGTTTCTGAGGGTAGAGTCAATGCTTCTGCACGTAAAGCATGATCTAACTGTGTGTTTTCAAGCACTTGTTGGTAGGCATCAATAATTTTTGGCTCTACTCCTAGTGCTTCACCTTTGGCATGGGCATTTAACATTTCTATTAACAGCATTTTTGCTAGGCGTTGACTGGCTTCCCAGCGATTAAAATCATCACTGTCATGTTGCATAAGGAAGATAGTTTCATCAATGCTATAGGTGTAATTGAGTTTGACAGGGGCTGAAAACCCGCATAACAATGAGGGAAGGGGCTTTTCATTGGTGTTTTTACAGCTTATACCTTTAAAGGTAAAGCTTTGCTGTTTCTTTGTAAATTCTATGGTGTCTGATAGTAGCGAATGCCCATTGCTATCAAGTAGGCTTAATTTAATAGGAATGAGGTAGGGTGATTTCTGGTCTGATTCAGCTTCGGGGGTGCTTGGGCAGTTTTGTGTTAAATGTATGGTGCAGGATTTTTCTATGTCATCATAATCCATTGTTACATCGACAGTTGGTGTGCCTGCTTGTTCGTACCAAACTTGCATTTGACTTAGGTTTACATTGTTGGCATCTGCCATTGCTGCTAAGAAGTCTTCAGTTGTTACTGCTTGACCATCATGGCGTTCAAAGTATAAATCCATGCCTTTTCTGAAACCGTCTTGTCCTAGTAAAGTGTTATAGAGGCGTACAACTTCAGCGCCTTTTTCATAGACGGTCATGGTGTAAAAATTATTAATCTCCATAAAAGAGGCAGGGCGTATTGGGTGTGCCATTGGGCTGGCATCTTCGGTAAACTGGTGGGTTCGTAACATGCGCACGTCTTCAATACGTTTTACTGAGCGTGAGTGTAGATCAGAGGTAAATTCTTGGTCGCGAAAAACGGTTAAACCTTCTTTGAGGCTAAGTTGAAACCAGTCCCGACAGGTGACGCGGTTGCCTGTCCAGTTATGGAAGTATTCATGTCCAATTACGGCTTCAATATTAATGTAGTCGCTGTCTGTGGCGGTTTCGGGGCTGGCAAATACCAGTTTTGAATTAAAAACATTTAGACCTTTGTTCTCCATTGCTCCCATATTAAAATCATCAACCGCTACAATCATGTAAATATCTAGGTCGTATTCTAATCCGAAGCGTTCTTCATCCCACTGCATAGCGCGTTTGAGAGACTGCATGGCATGATCACATTTATCGATGTTGTGTGCTTCTGTATATATCTCAAGTGTTACATCTTTGCCTGATGCCGTGGTATATGTGTCTGTTACATGTTCTAGATTGCCTGCGACTAATGCAAAAAGGTAGGCAGGTTTTTTGAAGGGGTCTTGCCATTTGGCGAAGTGTTTGCCGTTATCTAAATCACCTTGGTCTATGCGGTTTCCATTGGATAAAAGTATTGGATATTTTTGTTTATCCGCACGAATTAGTGTGGTGAATTTACCCATCACATCGGGACGATCTAGAAAATAGGTGATTTTGCGAAATCCTTGGGCTTCACACTGGGTACAGAAATTCCCACTGGATTGATATAGTCCTTCTAATGAGGTGTTTTTTTGTGGATAAATTCGTGTTGTGATGACGAGAGTAAATTCATCTGCTAAATGCGATAAGCTCAAACCTGTGTCGCTGAGTTGATAGTCGTTTTCTTCAAGCTCATAGCCATTGATTGCAATACGTTCTAGTTCAAGTTCAGCACCGAATAGCTGTAAATCTGTTTGTGAGGAATCTGGATTGCGTTTGTAATCCACCGATGAAGTGACTAATGCGTAGTTGTCCTCAAGGTCGAAGACTAGATCAACAGTATTGATCCAGTATGCAGGTTGTTGGTAGTCTTTTAGGTAAATAGTTTTGGCATCAGCATGTTTCATGGTTTTTTAACTCAAAAATAAAGTAGTGCTGATATTAAAACCCACCCCCCCCTTTTTTTATACTTTTTTTTGATTATTCTTTAACTCGTCCCCGTAAAGCTTTAGTTTTCCCTCTTTTTGTTTTTGTGTCCATGCGTCTTCTTCGAGAGACTTTGCTTGGTTTGGTCGCCCGTCTTGTTTTTTTAATGGCAGATACGTCTTTAATTAGCGCTTGTAATCGCTCCAAGGCATCGGTTTTATTTTTTTCCTGTGTACGAAAGTTCTGCGCTTTAATGACAACTATCCCTTGTTTCGTAATACGGGAGTCTTTTAGTGTTAGTAAACGCTGTTTATAAAAATCAGGAAGTGAGGATGCGTTAATATCAAAGCGCAAATGAATAGCAGAGGAGACTTTATTGACATTTTGCCCGCCCGCACCTTGGGCGCGGATGGCTGAAAGTTCTATTTCATCATCGGGGATTGAAACATTGTTGGATATTCTTAGCACAGGTCTATTTTACATCAAAAACGACTTATTTTTTTGCTTCTGCATGGTTTCTTATGATGCAGTCTTTAGTAAAAGTTTTTTTGTTTCTTCTTTATATTTTTTATAAAGCTTTGCGGTAACATCTGTTTTCTTTACATCAACTAGCAAAATACCTAAGATGTTTCTTTTGACACGATATAACTGTTTCAAAACAGTTCGAATATTATCAGCCTTTAGCATATTTTCTTTGGCAACAATAATTGTTGAAGTTGCAAGAGATGAGAGCACTAAAGTATCTGCAAAGCCTAAAATAGGAGGTGCATCAATAATAACATAATCAAATATTGTAGCTCCTTGTGTGGTTAAATATGACATACGCTCGTGGCTTAACAGTGAGATTGGATCGCTGTCATATTTGCCCGCTGTAATGGTATACAAACCTTGAATATCCTTGGTGGGTTGAGTAATTCCCACTAAATCAACTTCACCTTTTAGATAATTACTTAAACCTAATTTATTACTTAAGCCTAATCTTGTATGGAGTGATGGTTTTCTAACATCTGCATCAACTAACAATACTTTTAAGCCCATCTGAGCATAAGAAAATGCGATATTGGTTGCTGTTGTACTTTTCCCTTCTTTAGGGTTGACGCTAGTAATCAAAATTACACGCTCATCTTTGGAGTCAACCATAAAACGCAGATTGGTTGATAACAAACGATAGGCTTCTGCTGCTGCTGTACGTGGATTTAATCTAACAACAGCACCTAAGTTCTTTTTTAATGATGATTTTGTGACTCTAGGAATAAGCCCTAAAACAGGCAAGCCGGAAATACGTTCAAGGTCTTCAGGGGACTTAATAGACTGATCGAGTGCTTCACGTAAAAATGCCATACCTAAACCAAGGATTAAACCTGATAACAAACCCAATATCAGGTTTAGCTTGGGTCGTGGACGATATTGTTTAAATGGTGTAACCGCAGGTTCAACAATGCTTA
>JALSLM010000190.1 GCA_026988295.1 Thiotrichaceae bacterium
GAATAAAAACTAGCAACTTCATAAACTGCAATTTTAGGTAAGCTCAAATAGTCAGCGACAGCATCCATCTTCTCAGTCGAAAGATAGTGATCCTCATGCATTACGGCTCTAAGTGCCGCTAACAACGCCGATTGTGAACGATCTTCAGGGTAACGCTTTAACCAGCTATCAATCTCTTCACGTTCGTGATTACTTAGAATGTTATTAGAGGCAACCATTATCTATCCACCTCGCCAAATACAATATCCATCGTTCCAATGACTGTCACCACATCCGCTAACATGTGACCTTTAGTTAGCTCATCCATTGCTGACATATGCGCAAAGCCAGGTGCTCTGACTTTTAAACGATAAGGCTTGTTAGCTCCATCAGATACAATATAACAACCGAATTCACCTTTAGGATGTTCAATTGCAGTATATGCTTCACCTTCTGGCAAGCAATAACCCTCTGTTGACAACTTAAAGTGATGAATCAAAGACTCCATACTGCCTTTCATATCTTCACGTTTGGGCTGTGTTATTTTATGATCTTCATGCATAACTGAGCCTGGATTTTCTCGTAACCAGTCAACACATTGTTTTATGATACGATTTGACTGGCGCATTTCTTCGATACGCACTAAATAGCGATCATAGCTATCACCATTTGTACCAACAGGAATATCGAAATCCACCTTATCATACATTGCATAAGGCTGTTTTTTACGAACATCCCACTCAACACCAGAACCACGCAACATCGCACCTGTTAAACCTAGCTGCAAAGCGCGTTCAGGTGAAACAACACCAATATCAACCAAGCGTTGCTTCCAGATTCGATTATCAGTGAGTAAGGTTTCATACTCATCAACATATTTTGGGAAACGCTCGGTAAAATCTTCAATAAAATCTAGAACTGTACCGCCACGATTTTTATTTAATCGCTTAATATCAGCATCGTTGTACCATTTTGATTTTTCATGCAAAGGCATCTCATCGGGAATATCACGATAAACCCCGCCAGGGCGGTAATAGGTTGCATGTAAGCGCGCCCCTGATACCACTTCATATACATCCATTAAGTCTTCACGCTCACGAAAGGCATACAAGAACATAGTCATTGCACCAACATCCAATGCGTGTGCGCCAATCCAAAGCAAATGATTTAGAATACGTGTAATTTCATCAAACATGGTACGAATGTATTGAGCACGTATAGGGGCTTCGATGCCCAACATTTTTTCTAGCGTTAGAACATAGCCATGCTCATTACACATCATTGAAACATAATCAAGGCGATCCATATAACCAATACTTTGATTATAAGGTTTGCTTTCAGCTAATTTCTCAGTGCCACGGTGCAACAAACCCACATGAGGATCAGCACGTTGAATGACTTCACCATCCATTTCTAGAATCAAACGCAACACACCATGTGCCGCAGGATGAGCAGGTCCGAAGTTAAGCGTAAAATTACGAATTTCTGGCATTATTCCGCTCCCTCCAACCCTTTGGTTTCTAAAGTAGAAGATGAATTTTTAGTAGCACCAGCCTCTCGAACAATACGTGGAACTAATACACGTGGCTCTATAGAAACAGGCTCATAGATTACACGTTTCTGCTCTTCGTCATAACGCATTTCTAACTGACCAATCAAAGGAAAATCTTTTCGAAACGGATGCCCAATAAAACCATAATCTGTAAGAATACGTCTTAAGTCAGGATGATCATCAAACAAGATACCAAACAAATCAAATGCTTCTCGTTCATACCAGTTTGCTGAAGCCCAAATATCGGTTATGGTATTAACTCTAGGAAACTCATTATCATCACAAAAAACTTTCAACCTGATGCGCTGATTATTTTTAACAGAGAGCAAATGCACAACTACTGCAAAGCGTTTTCCGTCAAATTCAGGTGTTTCAGACACCTCATCTGCATCAAAGGAAAAATCACGCTTTACGCCACGAGCAAAGCTACTACCACCCGTATCCCATTCAGCTTGACCATAGGTAAGATAATCAACACCACACAAATCAATCATTTGCTCAAAGCAACAGGTTTCATCATCTTTTAAGAACTGAGCAATGTCTAAATAATTTTCTGCCAGAACTTCCAAGGTCAATTCGCCAAAAGCAATATTTTGCTTTTCAAGCTTATCACCTAGCGAAGCTTCTAAATGAGCATTTAAGTTTTTCAATACTTTTCCCATCAGGCAACATCCTGCCTTGCAATAGTATTTGTATTTTTAATTTTATTTTGCAACTGAATAATTCCGTAAAGCAATGCCTCAGCCGTTGGAGGACAGCCCGGAATATAAACATCAACAGGGAGTACACGATCACAACCACGCACTACTGCATATGAATAATGGTAATAACCACCACCATTAGCACAGGAACCCATCGAGATAACCCAGCGTGGCTCTGCCATTTGATCATATACCTTACGAAGTGCCGGAGCCATTTTATTTGTTAGCGTCCCTGCGACAATCAACACATCAGATTGACGTGGACTAGGGCGAAAAAGAATACCGAAGCGATCCATATCATAACGCGAAGCACCCGCTTGCATCATTTCAACCGCACAACAAGCCAAACCAAAAGTAACAGGCCACATAGAACCTGTACGCGCCCAATTAATCAAGCCATCTAGCTTTGCAGTAACAAAGCCTTCTTTCATCGTGCCTTGAATTACTCCCATTCTAGCGCTCCATTTTTCCACTCGTAGATAAAACCGATGATTAAAATAATCAAGAATACACCCATAGAAATCAAGCCAAACAAACCTATTTTTTCAAGCGATATAGCCCAGGGGAAAAGAAATGCAATTTCAAGATCGAAGATAATAAAGAGAATAGCAACAAGATAGTAACGAATGTCAAACTTCATACGTGCATCATCAAATGCCTCGAAACCACATTCAAAAGGAGAATCCTTAGCCTCATCAGGATGACGAGGAGAAAGCAATGAACCCAGTATCAGCATGATAATTGCCATAGCAAACCCAACACCTAGAAAAACAAGTACTGGCAAATACTCACCAAGCATAAACTCCCCTCAAAGTTATTATTCAAGTTTAACTGCACGTCGTAAAAATATTAATAATCACGACCAATACACTAGCAGGGGGAATATACACTCATTTTTATGTGCTTAACAACAAACTTAGCACTTATTTTTCATTTTTTTTGACTCAAACAATTTTTTCGACAAATAATTATAATTAATCTAAAACTTCTAAAAAAAACACAAGCAATAACTAGCAACATATTGCTTTTTAACAAAATATAAATATCATCAACCTCATCCGAAGATCAATCAGGACTCATAAAATCATTACTTATCAATAATTTAGAAATTATCATGACAACCTCATATATACGAGTTAAATCATAAACAATTTAAGAAACACAGATAAAACAACAAGCAGCTAGGAGGCTGTCAATATTAATTCAATAGATAGCTAGATAGCAATTTTTTAGATACCTGTCATACCCATCCCCCCCCTTTTTTTACATTTTTTATAACACAGTGTCATTAAGGAAAGCCTGATTAAGTCGATTAGAATTTAGCGCAGAAAAATCTGTCGCTATTTTTCACGAAGTAAGACGTAATAGTTATTCTATTGCATCGATCTTCGTGGAAAACATCGGCAGATCTCCGTACCACAAAAAACTCTCTATATTCTTTTAAAACGTCATCTAACCGACATTTATCTCAGGTGTTTTTTTAAAAAAATCCTCCTTTCAGTAGATATTGCAAGGTAAAAGTTATGAGTATTGGTGATTCAAAATTAGAAGCTTTATTAGATCAATTAGCCCCCCGTTATTCTACCTCCTGCTGAATACCCCCCCCCTACAGATATGGTACGCGATACTCCTCGTGAAGAAATTGACGAACGAATTAAAAATAATGCCAGCGAGATTGGCTTAGCACTTTGTGATGAGCATTGGGAGGTGATTAATTTTCTCTTTGATTTTCATGAGAATTGTTGCCAAAGCAAAGCCCCTCATTATTTAGATCAGAAGCACTATTGGGAATATATTGATTATGAGGAAGACCAAGAAACAATTAGTAAAAAATGTCTTTTTGGACAACTCAGCACTAAAGAAGCAATTAAGGCTCATCGTGTTTATCGCATACTTTTAAAAGCTTACAAAAATCAAGGTGGTAAGAGGCACTTATACAAACTATTCCCTTCTGCTCCTTTATTTACTATTCATCTATTGGCGCAGTTACCTCGCTTAATTAATGATGCGGATCCACATTATGGAACAGCTTACTAAAACCTGAATCCATGAGGTCAATGCGGATTCAGGTAAAACTTACAGATTCAGGATATAGATAGAGCCTATAAAAAAGTAAAAATATTGTCAGTTAAGTGACATTTTAAAAGTATTCACTTGTTTAAAATGTCGCTCAAGTTTATCAAATAAATACATTAGGAGGTCATAAATATGGCTAAAGTAATAGGAATAGATTTAGGAACGACAAATTCATGTGTCGCCATTATGGAAGGTGATACAGCGAAAATCATAGAAAATGCTGAAGGCGATCGCACCACACCCTCTATTGTTGCTTATGCAGATGATGAGGTGTTAGTTGGTCAACCAGCAAAACGTCAAGCGGTAACAAACCCCGAAAAAACTCTTTTTGCCATCAAACGATTAATTGGTCGCCAATATGATGAGGAGGCAGTACAAAAGGACATTAAGCTTGTTCCTTACAAAATCATTAAATCTGATAATGGTGATGCATGGGTTGAAGTAAATGGCAAAAAGCTATCACCTTCTGAAATATCAGCACGTATTTTACAAAAACTAAAAAATGATGCAGAGAGTTATCTAGGTGAGCCTGTAAAAGAAGCTGTCATTACCGTACCTGCCTACTTTAATGACTCTCAACGTCAAGCCACTAAAGATGCAGGGAAAATTGCAGGCTTAGAAGTGAAACGAATTATCAATGAGCCTACAGCAGCAGCATTAGCCTATGGAATTGATAAAACCAATAAGGAAGATCAAAAAATCGTAGTCTACGATTTAGGTGGTGGAACCTTTGACGTGTCTATTATTGAGATTGCTGATATTGATGGTGAAAAGCAATTTGAAGTTTTAGCCACTAATGGTGACACCTTCTTAGGCGGTGAAGATTTTGATATGCGCTTAATGGATTATTTGGTGGATGAATTTAAGAAAGACTCTGGCTTTGATCTTAAAAATGATCCATTGGCATTACAGCGCCTTAAAGAAGCAGCAGAGAAAGCTAAGATTGAGTTATCTTCCGCACAGCAAACGGATATTAATTTGCCTTATGTGACAGCTGATGCTTCAGGACCTAAACATCTTAATATCAAAGTAACACGCTCTAAGCTTGAATCTTTGGTCGAGGATTTGGTTAAACGCACGATTAAACCCTGTGAGCTTGCACTAAAGGATGCTAGCTTATCAGCTTATGATATTGATGATGTGATTTTAGTCGGTGGTCAAACACGTATGCCGATGGTTCAGGAGGAGGTAAAAGCCTTCTTTGGTAAGGACGCACGTAAAGACGTGAACCCTGATGAAGCAGTTGCTATGGGTGCGGCTATTCAAGCGGCGGTTTTATCAGGTGATGTCAATGATGTGTTATTGCTTGATGTCACACCATTGTCTCTGGGTATCGAAACAATGGGTGGTGTGATGACCAAGTTAATTGACAAAAATACCACGATTCCTACCAAAGCATCAGAGATTTTTTCAACAGCAGAAGATAATCAATCTGCTGTTACCGTGCATGTATTACAAGGTGAGCGTGAATTAGCAAAAGATAACAAATCTCTTGGTCAATTTAATCTCAAAGATATTCCCCCTGCACCACGAGGACAACCACAAATTGAGGTGATTTTTGATATTGATGCTAACGGTATTTTAAAAGTATCAGCAAAAGACAAGGCCAGTGGTAAAGAGCAAACCATTGAAATCAAGGCATCCAGTGGTTTAAGTGATGCTGAAGTTGAGCAGATGATTAAAGATGCTGAAGCACATGCTGATGATGATCGCAAACAACGTGAGCTGATTGATGCGCGAAATCAAGCAGATCAATTGATACACCTTGCAGAAAAATCTATG
The DNA here is from genome assembly GCA_026988295.1 of Thiotrichaceae bacterium. GTDB lineage: Bacteria > Pseudomonadota > Gammaproteobacteria > Thiotrichales > Thiotrichaceae > Cocleimonas. The sequence goes on from JALSLM010000190.1 coordinate 6,091, forward strand.
ACAGAAGCAGATGAAAGTGCACCTGCAAACGACAAGCAAACACTGCAAAAAGCAATTGATGCAACGAAAGATGCCATTAAAGGCACTGACAAAGCTGAAATTGAGAGCAAAGCACAAGCACTGCAAGAAGCATCATCAGCCTTTATGCAGGCAACCGCACAGGCATCCACAGCAAATAAATCTTCGTCACAAACATCTAGTAATGACGATGATGATGTTGTTGATGCTGAATTTGAAGAAGTCGATGATAAATAATTTGCTTTCCCCTGTACTCCATCGACATTGGTTTGATGGAGTACAAGTAGCTCTGCACCTTCCGATTAGCAGAACTACAACATTAATAGAGGTTATAGCACTCAACAGTATTGGTTTGAGGACTAACCTCTATTCCTTTTAAGAAATAAAACCTAGGAGTAATACAAAATGAAAAAGAGTAAAAACACATTAGTTTTAACAGGTCTATTAATGGCTTCACTAGCTGTTAGCCCTGCGGTATTAGCGGATAGTCTTACTGAAAAGCAATCCCAAACGGTAACATCAAGTGAGGTAAAATCTCATGTAAAAGCAGGGGCTGAGATTAAAGCGAAACAGTCTTTAAAAGTAGCAAAACCTGCGGTAAGTGAGGCACAGGATAAAGCCAATAAAAAAGCTATAGTTAAAAAAGCCCAAAGCCAAGTTGATCTTTTAAAAGAGGTGAACAAGGGTGTGCTGAATGGCTTTAAAAAGGTCATTGAAGCAACTAAGTTGATCAAGGAAGACAAGGTAAAAGAAGCAATCAAAGCATTACAAGATGCAACGGGTAAATTTAATGTTGCTTTAGCCGCTAACCCTAAATTAGCTCTAATTCCTCTAGCTTCCTCGGTAAGTATTAATGAGCTTATAACGACACCTAAAGCGATAAAGACACAAATAAAATTAGTAAAAGATTTTTTAGATGACTCCAAAGTGCAGGCAGCAAGAGCACTATTGATTCCTTTACAGGATGAATTGGTTACTCGCACAACATCGTTACCTATGACTACTTATCCTGATGCCATAAAACTTGCCACTAAAATGCTGATAGACGGAAAAAAAGATGCCGCTGAAGCTACCTTAAAAACAGCACTTTCTACATTGGTAGACGAGGTTTCTATTATTCCACTTTCCTTATTACGTGTTGAATCAATGGTGCTTACGGCTTCTGAATTAGATAAAGAAAAGGATAAAGACAAAGCACTAATTTTAATGAATGCTGCTGAGGAACAACTACAGGTAGCAACAGCGTTAGGATATACCACCAAGAATTCCTCACTTTATGAGGATCTTTCACAACAGATTAAAGCCCTAAAGAAAGAAATCACGGGTGGCAATATTGTTGAGAAAATGTATAGCAAACTTAAAAGCTCGATCAAAAGCTTGATTAACAAAAAATCAGAGCAGAAAGTAGAAAGTAGAAAGTGATGATTGTAAATAAATTATAACTAACCTGAATCCGTGAGATCACTACGGCACAGGATGCAAGCTATTGATTCACTGTGCCGTAGTGGACTCACGGATTCAGGTACTACCCATCCCCCCCGTTTTTTATACTTTTAAAGGCAAACAAATGAAAAAGCTTAACCATGAAAATATCTTTTATATGCTCTTAAGCATTATTTTAGTCATTGGAGGATATTGGTTTTTGCGATATGCCTACCGAGTAGCCGATGCCGCGCCCTTTTCTCAAGAAATTGTATTAGTAATTTTAGGAACGATAATTACAATTCTTATCACCGCAATATTGTTAAATAAGCAGACTGAGGTGGAACTTAAAAAAGAAGAAAATATTAAATTTATCGAACTTAAAACAGATATTTACCTGCAACTCTTTGATCATTTAGAGCAAATTATTCTTGATGGCAACGCAGACCAAAAAGATAAAATAAAACTTCGTATTCTAGCGCACAAACTTGCCATTGTTTCTTCACCAGAGGTATTGAAACAGTTTGAAGATTTTTTAGACAATTTTGCTTTAGTGACTCAAGATGATTTAGTTGGAAAAGCTGACACAAATATTTTAATGGAAGAGTTAGCTGAGTTATCAATCTATATTCGAAAAGATTTAGTGGGTGACTTAGATAATCGACGGGGTATTGATGAAAAAATTCTTGCTCAACAAATAATAGATAATTCTCAAACATTTAAAGAAAGAGTGTAGTTTAGGCATGAAAACCCAATAACTTCTGATAAGCTAGAGGCTCATAGATTAACACAAAAAATGATTATGCCTAATGAGTCTCTAGTAAAAAGAAACGTACCGTTGAGCAGCAAGCTTATTCAACAGTCCCATTTATTTTCTTCTCTTCCAGAGCCTTTAGTTCAGGATATGACGGAACACTTCAAAGCAGAACGCTGGGGTAAAAAAAGCTTTATCAATGATGAAATTCTTCAACGTCGCTTTTTTCTATTATTAGAGGGGCGTTTAGAAATGACCCGTACTCACCCCGATTCTGGCAGATGTGTTACCTTGGATCTGTTAAAAAAAGGGGATGGTTTTGATTTAATCACACTGCTAGATGGACAAAGACATGAAGTAACGTTATCACCACTTGAGGAACTTAAACTAATCTCCGTTCCTATTGAGAAAATGCGTGAATGGATTTGGACTTACCCAGAACTTAATAAAAAATTTATGCCTTACCTTGCACAGAAAATGCGAGAACAGGAAAATAAAACAACAGATTTTGCTTTATATGACACCGTCACTCGTTTAAGTCGAATAATCTTAAAAAATATTGAACGTGTTCAAGCTTACACAGGAGATGCTAATAAAGAACACACTGAACATTTAGTATCAGGACTATCAGATGAAATTTTATCAAGAATGGTAGGATCGGTACGTCAAGTAATCAATAAGCACCTACAGCATTGGAAGCAAAAAGGTATTATTGATAAAAAGCGAAATCAAATTAAAATTAAAAACTTACAAGCAATTATTGATGATGCAGGCATAATCAAATCTAATTTTTAACTTCTCTATTTACATAGAAAAATCACCTATTAAAGCCAAACATCTATTTGCACTTTCCCATCTTTCAGTTAGCAACTCCTTGCCAATCTGAACAATAAATAACTCCCTATATCTGATAAACATTACACCTCACTTA
>JALSLM010000191.1 GCA_026988295.1 Thiotrichaceae bacterium
AAAGGAGAAAAAAAACGTGGAAATAATAATTACAGCATGATTAAGCAAGGACTCAGTGTAAAACTTGGGCAATCAATGTCCATGACTCCTCAGCTGCAACAGGCTATTCGCCTTCTTCAACTGTCTTCAGTTGAGCTTCAGCAAGAAATACAGGAGGTACTGGAAACTAACCCGCTACTCGAAAGAGTTGATGAAGGGGTGTCGCCAGAAAACACTACTAAAACAGAAGCTGAAAGCAGTGCTGATTCTAATACTGATTCCAGCACCGAGGCAGAAAGAGCAACTGAGAATATCCCCGAAGACTTAAATATTGATGCAGATTGGGATGATATTTATGATCCCGCTTGGAAAGTTACTAATGGTGATAGCGAGCATAGTGCATCAGATTTTATAGAAACCATGCATTCTTCACCACAAGGCTTGCATGAGCATTTTTCTTGGCTTATTCAGATGAGTAATTTAAGTGTTCAAGATAAAGAAATTGCCCGATTGATTATTGATTATATTGATGAAGATGGATATTTAACAGAATCACTTGAGCAGATTCATAACTCTGTTGCAGATCACCTGCTTGTGGATATAGATGAAATTGAAGCTGTTTTAACTTATATTCAACATTTAGAGCCAATTGGTGTAGGAGCTAGATCTCTAAGTGAGTGCCTAGTCATACAATTAACACAAGAATACGCATATCAACCTTTATTTAAAAAGGCTAAAAAACTACTGGAAGAGCATCTTAATCTACTTGAAAAAAGGGATTATATTGGTATCAAGAAAGCCTTAAGAATTAAAACATCCCAACTTGAAAGTTTGATGCAGTTGATTCGTTCCTTAGATCCTAAGCCAGGTAAAATTTTAAGTGTTAATGAAACTGATTATATTACTCCTGATATTTATGTAAAAAAGGTAAAAGGCAAATGGAAAATATCACTTAATGGAGATACTCAGCCAAATCTTCAAATCAACGATTACTATGCCAATATGCTGGACAATAAAAAACAAACAGCTAAAGCTGACCCAGCCCCAGAGAAAAAAGAAGTTACAAATTATATAAAAGATAATTTACAACAAGCACGCTGGTTTATAAGAAGCATTGAAAATCGTAATTCTACTATTGTTAATGTCGCACATGCTATTATTGAAAGACAATTAGCATTTTTACAATACGGTGATGAAGCGATGAAGCCCATGATTCTTAGAGACCTTGCAGAACAGTTAGGTTTGCATGAATCAACAATATCAAGGGTAACTACTCGAAAATATATGCATACACCTCGCGGTGTCTATGAGTTTAAATATTTTTTCTCCAGTCATGTTAATACAGACACGGGTGGTGAATGTTCTGCAACTGCAATACGTGCCATGATAAAAAAACTTATCGAAGAAGAAGAACCCAGTAAGCCACTGAGTGATAATAAATTGACAAACTTGCTCAAAGAGCGAGGTATCAAAGTAGCGCGACGTACTGTCGCGAAATATCGTGAAGCATTATCTATTCCTGCATCTCATGAGAGGAAAGTTTTTGCGTGAGAGTTAGGATTGAGGTGTGTTTCACATAATCTAAAGATAGGAGTAAATAGTATGCAATTAGATATTACTGGTCATCACATAGACGTAACCCCTTTACTCAATAATTATATTAAAGATAAAGTTACGAGACTCAAACGTCATTTTGATCAAGTGCTCAATATCCACGTTATCTTAGAAATTCAAAAACATAGCCATAAAGCAGAAGCATCCATTCATGTTAGTGGCAACCATATTTTTGCAGTCGCAAACGGAGACGATATGTATGCAGCTATTGACTCGTTGGCAGATAAACTAGATCGCCAGATTCTTAAACACAAAGAAAAAATACGAAGTCACCACAGAAATGAAGGTAATCACCGCAATCTTGAAATAAATCAAGCCGTGTGATTATTGTATAACTGCTACTGGATTAAATATCTGGTTTAACTAATACTTAAAAAAACTATGTAGGTTGTGGCTAAGGTACGAAGCCCAATATTACAAGCTTGTTGAGCTTCACAAGCTCAGCACCAACCTACAAATTTAATTGTATAACTAAGTTTTGGATGGTTAGGAATGAGTACTTATATGAGTTTTCATCCATAAGTTAATCGCTTAAAAATGATGCTTTCTATTTGATGTATTCTCAATCGTGAAGCGTATATAATAATTATCACTCCCTAAAGTATCCAATTATTTAAAATGTTTGATAATCCTCTTTCTCTTTTAATTCCAGAACGCATTGAAATAATAAATAAAATTGAAAGTAAAAAATGCGCTTTTGATCTTCTCACTGAGCTTTTGGCAAAAGATCAAAATGAAGTTGGAAAAAATGAAATCTTCGATGCTTTAATTACACGAGAAAAATTAGGAAAAACCTGTTCAGGTCATGGTATCGCCATTCCAAGAGCACATATAGAAATAAGCAAACCTCTTGCTGCACTTTTAATAATAAAGAAAGGCTTGGAAATTGAAACTGTTGATAAAAAACCTATTAAACTTTTTCTTGCTTTGATTGTTCCCGAAAATCAAAGTAAAAAATATTCAAACATCATAAAAAAGCTTAACTTTATTTTAGCTGATGATGATCATCATAAAGTACTTATTGAATCTGATAAGCCTGAAGATATTGCTATTTATTTTGAATCACTACTAAATGAGGCAATGAAAGATGATGTCGTAGAGGAAAAAAAAGTAGAGGACAAAGTAGTAGAAAATGAGGCTGTAGCCAATATAACAACAGAGAATAAAACAACAGGTGATGATAAATAATATGCATCTTATTATTGTTAGTGGAATGTCAGGGGCAGGAAAATCTCTTGTTTTACATACACTTGAAGATCAAGGTTACTACTGTATTGACAATCTTCCGCTTGAGCTTCTTGATCATGCGCTTGATACAGAACGGGTATTGAAAAGAAAAAAAATAGCTATTGGTATTGATGTTCGTAGTGGAGAAAAATATCTCCAGAAATTACCTGATATGGTGAGTAATTTTAAAAAAGAATTTAATACTGATGTCCTTTATTTATATGCAGGAAAATCTGTATTAATCAAAAGATATGATGAAACACGCAGAAAGCATCCTCTCTCAAATTCTAAAACGACACTAAGAGAAGCCATTATCAAAGAGTATGATTTACTCTTACCTGTTAGAGAGATTGCTGACATACAAATAGATACCAGTACAAGCAATATCTACGAGCTGGCTACAAATATCAAAAAAAGAATCTGTGACTCTGAAGAACAATCTTTCTCATTAATGTTTCAGAGCTTTGGTTTTAAATATGGTACACCTAGAGATTCAGACTTTTTATTTGATGTTCGTTGCCTGCCAAATCCTTATTGGATTCCAGAATTGCGTGAATATACAGGTCTGGATAAAGAAATAAAAGAATGGTTAGCATCGCATGAAAGTGTCACAAAAATGGAGTATGATTTATCGACGTTTATTAATAGCTGGATTCCAAATATAATAGAAAGTCAAAGGGCTTATTTGACTATTTCTATTGGTTGCACAGGGGGGCATCATCGTTCTGTCTATTTAACCGAAAAACTGGCAAACTTCTTTCGTAAAACGTATAAAAAATCTATAATTGTTCAGCATAGAGAACTATAACAAAAAAAGTAAAATTTCATTTTCTACTTAGTATTTATTTCATGACAAAACCCGTTCATCAAAATATAGAACAAAAGCTTAGTCGTTTGACTGATGCTATCGAGAGCGGTTCGTTATTTCAGCTTCAAGGTATGATTAATGCCATGCACCCTGCTGAAATTGCTCATGTGCTTGAATCTTCCCCACCTTCGCGACGCTCCATTATTTGGGAGCTGATTGACTCTGAAAATGAAGGTGAAACTCTTATTGAAATGGGGGACGAAGCTCGCGCAAACCTCATTGATGAAATGCAATCTGGAGAATTAGTAGAAGCAGTAAAAGATCTAAATGTAGATGATATAGTCGATTTTCTGCAAAGCTTACCCGATGAGTTAACCAAGCAAACCCTCGCAGGAATGGGTCGTCAGCAACGTGAAAGGATTCAGGTAGCACTCGCCTATGATGAGGATACCGCTGGCGGCATGATGGATACAGAAGTCATTACTATTCGAGCCAATGTATCAGTTGATGTGGTGTTACGCTATTTACGAATGCAGGAAGAACTTCCCACGCACACAGACACACTAATCATTATAAATAAATACGGTAAATACAAAGGAATTCTGCAGTTAACTGACTTGATAACGAGTCAGCCTGATGAAAAAATACAAGATATTCTTGATGATCAACACCCTGCAATCCCTGCTGATATGCCCAGCAATGAAGTTGCTAGCCTATTTGAAGACAGAAATCTCATCTCAGCACCTGTTGTTGATAAATCGGGATCATTGCTAGGAAGAATTACGATTGATGATGTTGTCGATGTTATTCGTGATGAAACAGAACACTCAATGATGGGAATGGCAGGTTTGAATGAAGAAGAAGATCTTTTTGCACCCGTTATTAACAGCTCAAAACGTCGAGCACTATGGTTAGGCACAAATTTACTAACCGCTTTTCTTGCATCATGGGTTATTAAACAGTTCACTGATACACTTGAAGCAGCAATAGCATTGGTAGCATTAATGAGTATCGTCCCTAGTATGGGAGGCATTGCAGGAAGCCAAACACTAACCTTAGTGATCCGTGGTCTTGCTCTTGGGCAAATTGTAAAAGGGAATACCCGCTCGCTACTTAATAAAGAACTGCTCATTGGTTTAATCAATGGCTTAATTTGGGCAGTAGTCGTTTTTATAATCTCAGTTGTTATCTTCCATGACACAGGTATCGGCATTGTAGTTGCAATCGCAATGTTGCTTAATTTACTCATAGCACCTTTAACAGGCGTTATACTCCCTATTATACTGCGCAAGCTTGGCATTGATCCCGCACTAGCTGGAAGCGTATTACTAACAACCGTTACCGATGTAGTGGGTTATGCTGCCGTATTAGGGCTTGCAGCAGTTCTATTACCTTATATACGCCTAGTGCTTGGTTAATCCTTATCTCTAACGCATGGGCAGGGTAATTAATCCACTTTACTCTAAATAATTTCATCGCTAAAAATAATTAGACTTAATCAGGTCTTCCTAAAGTGGACTGCTATGGAATCAATAGGCACAAAAAAACCCGCTAGAATGCGGGTTTTTCAGTTATTCGTAATTGCTACGAACTATAGATCATAGTGATTAATTTTTACGGGTTTTCTATGATGCTAGAAATATATCTATGCTCCTAGGAGGCTGTCTGAGAACTAAGAATTGACTGCAAATCCCATAAACATCATAATCTGAGCTTATCAAATTCGTTAAATAGAACAACTATTCGCCTCTTTTGATAAGCCCACCTTATAATATTTCTGGCATTTTCGTTTCAACCCTAGTTCTCAGACAGCCTCCTAGGAGGCTGTCTGAGAATAGGAGTCGTAGCGAGGGAAAGCTGATTTGAGCTAGATTTTTCACCAATTTGAGGGGAATAGTTGTTCTATTCACCGAAAATTGGAGGACGATCTAGCCAAATTCAGCTTTTCCGCAGTAGGCTCTCTATTCTCGGACAGCCTCCTAGCATCAATATCATAAAAAATCCAAAATTATGATTACTGAACAGAAGAATAAGGACTAATATTAATCGTTTTTCCATTAGGAAAGCGCGCGACCACTTCAAGCGAACCACCAAGGGCTTCTAAATAACCCCTCAAGGTTGAAAGATACACATCTTCACGTTGTTCCATCTGCGCTACATTAGGTTGTTTAATGCCTAATGTGGCAGCTAGTTCAACCTGCGTTATACCTTGCTCTTTTCGTAACTCAGATAAACTCATTTCGGTAAGTAGCTGGGCAGCCTTAACCGTTGCTTGTGCATTCACTTCAGGGGGCAGTTTGTTAATTAGTTCTGATATTGGTTTAGCCATGATCATATCCTCATTTATTTTGTTTTTCTGATGCTAAGAAAGACAGAAATTCTCGTTCTGCAATGGGTATCATTTTCTTATAAAAACGCTTGTCACCCGTTTTGTCTCCACCACATAACAAGACACCTCTTCGTTTTGGGTCAAATGCAAAAAATACTCTGTAGGGTTTACCTTTATGTTGAATCCTCAGTTCTTTTAGGTTGTTTACTTTATTAGTATCCTCAAGTGAATCTGCGTAAGGTCTTGCTAGCATTGGTCCGTGTACTTCTAGCAGTTTGATTGAAGTTAATACATCAACTTGCTCTGCTTGAGTTAGGTCTAGCATCCATGTGTCGAATAGTTCTACTGTGAGTATCTCCCACATTTATTTGATCCTTTGCAAATTATAAGTTCAATGATATATAAGTTTAACGATATATTAAAGTGATATATTTTATCTTGAGGTTGTTATCGCAAGTGCTTAAAACCTTTCTTGTAAACTAAAAGATTTAGCACACCACCACCTGTAAGTTTATAAGCTTTGTCTTTAGGCTTCGCGACCTTTATTTTAACCGCTGTTAGGTTCATGGGGCATCTCGTTTAACAGATTTTGCAGATACCCCCCCCATATATACCCTCACTTTTTGGTGTATGTCAATGAATCCAGATGAACCGTATAGAATTAACAGGCACAAAAAAACCCGCTAGAATGCGGGTTTTTCAGTTGTTCGTAATTGCTACGGACTAAAATATGGCGAGGCAGGGATTAAACTTATGGTTATTAATATGTTTAAATACAATTGGTTATACTATTTACAGTAATATATATACCAGCATCTTTACCAGCAATAAAAAGTGATACTTTAGAATGTTAATACCTTACATGGTATCAACTCCTTGCTGAATGATCTTTCACCTTAACCTTACCCTGTTCTACCAGTTCAGCAATAACCTTTTCCCGCTCATTCTTTCTTATTTCAGCTTCAAACTTTTCTAATTGCTTTTGAGCATCCTTAGCTAGTTTATTGAATGCGTCACCTGTTGTTCCATTTAATGTATTGAGATATGACATTTATACTTTTTCCTTATTAGCTTTTACTATTCTGTAAACGCTGGCTATTCCTATTTCTAATTTTTCAGCTACTTCTTTTTTACTAAAACCATCATCAAGTAATAATAATACTTCTTTTGTTTTTGCTTTGGCAGTTGGGTTACGACCTTTATATTTACCTGCTTTTTTTGCCTTGGCAACACCTTCTAGTTGTCGTTCCCTGCGTAGGTTCGTTTCAAATTCAGCAAAGACACCTAACATATCAAAGAATGCTTTACCCGCAGGTGTACTGGTATCTATTGGCTGATCAGTTGCTTTGAGGTCAATACCACCATCCTTTAGTTGTTTAATGATAATTTGTAGGTCGTGCATTGATCTTGCTAAACGATCTACACGGGTAATAATGAGAGTATCCCCCTTCCTTAAATATTTTAGGCATTCTTTTAGTTTTGCTCTGCCTTTTTTGGATGTGCCAGAAACTTGCTCTGAGAATATTTCACTACACCCTGCATTTTTTAAAGCCTCTATCTGAATATCTAAATTCTGATCTTTTGTTGAAACCCTAGCATATCCTACCAATGGCATGTTTAACCTCTCTATAGATTATCATTAGTTCTAAATATTGTGGTAATACTATCAAAAAGCCTTAATGTTATCAATAGATGCGGGGGGATATTGTGATAATACTTATTATCAATTGCGGGGATATTCTATTGATAATAATAAACGGCTCTATAAAGCCATTCTTGAAAATTGATATTTTTATCACTAGGGTATACTCTAGTGATAAGATGATTAGAGGCTTTTTTCAGGCATAAAAAAAACCTGTGCAATTGACTGCAGGGGATTTTTATTTTGTCTGTTTAGTTTTAAGCTACTTCATTAAGTGGTGCAACTGATAATCTAAAACCGAGTGCTTTAATGATTGTAGTTAAGGTTTCATATTTAGGATTCCCATTTTCAGAGAGGGTTTTATAAAGACTCTCTCTATTCAACCCTGTTTCTTTTGCTAAATTACCCATACCGCCTTTTGCTATTGCAATATTTCTTAATGCTTCAAGCAAGATTTCTTTGTTTCCATCTTCAAGAGCTGAATCAATATAATAAAAAATATCTTCCTGTGTTTTTAAGTAATCGCTGGTTTGATATTTTTGCGTTTTCATATCCTTTGTTCCTTATAGTCTTGCAAATAGCTTTTTGCTTTTTTTATATCTGCTGATTGAGTCGATTTATTACCACCGCATAGCAATAAGATAATAGTATCTCCATCTTTAGCGTAATAAACCCTATACCCTTTTCCCTCTGTAATTCTTAATTCGAAAACACTATCTCCTACAGATTTCCAGTCTCCAAATAAACCTATGGCTATTCGATCAAGCCTAATTTGAATTTTTGCCTTTGCTCTTCTGTCTTTTAATGAATTCATCCAATCATCAAAAGGTATTTTTTCATCTTTTGTCTGGTACTTGAGTATTTCCATATTTACATTGTAGCCTATACGCTACATTAAAACAAAAAAGCCCTACTCAATTGAGCAAGGCTTTTTTATTGTTTGGTTGCACTTAAAACAATTCTGAATGACTACCGCACCTTTCTAATTTTAAAAATGTATCTGATACCTCATAGATCAATAAAAAGTCTGGTTGAATGTGGCACTCCCATTTATTACACCAGTCCCCTATTAATGGATGCGGTTTATATTCAACTGGTAAAGCCCCCTCACTAACAAGTATCTCAATTGCTTGTAAAAGCTTATCAGTATCTTGTCTTGAGTTCTTCAATGCTTTTTTCTGATCTTTTTTGAAGCGGTTTGAAATTAGAATTTCTCTCATTTAAACATTTGCCTTAATTCACCCAATGAAACCGCCTCATGAGGTTCTTCAAAAGATTTGATAGTTTCTTGATTAGGCACTTTAAGTTCAAGTGGGAATTCTTTTCTAATAGCAATTTGTTTGTAAAACAAGCGAATTGCCTCAGATGAAGTCATACCAATAGAACTAAGCACTATTTCTGCCTGTTCTTTTAACTTTGGATTTAATCTACTTCTTAC
>JALSLM010000192.1 GCA_026988295.1 Thiotrichaceae bacterium
AATGTTTTTTATGGTGGAGGAGGGCAGGTCTTTTGGGTTCCTACAGATGCCGAAAGCGCGTGGATGTCGCCTAGCTCAACGGGCTATCGTCAATACTTTTTTAATCGTATCAAAAAATTAGTAAAAACAGGAGTGGATGGTTTATGGATAGATGTTCCCATTTATGCTGATTTTGGTCCAACTAAATGGAGTGGTTTTAATGCTGAAGCGGTGAGTAAATTTGAAGCTGATACAGGCATGACACGTCCTAGCAGCGAAAATTGGTCTGATCCTGCATGGCGACGCTGGATTCATTGGCGACATGAAGAGCTGGCACGTTTTCTGACAGATTTGACCAATACCGCAAGAGGGATAAACTCACAATTCTCTATTTATGCTGAAACACTCCCGACTGATTATAACGGTGGAACAGTCTATGGTTTGGATGCCAGTTATTTAAAGTCCATCGAAGGTCTGACCGAAATTTGGGAAATCGACACAATGAGTAACAATGTCGGTATGCGTAATGCGCGTGAAGATGACTGGGTGTCATTTCTTTCTGCTCTAAAGTATGCTCGCGCTGCCACGGGCAATAAACCTTCATGGGTATTCAGCTATGGAAAACAAGCAAATGATGCTCAGCAGGTGATGTTACAAGCCTTGATTGCAGGCAATAACCCCTATGAGCTAAAAGTACCTGAAATGACTAGCACGGTTGGTAGTGCATTCCGTACTCGCATGTTTAACTGGTCTGATATTTATACTTCGCATTTATTCAAAGCAGAATCTACCGCCAAAACAGGGGTATTCTATTCCTCTGAAAGCCGAGATTATGTCGATAAATTTGCAGGTTTAGGCATGTTTGCCACCACTGACTCAGGTGGTGATGACTTATGGTGGGCAAGTTCTGCCAATGAAAGTGTTTATCAACGTAATTATCTAGCAGAATATCGTGGGGTCATCAAAGTTTTAGCCCATGAGCATATCCCTTTTAATGCATTGGTAAAACCAGACCTCAATGAATTAAACCGTTACCAAACAATCTTATTGCCCAATATCGAAGCAATTTCAAATAGCGAGAGTAATTTGCTCAAGCAATATGTTCAACAAGGTGGGCATCTCATTATCACTGGGCCAAACCCCACTGGTTTAGATGAATACGGTAATTCACGTAGCAACTATGCCTTAGCCGATGTTTTAGGCTTTAATAAAAGTGACCCACTGCCTAGCTCCACGACCCATAATTTTGGTACTGGTACAATCAGCTATTACTCATCACGCTTAGGCAAGCAATACCTAGTCAATAATACCGCATCAGCAAGAAACACCATTGCCAACAATGTGCGAGCTAATAGCAGTATCAATATTAGCACCAATGCAGATCGTCGCATTTATGCCGAGACATCGCAATTAGGTGGTCAAGCAGGCAACCAAGCCATTTTACAATTTAGCAATTACATTGGTCTTAATGGCAACTTTTCAGTCGAGCCACGCACCATTAATGTGACTTACACCGTGCCAGAATTAAAACAGGTTTCTAGTGTTAAAGTCACCAACCCTGATGTATTAGGAACAAACCTAAGCAATGTTTCATACACCACCAATGGTTCACAAATATCTTTTAGTATTCCCATCACACAATATGCGATGGTCATTGTCTCTTTTAATAATGGACAGATACCTGCTAATAACCACACACCAGCGGCTGGTGATGATGAATTAGAAACCAATATAAACACAAGCCTAGACTTTACGGCTAATACTTTATTTTTAAATGATGGTGATCTCGATGGCGATACTTTAACCATCACACAAGTTGAAGCAATTAGCGGAACAATGGGAAGCGTAAGCAATCTAGCAAATAACAGTTATCGTTATACGCCAAGTGCTAATTTTACAGGCATTGATTCATTGCGTTATGTTATCAGCGATGGTCATGGAAATAGCGATGAAGCGATTATACATATTCTTGTCGCACCACCATCGACGCTATATTACCCTGAAACCATTACCTTACTAACAGCACGTCCAGATGGGGATGATCTGACTTATTTTCAGCAAGTTGATGGAAATACCTATGACATCCACTACAAAACAGCGAATGGAAAACACGTTATTGATTGGTATGCCACAACAACAATCAACGAAGACCCAGCAAATATTGGACAAATTCTGATTAAAAACCTCGGTCAATATTCTTTAAATAATGTTACTCAAAAAGCTTATCTATATAATTACCAAAATTCCGCTTGGGAATTATTTGAAACAGCAACCGTTGGCAGTGATGATAACTATCTCGTTAGCAAAACACTGACAAGCAATATTAGCCAATATATATCAGCACAGAAGAAAATGCGTGTGCGTATCCGAGGCACTCGTTCAAGTGGTGATTTATACAGTTGGTCAGATCAACTAGTGTGGGAAATAACCCCCACGACTCCAAACAATAATATTGCACCAACAGCACACCCTCAGTCACTTGAGACCAATAAAAATACCTCCAAAGCAATTGTCCTAACAGCAACTGATCCAGAAGGGCAAGCACTTAGCTATTCCATCAGTAGTCAACCTCAGCATGGTCAACTATCAGGACAAGCACCTAATGTCACATATACGCCAAATACAGCTTATACAGGGGCAGACAGCTTCACCTTTAGAGCCAATGATGGCGCATTAGACAGCAACCCTGCGACAATCAGCATTAACGTGCTACAAACGGGAGGAGGCAATGGTATTTCCAATCCAGTAAGCCCAAACGCCATTTCGGTAAATGGCAATCTCAATGATTGGAATCAGCTACAATCCTTTGGTTTAGATGGCAGCGATATGTCCGATCCAAACGCACAGGTTGATTGGCTAGAAGCATGGATGGCACATGATAATGACAATATCTACCTTGCCTATCGCAACGATGGCGCAATCAATACAGCAACATGGTGGCCTTGGGCAATCTATCTGGATACCGACAGCAACAAAGCATCAGGCTTTCAGGTAAATGCCAATCTAGGTGCTGATTATCTCTTTGAAGGTGGTAGCCTCTGGCACTACACAGGCACAGGTAATGACTGGTCATGGTCATACGTTTCTGGCGTGGTTTCCAGTGTTGCCAATAACGCGGCCGAATTAAAAGTAGCGCGTAGTCTAATAGGCAACCCCAATAACATCCGCTTATTATTTATTGGTAATAACAGCCCCTTCTCAGCAACAGGCATAGATAATTACCCCAATGCAAGCAATACCTATTTCAGCTATCAACTCAGTGCAGGCAACAGCAACACGCCCCCCGTGGCAAACAGCCAATCATTGAACGTACAAAACAATAGCTCCATAGCCATCACACTCAGCGCAAATGATGCAGAAAATGATGCGCTAACCTACAGCATTGTGAGCCAACCCACACATGGTAGCCTATCAGGAACAGCACCCAATATAAGCTACACACCCAATACAACCTATAGTGGCAATGACAGCTTCAGCTTTAAAGCAAATGACACACACGCAGACAGCAATATTGCAACCATCAGCATCAATGTAACAGCAGCGGGAAGTGGTGGAATCTCCAACCCTGCCACCATTAGCATTGATGGCTCATTAAATGACTGGGCAAATCTACAATCCTTTGGACAAGATGGAAATGACATCTCAATGGCAGGTGCGCAAGCTGATTGGCAAGAAGGCTGGATGGCACATGATGCCAGTAATCTCTATATTGCCTATAGCAATTACGGCGCAATCAATACGGCAAGCTGGTGGACATGGGAAGTCTATCTTGACACCGACAGCGATAGCACCACAGGCTATAACTTCAATGGTGTTATAGGTGCAGACTACCTCTTAGATGGTGGAACACTCTGGAAATACACCGGCTCAGGAAACAACTGGTCATGGGGCAATAGTATTAGTGCTACAAGCAATGTCAGCAACAATAAAGCTGAGATCAAAATAAGCCGAAGTAGCCTAGGAAATCCAACATCCATCAAAGCGATCTTTAGAGCAGGAAATGGTGTTTTCACTGGCAACTATGCAGAAGAAGGTGTTGATTATTACCCCAATAATACAACAAGCCCTTTTCAGTATAATATGCCTTAAGGGAAACCTGATTAAGGCGATTAGAATTTAGTGTAGAAAAAACTGTCGCTATTTTTCATGAAGTAAAACGTAATAGTTATTCTATCGCACCTATCTTCATGGGAAATATTAAAGTAGAGACGCAATGCATTGCGTCTCTACGAATCCTCGGCGGCTCTCTGTGTTACAAAAAATGTAAAAAAGGGGGGGGGTGGGTAATATATTGTTTTAGTTCTATATCCATACCGCCAAGTTCCCCCCGTATTCCGCAAAACTCCATAAGGGCCTCCTAGCCATTCTTTAGGAACTTTTTCTTGATAAAGGGTTCTATAGTATTTCATTGATAGCAAAAGAGGGGTGGTTTGATATGGTGAGAGTAACATTGCTAATGGCTTGTATTGCTTTAAATTTATCCGCTTGTGTGTCTCGTTCATCTTCACCTGATTGTTCGGCTGATGGTCTGAACTGTAAACAGCTTAATCTAAATCTGCCACCTCAAAACCCTGCTGGACCGACTATACCAAATTGTGCAGCTGATGGACCAGGTTGTAAACAGTTTAATCCTGATAAAAAATGAAGGGCATAGGAGGCTGTCCCTTTGAGACTGGTGAGGTTACTACGGCACAGGACGGCAATGCATTGCGTCTCTACGAACCCTCAGCGGTTCTCTATATTACAGAAAATATATAAAAAGTGGGGGGATGGGTAATATATTCTAGCGTAGCCGTAGTCTTATAGAATTCTCTATAGCAACGTCCATTACAGTAATATAGGTTACTGTAAATAAGCTATTGATAAATTCTCAGTTCTGGCTTGAGAACGAGGAATTTATTACCTACCCATCCCCCGTCTTTTTTATATTTTTTGGAGTAACGACTTATCCATAGTGCTTTAGAATAAACCAGAAAGTAGCCCCAATGCTGGCAACAATTATAAGCGCAAGATAAAATGGGCGAAAAATAAGTTTTGGTTCTGCAATGGCGTGGGATAGCGTTTTTTTGCCTGTTAGCATTGCCTGAATGAGTTTTTCTTTTTTTATTATTTGATGATACAAAACGGCTAATACATGAAGAATAACCAGCAGTATTAATAGGTTGAACAGGGCATGATGAATGCTGGTTATGTTGTTGACCATTTTTGAGGAGATGTAGAAAGAAAAAGGTCCGTCAAAAATAACATCGTCAGAGGCAAACATACCTGTCACGGCTTGAGTTATTAGTACTAACCAAAGCATAAGTGCCATCCAACCACCGGCAGGATTGTGTCCTATGTAGTGTGCTTCTTTGGGTGTGGTTTTGCCTGTTAATAAATCACGCAGATAGCTTAGGGCATCCCAAGGTGCTTTGATAAATGATCGATACAGTGCTGTTGTTGAACCAACAAAGCCCCAAATTAAACGGCTAAATACTAGAATAAATAGTGCATAACCATTCCAGCTATGCCATTTAAACTCAGCATCACCAAATTCAGAACTTAGCCAAGCGGATAAAACTAATAATACAATGAGCCAGTGACTCAGTCTTACAAATAGATCCCAAACTTTAATTGTTTTCATGATTTATTAGAATTTATTAGAGAGGTTGTAGGGTTTTTTGTGGAGGCTATCTACGAGTAGAGAGCCTCCTGCTTCTATTTAGTCATCTTCACGGAATTTTTCGTGGCAACTTTTACAAGCTCCACCAACTTTTTTAAATGCGCCTTGTAGCTCTTTTAAATCATCTTTTTCGGCCATTTCTGAAACAGCAATAAAGTTTTGCAATGCTTTGCCAAGTTTTTGTCCTGCTGCTTTAAACTCATCTGGCTTCTCCCATATTGCGGGTAATGCTGCCGTCTTCCCTTTGTCTGATCCTTTAGGGAAGGCTTTGCCATGATGTTTTGCGGCTTCTAAAATGGATTTCGCATGATAATTGACTGATGAAATATTGTCATTACCCATAAACAGGATAGATTTCAATACCTTCATGTGCCCCGCCATCACATCATAAATCCCCTGACGATGAGTGATAATTGATTTGTAGTCGTTAGCTGATGCAACGGCTGAAATTGTTCCTGTTAAAATGATTCCAAAAACAAGAGGAAGGGTGAATTTTTTAAGTATTTTATTTTTTAACATTTAATTTATTCCTTGGAATATGCTCATTCCTGATTCAAAAAAGCGAAGATTAACATACTTATTTGAAGCCTTGGTAGTTACGTGGGAAATAAAGCCCATTAGCAAATACTTTTTTTGATGCGTGAATTTGCTCATTGATTATTTATTAGTATGATAGACGACTCAGTTAATTTTAGGAGAATTTATGCCTCATCGTTCACAGCCTGTCATTGCTAAGAAAGGACCTTATGTTGTTGATCTGGAATCTGATAAAACCTACTACTGGTGTTCTTGTGGTCGCTCTGAAAATCAACCTTTTTGTGATGGCTCACATAAAGGCACAAATTTTGAGCCACTTGAAGTTAAGGTCTCTGAGGATAAAAAATATGGCTTATGTGGGTGCAAACATACTAAAAACCCACCTTTTTGTGATAGGGAGCATAGTAAGCTTTAACCTGAATCGTTAATCCGACTTACAAAAAAACTAGCTAAAATTTATAGGCTATTGATTAGTAGTAAATTAAAAAATACTGTAAGCTGAGAAATTGCAATCAATAAACTTAAGCAGTGATTTTTTAAATGATTATTTGTTATCTAATACCTTTAATACCCATCCCCCCCCTTTTTAGTACTTTTTTTGTATCATTTAAAAAATATGCAAAAAATAGGGGGGATGGCTTATGAATACGAGCCAAGGAAGGCTTGCACAGCATTGGGTTGCCTTTAAAGAAAACCGTGCTGAATGTCGTTTGTGTCCGCGTCATTGTCGCCCTAAAGATAATCGTATGGGGTTTTGTGGTGTGCGTGGCACAGTCAATGGTGAGATACAAACGTTTAATTTTGGACAGTCTCTTGCCGCGACGGAGGAGATTATTGAAACCGAAGCGGTAAATCATTTTGCCCCAGGTGCGCGTATTTTAAGTATGGGAAACGTGGGTTGCATGATGGCGTGTTCATTTTGCCAAAATTGGGAAACCTCTCAAACCCAGCATCTGGATTATCAGATGGTGCGCCAATATACGCCTGAGCAGTTGGTGGCAATGTGTCTCGAAAATCAGATTCCTGTTATTTCATGGACTTATAATGACCCTGTGGTGTGGCATGAGTTTGTTATAGAAACATCCAAGCTGGCACAACAGAATGGTATAAAAACACTCTATAAATCAGCTTTTTATATTGAAGAAGAGCCAGTTAAAGAGCTACTTGAATGCATTGATATTTTTAGTCTTTCTTTAAAATCACTTAATGATGAATTTTATCGAAAACAAACTAAAGCCCGTTTGCAACCTGTTTTAGATCGTATTCGTCAGGTAGCGGCATCGGGTAAATATCTTGAATTAAGTCAGTTGGTTATCCCTGAGCTTAATGATTCTGATGAGGATGTAGAGCAAACTATTGACTGGGTTCTAGAAAATGTGGGTGCAGATGTTCCCTTGCATTTTGTTGCTTTTCATCCGGCTTATCAATATACCCATGTTGAGCGCACTGATATTGCAACCTTAAAACGCGCCCGTGATCTGGCGCTTAAAAAAGGTATGAAATATGTCTATTTAGGCAATACACATGAGCCAGATTTGAATGATACTATTTGTCAAAAATGTGGCACAACGCTGATAAAACGCTATGGTTTACATTCTAGCGTCGAGTCTCTTGATAAAAAATCATGTTGTACTCAATGTGGTGAGCAATCACCTATCTTGTATCCTCTGTTAAGTACTGAAAATATTTCTAAACCTCAAGCAGGTGCTCAAAAACCTGACTTAAAAAAGCAGTTGGAAATTCATTGGAGTGATGAGGCTCAAAGTGCGCATATTTTACAACTAGGAGGGACGGGAGAAAAAGATACCTTGACGATTCACTCAATAGGAATCAATAAGTTAATTAGAAAGCAACTCTCCGCTGGTTTGGATCGTTTTATACTATCGCGCCAGTCAGCAGACGAAACAGGTGTTGTTATTTATTGGGATTCTGATTGTGAATACCAGAATTTAGCTGTTTTGGATAGAGCGCATTATCCAACAAATTTTTCAGATGCAAGTAATACATCAGACCAAGAAATTCGTTTTTTAGATTTAACCTGAATCCATGAGGTCAATGCGTCCTGTGCCGTAGTGACCTCACGGGGTTTAAATCAGCAATAAATTCATAGAAACGGGATGATGCAAGACGATGCAGTCAATTCTTAGTTCTTGGGCAGACTCCCAGAGGCTCTGATTTTAAAATATTTTTATACAACTTCCATTGGGGTAGGACCTGACCTAATCTTGCTCTAAAACGATCATTGTGGCATCGCTCATGCAAATGAATCAACTCATGCACCAATATGTACTCAAGGCACTCAGGGGGCTTCTTAGCTAACTCTAAATTTAGCCAGATGCTCCCAGCAGCAATATTGCAACTACCCCATTTGGTTTTCATTTTTTTAACACCCCACGTAGATACTGTTTTTCCAACCTTGGGTTGCCATTTTTCTAATAACTCAGGAATTCTGGCTTTTAATTGCTGGCGATACCATTCGTTCATCACTAATTCACGGTTTGCTTTTGATGTTTTGGGATTTATAAAAAGCTTCATTTTTTTATTATTCTTAATAATCAACTCATGTTTTCCGTGTCGTTCTATGACTTCTAATAAATAACGCTTGCCCCAAAAATAATGACTTTCTCCCGATACAAACTCGCGCTCTGATTGACGCGGTTGCTTGGCTAAACTGGCTTGCTGCTTACGAATCCTATTAGACGACAATTAACTTGACCGCCTGGCGACAACTAGCTTGGCCGGTTTTTAGTAAACTTCAGATGTATTAAATCAAAAGGGATTTATATGTCTGGAAAATCTATAAACCAACAACAGGTTAA
>JALSLM010000193.1 GCA_026988295.1 Thiotrichaceae bacterium
AGGCTCGATCATGGCTAACAATCAGCACTGTTCCGCTGTAATTTAATAATAATTCTTCAAGTAGCTCCAAGGTATCTACATCAAGATCATTGGTTGGCTCATCCAACACCAGTACATTGGCAGGCTTAATAAAGAGCTTTGCTAAAAGCAGACGATTGCGCTCACCACCAGAGAGTGCATTTACAGGTGAATTTGCACGATCTGGAGCAAATAGAAAATCTTGAAGGTAGCTAATCACGTGTTTTTCTTTGCCATTCACAACAATCTTGTCTGCGCCACGATCTAAGTTATCTTTGACTGAGCGATTTTCATCAAGCTGGCTTCTGAGTTGATCATAGTAGGCAACTTGTAGATTAGTGCCTTCAATCACTTTGCCAGAGTCTGGTTTTAATTTACCCAGTAAGACATTCAGCAGTGTTGTTTTGCCGACACCATTGGGACCAATTAAGCCGATTTTATCGCCACGTTGAACCAATGTGGAAAAATCATCAATAATCACTCGACCATTAGGTAAGGTATAGCTTATATTTTCGACTTCAACAACACGCTTACCCGTGCGCTCACCGGCATCAACTTGAATCCGTGCAGAACCTTGTTGCTCACGTCGTTGACCGCGCTCGTTACGCATTTTTTCAAGTGCGCGCACTCGTCCTTCATTACGGGTGCGGCGAGCTTTGATTCCTTGTCTAATCCAGACTTCTTCCTGTGCTAGTTTTTTGTCAAAACGAGCATTTTCTAGCTCTTCTGCATGAAGTGTTTCTTCTTTGCGACGCAGAAAGTTTTCATAATCACCAGGCCAGCTACTCACCTGTCCACGATCTATTTCGACAATACGGGTTGCTAGTCTGCGTAAGAAAGAGCGATCATGCGTGATAAAAACCAGCGAGCCGTTAAAGCTTAATAAAAAATCTTCGAGCCAGATAATCGCTTCAATATCCAAATGGTTGGTTGGCTCATCAAGCAGTAATACATCAGGCTCTTGCACCAGCGCGCGCGCCAATAATACGCGACGCTTGATACCGCCAGAGAGTTTGCCAAAGTCTGCATCTGCATTTAGCTCTAGGCGTGAAATGACAGTATCAATGGTATTTTGAAAGTGCCAACCATTAACAGCTTCAAGCTCGTGCTGGATTTTCTCCATGCGCTTCATCCAAGACTCTGAGCCGATATCATCTTCTTCATTCAGCGCATGAAAAGCAGTGAGTAAATCCCCCGTTTCAGCAAGACCAGATGCGACAACCTCATAAACGCTACCACCCATATCTTGAGGAACTTCCTGTTCAAGTTGAGCAATAACCGTGCTACCTTCAATAATGATTTCACCTGAATCAGGAAGTATTTCCCGATTAAGGACTTTCATTAGGGTTGACTTTCCTGCACCATTTCGCCCAATAAGACACAAGCGTTCACCTGCTTCAATGCTCATGCTGAGGTTATCAAGCAGTGGCGGACCACCAAAACTAATCTGAATATTTTTTAACTGAACAAGTGCCATGAGGTTATATTTTAGTTACGAATTATTTGGTCGTTGATACTATCACGAATTACGCTGGATTTTTGTGAATCATCTATTTTTCCTTATGTTACGTTATTACTAAGTCACCCATTAATCTTACGAGTTGCTCCTAAATATCATGGATAAAAAGTGTCATATTTCTACCAAAGTCGAAACTTTGCTTGAAATGTTTCCCGCTGTTGCTGTTATTAGCTCGCGTCAGTGTGGCAAATCTACTTTAGGAACGAATTATCTGACCACTGATGCTATCACGAATTATGCTGGGTTTTTGTGAATCCCCTATTTGCCCTCTGAGAATCACATCGATTTTACCTCCAAGGTTTTCTAAGACTTCTTCGCTGGTTTTAGCGGGGGGGTGACCACTGATATTTGCACTGCTTGAAACCAGTGCTGAATCAAGTTCTAAGCATAATTCTCGCACAAGTGGATGCTTGCTAATACGTATTGCAAGACTATCAAAATCACCTGTGAGCCATTTGGGAGCTGATTTTCGTGCAGGAAAAATATAGCTTATTGCACTGGGTGAAGTGAGTTTTTTTTGTGCTTCTGAAAGAGGTTTAAGGTATTTTTGAACCTGTGAAAAATCAGCAGCAACGAGAATCAAACCTTTATGAATAGGGCGTTGTTTGATTTTCAATAAGCGTTTAACTGCTTTTTTATTATCAGGATCACAACCCAAGCCATAAATTGCTTCTGTGGGGTAGGCGATTATCACTCCTTTTTTAAAAGGCAGGATAATATCTGTAGTATTTGCGGTTATTAGCATTTGATAGAGTGCTCAAAGAAAGGGCAGTTATATATACCCATCCCCCCCCTTTTTTTATACTTTTTAGCAAGAGTGATTGAAAAATATTAGCTAAATCCTAATCGACTTAATCAGGTTTTCCCAGAGAAATACCGAAGGTAGAGCAAAACTGTTGTTGGCTCATACCTATTTTTTTCCTCCAGTAAGCTATTTATTCTATTTCTCAAGCATTTCTCAAATGCTTGCCGACTGCTAGCCATGCACCAATTAAACCTAAAAGACTGCTTACAAGAAGAATATATAGGGTGTTTTTTATACCTAATCCATTGATGGTAAAGTTGCTACCGTAAAGTACAGCTAGTTCATTGACTGGTGTAACTAAAAACATCAAGGCTAAATGCACTAGCACTAAGCTGATTATCCCTCCAAACAATCCATACCAAATTCCTGTATATAAAAAAGGTCGGCGGATGTATGCCGTGGTAGCACCAATGAGTTTGGAGACTTCAATTTCCTCTTTACGATTTTCGATATTTAAGCGAATGGTGTTGCCGATAACGAGTAATACGGTCATACCTAGTAAGATTGATATAATTAAAATAACCCGTTCAGTTATTCGCAAAATACCGCGTAGGCGTTGTACCCATTCAATATCCATCTGCACAATATCAACTTCGGAATAACTTTCAAGCTTGCGTGCCAGCCTTTTCATGTCATTTTCAGGATCACCCAATAGCTTTAAATGGGGCGTTACAACCAAAACATGAGGAAGAGGGTTTTCATCAAGTGTTTCAATAGCTTCTGCAAAACCCGTGATTTTGCGAAAATCTTTGAGCGCCACATCTTTGGGGATTAGCACAACCTTGTCAATTTCGGATAATTCTCGAAGAAGTTCGGCTTGATCTCTGGCTTGTTTCTCTGAAACACCCTGTTTGATAAACAATGAGATAGTCGGTACTTCACGTTTATCATCGGTTAGTGATTTTAAGTTTTTTAAAAATAGATGCAAGCTTGCTGGCAATGACAAGGCAATAGCAATGGCAGCAAGTGTTATCCATGTAGAGAGTGGTGTGTGCCAAAGACGCAATAAGCTATGAATCATCGCTTCTTTATGATGAGCGAGACCTTTTAGCAGTGGTGAATTTGCCTGATGAGTATATTTGGCAACCATTATTTAATTACCTTGCGTAAAACGATAATACGCTTTTTCATTTCTTTAATCAGATTATGGTCATGGCTGGCAATTAAAACAGTGGAGCCATATTCATTAAACTGTTTGAATGTGTGCATAATATCTTGAGCTAGGTCGGGGTCGAGGTTACCAGTTGGCTCATCTGCCAAAATAATGGAAGGCTTGTTGACAACTGCACGGGCAATGCCAACACGTTGTTTTTCGCCCGCAGAAAGCATCATCGGATATTCCTTTTCTTTTCTTAGTAGATTTACTTTGTCTAATGCTGCTCGCACTCTGCGTCTAATATCTTGTGGGCGCATACCTTCAATTTTTAACGGTAGCGCAATATTTTCAAAAACAGTGCGATCATCCAGCAGGTGGTGATCCTGAAAGATCATACCTATATTACGCCTAAAACCAGGGATTTTACTTTTTTTAATTTGTTGAATATTTTGCCCAGCAACAAAAATTTCACCATCGGAAATATGCTCAAGTAAGGCAATTAATTTGAGCAAGGTGCTTTTTCCTGCACCCGACTGCCCTGTGAGAAAAGCCATTTCCCCTTGTTGTAAACGTACATTGACGTTATATAATGCCAACTGCCCCGTTGGGTATTGTTTACTGACCGCCTTAAATTCAATCATGTTTGCTTATATCCATTATGAATAACACAGTGTACTGATTTTATTTATGAATACAATATTGGTTCTATTTCTAATGATATAAAATATGTAAAAAAAGGGGGGGATGGGTATACTTGAACCTGAATCCCAAACACTAGGAGGCTGTCTGAGAATAGGAGTCGTAGCGAGGGAAAGCTGATTTGAGCTAGATTTTTCACCAATTTGAGGGGAATAGTTGTTCTATTCACCGAAAATTGGAGGAAAATATAGCCAAATTCAGCTTTTCCGCAGTAGACTCTCTATTCTCGGATAGCCTCCTAGGAGGCCGTCCGAGAACTAAGAATTGACTGCAAATCCCATAAACATCATAATCTGAGCTTATCAAATTCGTTAAATAGAACAACTATTCGCCTCTTTTGATAAGCTCACCTTATAATATTTCTGAAATTTTCGTTTCAATCCGAGTTCTCAGACAGCCTCCTAGCTACTTAAGGAAAATTTTAGAACTATGACATCAAATATAAAAATAGATCAGAAGCAAACTGCACTACGCACTCTTTCATTATTAGATCTTACCAGTCTCAATGATAATGATAGTGAAGCTGATATAAAAGAACTATGTAATAAAGCAATTTCAAAGCATGGCAGGGTAGCGGCTGTTTGTGTCTGGCCATCTTTTGTAAAACTTGCTGCTGAATTACTTAAAGATACATCTATTAAAGTAGCTGCCGTTGCTAACTTTCCTGAAGGTGATATTGATATTGATGCTTGCGTACAAAGCTGTGCGGAAATAGTAAAAGCTGGTGGCGATGAAGTTGATGTGGTTTTTCCATATAGTGCTTTTTTGTCAGGTGATAAAGACATTGGTGCAGAGCTGGTTGCTGCATGTAAACAAGCCTGTGGTAATAAAGCAAAACTAAAAGTTATTTTAGAAACAGGCGAACTAAAGAGCACTGATCTTATCAAACAAGCCAGTAAAATTGCACTGGATAACGGTGCAGACTTTATAAAAACATCAACAGGGAAAACCCCAGTTTCAGCTACACCCGAAGCCGCAAGAGCCATGCTAGAAACATTAAAAGAAACAGACTCAAGTGCAGGCTTTAAAGCGGCAGGCGGTATTAAAGATATTGAAACAGCTGTTGAGTATCTGGCATTAGCTGATGAAATTATGGGTGAGGGATGGGTAAAACCAGAGGCCTTTCGCTTTGGAGCGAGTGGTGTATTAAATAATTTATTAGCTGTTTTGAATAATGAAGAAATACCCAAAAGCTTTACCCAAGAAACTGCTGAGAGATATTAATGTTAAAACCAGGCAGACTTGAACTTTCTATGAGATTAAAACTCAACCATTACAACCATCAGACAATAAAAAACCTTCTGCGTTAGCTGAATTTAACAATCTAAATCTTTTCCATTCATTCTCTTTCTCTATCCATTTATCTGAAAGCAAAGTAATTCATCATTAAGAGAGTGATCTAATTGGGAATTCGTGAGATATTTACAAACAGATTAAGAAATAACTAAAACCCCAATTCAATGATGAATATTATTTCAAGGGCTATTTAAGGCTGATGTCTTAACCGCTTTCTTGTTTTAAAAGTGCATTAAATTGTCTATAAAAGATTTTACATTTTCTTGTGCTTCAAACAAATTTTTTGTTGTTAGCCCCTAAAGTCCTTCGGGACTTAATTCTGCGTAAGCTACCCCTTGCTTATTGCAGAAATTTTAAGCCAGACTTCGGTCTGGCTTTTTTTATTTTCTTGAGCAGTCTCCTCTAGTAAGCTATTAGAGAGATAAAACCCCTATATAAAATTAACCATTCTCTACAGGCGTACCTTTTTTAAATAAAGCCTTTTAAGGAAAATCTGATCAGATTGATTAGAATCTAGCTTGCCAAATCTGCCGATATTTTTCAGTCACTGTAATCAGGATTTTCTTAAGATACATTCTTGATAATAAAGAGTATAGTAATAGCCCCATCCTAAAGCAGATTGAACATGGATAGCATTTTTCTACTTACTGTTGGTTTTATTTTCCTTGGTGCGCTTTTCTCCAATATTATGAGATGGAGAAATAAAGATCGAGTACTAAAGGATTTACAAAATTATCACGCCACTATAGAAATGATTGGTGGCAAAAAAATATGGGGGAAAACTCATATCTATACCAATGGAATGGAATTATATTTTTCACGAGAGGCTAAAAACTCTCAAGGTGAATCCGTTAATTCGTATATTTTTTATAATGAAGATATTGATAAAATAAGAGCTATTTATCGCAACCATAGTGAACTTTCAACAGAAAATCAGGCGCAGCGAAAAAAAGAGGTAGATGCAGTTAGCCATCCAAATTTATTATTAATATTAAATCGTAAAACAAGAATTTTCTTCAATATGTTTAATGATGCGATTGGTGAGGCTCTTAATGTTTTTCTCTCTCGTATGAAAGGAGGGGGGAAAGCAGGGGGAATGCTACTTAGTACACAAAGTGATTATCTTAAAAAAATGGGGACAACCGCACTAACCGCCGTGGGCAACACCTATGATCCTATTTTAGAGCGTTACATAAATCATCGTGTGGTTGTTAAGCTAGAGGATGAGCTTAATAAGGATGAGTTTTGTGGTTTTCTTAAAGAATATTCATCGGGCTGGTTATCTATTCTCGATTGTCGTATTAGATACACTCATTGTATAGCACTTGATGATATTGAGCGCTTGGCATTACAACGAGATATGGATTTAAGTTATTATCTCTATGAGGAAAACGAAGGTGAATTCGCATTAGATATATTGGTTGCCTACTTTGGTGCCGAGCCATTAAAACTAATTGCTGTGAGAGATAATAATCCAGAAAATAATTACCGACATAAGATCAACAAAAGACTTAAACACGGTCAATCCATATCCTTCACCTTGAGTCATTTACCACAAAATACATTTAAGAATATTAGTACTGAGATTTTACCGCTTGAATTTGAAATGATCGCTGAAGAACGTCGCGAAGATGATATTCCAGAAGAAAATGAAATATACCAAAGTGTATTACCTGACTTTGACTTGATATTAGCCTCAACACATATTGCCGATGTATACTTGCCCCGTGCCTTAGCCACATTACGACATGGTGCAGAATAGGGCTGTTTTTACTAACCCATCCCCCCTTTTTTTTACATATTCCTGAATCCATGAAGTCACTACGGCACAGGATGCAAGCTATCCGCATTGGTCTCACGGATTCAGGATAATTTATCGTTTTTGTCTTTTTCTGCTTGAGGCTGAATCAAATCGAATGATTCTAAAAGGTATTGTTTGGGTTTCTTGAATTAGCTTTCCTTGTGCATTGATAATACTTGCTTTAAGAGAATGCTTTCCTACCGATAAAGCAGTAAAATTGATAATACGTAATTTTCCTTGTTTTTTATTTTTTCCATCCATTATAAAAACAATACTATGCCCTGATTTTAAAGGTGGGCTAATGCTAAGCATAGCGGAGATATCACCTTCTTTAGCATGAATAACTTGGTTTATCTTGGGTGCAATAAATGTAAATTTCTCATAATTCATACTCCTTTTTGCAGGTGTTGACTGACGCGAATATTTCTTAATCAAGGCATTATCCAGTTCAACGTCTTCGGGCTTCCATTGACTGCCATAATCTTGAATAATAGTTAGTTGAGGCATATTAAGTTTTTCTAGCCTCACATTCTTCGGAGGATTATCACCGTACTGAATGTTTCCATGAGCATCTCGCCATTTGTAAAAACCATCTGCAAATAAAGAAGTTGAGAAACTGCTAATACTCAGAGAGAATAGGATTAAAGGAAGTGAGAATCGTATAAAATGCATTTTAAAATATCTTTAATTATTGTTGTTCTTTTCGGAGGGTAAACCTTAAGTATCAGGCAATAATTATAGAGACTATATTGGTCATATAAACAACTTTCAGACAATCAGCAAAGGAAGAAATAACGATGAATAGAAAAACAGAAGATAAAAAATGGGGAATGATTACTCATTTAGCAGCATTCTCAGCCATTTTATTGCCAATAGGTCTTGTGCTTGGCCCATTAATAGTCTGGTTTTTAAAAAGAGATGACAGTAGGTTTCTTTATAAACAAGGAAGAAATGCCATTAACTTTCAACTAACCATCTTAAGTATTTCTTTTGTTATTGTTATATTCTCAACACTATTTCGCCCATTAGTGATTATTGCAGCGCTTGTAGGAATATTAGGCTTGGTTTTTGCAAGTATTGCAGCAATGAAAGCAAAACAGCACATTACCTATCAATATCCTTTTTCGATAAAACTAATCAAATAAGATTAGGGATTAAGTTTGTTACTCTAAAAACAATGATCTTTATCATTTTCTCTACCCAGAATAGATATTGCTTTAAGTATTTAAAGGCTATAGGGTAGGTGGCTCGAAAAAATTTGCTTGGTTATTATTCTATAATAATCAATGCTTATATATAGATTATTTAACAAAACTCTACGATTAGCAATTAGGAAATAGCATGTCAAAATTGGTAAATCCCCATGGTGGTAAAGGTCTTAACCCTCTTCTTTTAGAAGGGAGCGAATTAGAAGCAGAAAAAGCACGAGCTGCTGATCTTCCTCAGGTAAAGATGTCCTCACGCGAAGCAGGCGATCTCATTATGATGGGTATCGGAGGCTTTACTCCTCTTAACGGCTTTATGACAAAAGCTGACTGGCAAGGCGTTTGTGATGATATGAAAATGGCAGATGGTCTATTTTGGCCTATCCCTGTTACTTTATCTACAGATACTGCAACAGCAGACTCTATTGCTGACGGAAGTGATGTTGCATTAGTTAATGGTGAAACAGGTGAAATCATGGGAACCATGACTGTCACTGAGAAATACAC
>JALSLM010000194.1 GCA_026988295.1 Thiotrichaceae bacterium
CATCCAATCTGAAACAAAAATTCTGCGTTAACTTCCGCAACTTATTTAATCCTGAGTCCTTATTCATATCGTAATGCCTCGGCTGGGTGTACCTTTGAGGCTTTCCACGCAGGGAAAATAGTTGCAATAATTGCCAGTAAAAAGGAGCTAAGTGCTATCAGGATAAGATCCATTAGTTCAATTTTTGTATCAATTTGAGTGATTCCATGAACTTCTGCTTTTAAAAAGTGCATGTTTAAAAGCTGTTCTAACCAATGCACAATATCAGAAAGATTTGAGGCAACGATTACGCCAAGAATAATACCAATAACAGTTCCAATAATCCCCAAGACACCGCCTTGAACGATAAATACACGCATTATTTGCCCACCAGACATGCCTAGTGTTCTGAGTATGGCAATATCAGCTTGTTTTTCAGTCACAACCATTATTAAGGTTGATACGAGATTAAAAGCGGCGACCCCTACTATTAGAATTAAAACCATAAAAAACATGGTTTTCTGAAGTTTAATGGCTTTAAAGATATTGGCTTGTTGGGTTGTCCAATTGGTTATCAAGTAATCGTCAACAGAATTCTCAGCTATCGCACTGGTGACTTCTTGTGCCTTATATAGATCATCAAGTTGAACTCGCAAGCCTGTTACATCATCGGGCATTTCAAAAAGTTCAGCGGCATCATCCAGATGAATGTAGGCTGTGCCTGCATCATACCATTGCATATCAACCTTAAAAGTGGCAACTAACGTGAAGTCTCGAAAAATTGGAAACATCTTTCCGACTTCAGATGCTTCACCTGTAGCTCCTTGATTTTGTGGGCTTAGCAAGGTAACAGTATCACCGACTTTAACATTTAGATTTTTAGCGAGTGTTTCACCTAAAATGATATTAAATTCACCTGACTTTAGTGTATTTAAACCAGCAGGTTTTGAGATAAATTGGTTGATCGTCCCAATATTTTTTTCATAATCTGGTAATACTGCTTCAAGCAATGTGGCCTGTACTTTATCTGCTTCTTTAAGCATCACTTGTTTTTCAATAAATGGGGCTGCCGCAATCACATGCTTTGTTTTTAGTACCTGTTCACGGCGTTTTTGCCATGCAGGTAGCTTCCAATCTGAGTCAGTTACTGTGACATGCGAGAGCATTCCCAAAAATCTATCTCGCATACCTGCTTCATAGCCATTCATTGCTGATAGAACCGTGATTAGCACGGTAACACCTAATGCAATTCCGACCACTGATGCTAAAGAAATAAATGAAATAAAGTGGTTATCGCGCTTTGCTTTGGTATAGCGTAAACCAATAAAGGCAGAAAGAGGGTGAAACATTATTCATACCTCAATGAGTCTGCTGGCTGAACTTTTGCAGCACGACTGGCAGGGTATAAAGTTGCGAGTATAGCTAAGACAAAAGCACCAATGGCAATAGCAAAAACTTGTAGCCATTTTATGTGGGAAGGTAAGCGTGAGTCTGTTCCTGTGTATATCAAGTCTCTAGGTAATATTTGAATATTAAAAAGCCCTTCTATAGTTGTTAAAATCGGATCAATATTTAAGGCAAGTAGCACACCTAATATCGCCCCAATCAGTGCTCCTGCAAAGCCGATAATTGTTCCCTGTACCATAAAAATTCTTTTAATTTGTTTTGCCGACATACCCTGAGTACGCAAAATAGCTATATCTGCCTGTTTGTCATTAACTACCATAACTAAAGTAGATATAAGATTGAAAACAGCAACCAAAACAATAAGAAATAGAATAAAAGACATGACTAATCTTTCGATTTTCATTACTTGAAAAAGGCTTTTATTTTCACTTCCCCAGTCTGTAACTTTATATTTATCACCAAGCTCGGTTTGTAGTTTCTGCGCTAAAATAGGGGCTTTATAAAGATCATTAAGCTTAAGGCGAATACCTGATACATTTTTTCTGGTGCGAAATAGTTTTGATGCATCTCGTAAACCAATGTAAGCGGTTGAAGCATCATATTGCCCCATATTCATGCGATACACTGCCGCCACGGTAAAGCGTTTAGTACGAGGAATCATACCAGCAGGTGTTACTTTTACCTGAGTTGTCACGACGGTTACTTTATCGCCTGGGAATACTCCCAACTGCTGCGCTAAATCAACTCCTAAGGCAATTTTATAGCTACGAGGGCTTAGCTCTGACAAATCACCATCAATGACGTGCTCATTAATATCGCCAACCTTTTTTTGTTCTGCGGGGATGATTCCTTGAATCAATACCCCACGAACCTGATTATTCGCTGTAATCATCACCTGTTTTTCAATAAAAGGTGCCGTGCCGTCTACATCAGGATTGTTAATTAATTTCTGCTGTTCTGTCCGCCAGTCTGGAAGTTTTCCGTCTGTCCCAGATACCGTGACATGAGAAACCATACTTAGTATTCTATCTCTAAACTCTTTTTCAAAACCGTTCATTACGGAAAGAACAAGAATGAGCACAAGAACCCCAAATAAAATTCCCAACATTGACGCTAGGGAAATGAAAGAAATAAAATTATTTTTGTGTTTCGATCGCGTATAGCGAAGACCAACAAAGAGTTCGATAGGTTTAAACATGGTTGCGGATTATAACCCTGACCATACTGATAACAACATTAATTAATCATAATATTAATAAGAGAAAAATAAAAATGAATATCAAATCTCATTTACTTAAAGTATCTATTGCTACAATTCTAGCTGCATCTACCCAAATGCTAGCTGTCACAGCGCAGGCAGAAATTTTGACTCTTGCACCACACGCCAAGGTTTTAACTAAAGCCAATACACCTAAACATGGTGAAACCATGCAAGCAGTGAGCAAAAAGTTTGGTGCAGCTAAACGTACCAGTGTATCAAAAGGCCCCGTGACCAAACAAAATCCAAAAATTACACGTTGGGATTATTCAGGGTTTTCTGTCTATTTTGAGAATTCTCATGTTATACATAGTGTAATTCATCGCTAAATACACCATCCCCCCCCTTTTTTACATTTTTTATAATATAGAGAAGCACAGAGAACCACAGAGTTTTGGTGTTTTACTCCTTCCCTTGAGGATAACCTGATTAAGTCGATTAGAATTTAGCGAAGCTAAAAATAATTGGACTTAATCAGGGTTTCCTCAAGTGAGGGTTGTAGGGTGGGCTTAAGCAGATTTTTCTTTGGGTAAAATAATATTCAAAAGAATAGCAACAATCGCAGAAAGTCCTATTCCTTTTAGCGTAAATTCTCCAACACCTAATTGCATTCCGCCAAGACCAAATACCAGCACTAATGCAATAATAATCATATTTCTGGGTAATGATAAATCATCACCAGATCGTACTAGTGTGTTCATTCCTACAGCGGCTATTGCACCAAACATTAATGTCATAATGCCACCCATTACCGGTGTGGGAATGGTTGAAAGTAATGCGCCTGTCTTACCTGAAAATGATAATGCAATGGCAAATACTGCCGCCCACGTCATAATGGCGGGGTTAAAAGAACGTGTTAGAGCAACGGCGCCTGTTACTTCTGAATAAGTCGTGTTGGGTGGTCCTCCCAAAAAGGCAGCGGCTGAGGTCGCTAAACCATCACCCAATAAAGTTCTATGCAAGCCTGGTTTTTTGATAAAGTCTTTACCTGTTACGGCACTAATCGCTGATATATCGCCAATATGCTCAATAGCGGGTGCGATGGCTATCGGCAATATAAATAAAATTGCCTCAAGGTTAAATTCAGGGGTCGTAAAATTAGGAAGAGCAAACCAGAGTGCCTTGTTCACAGCATCAAAATTAACTAAACCATAAGCAAGTGAAATACTATAACCAACCACAATACCCACTAGAATCGGAATTAATTTGAAAAGACCTTTTGCCATTACTGAAGTTAGAATCGTGGCGAGCAAGGTCAGCATGGAAATAACCAAGGCGGTTATCTGAGGGACTAAAACAGCAGCACCATCTCCTGTTTTTCCTAAAGCGAGGTTAATACCAACAGGAGCAAGGCTTAAGCCAATTACAATAATAACAGGGCCAACAACTACAGGGGGTAAATAGCGATCAATAATATCTTTTCCGCGCCAAAAAATAATGCCACTCAAAAGCACATACAATAAACCCGCTGCGACCAAGCCAGAAAGAGTTCCAGCGATTCCCCATGTTTGCACTCCATAAATAATAGGTGCGATAAAAGCAAAAGATGAGGCAAGAAATATAGGAACCTGTCGTTTAGTAACGACCTGAAAGATTAATGTTCCAAGTCCCGCTGTTAATAACGCAACATTAGGATCTAGCCCCGTTAAAATGGGTACTAAAACCAAAGCACCAAATGCAACAAAGAGCATTTGTGCCCCTAAAATTGCCGATGTGAAAAAAGATTGAACTGAATTCTGTTGCTGCATTTCTACTAAGCTCCTGTGTTGTTTAGATTACTTTGTGCCAAATAATTTATCACCAGCATCACCAAGGCCAGGGATAATGTAACCATTCTCATTAAGATGATCATCAATGGAGGCAACATAAATATCAACATCAGGGTGTTTGCTCTGCACCGCTTCAACCCCTTCTGGAGCAGCCACTAAGAATAAACCTTTGATTCGAGAGCAACCTGCTTTCTTTACCATATCAACCGCAGCATTAAACGAACCGCCTGTTGCCAACATAGGGTCAACAATTAATGCAATCCGCTCATCTATTTTAGGTGCCATTTTTTCAAAATAGGGTACTGGCTTCAATGTTTCCTCATTCCTATACAAACCTACAACACTAATACGTGCATTAGGTAATAATTCAATAACACCATCAAGCATACCCAGCCCAGCACGAAGAATCGGAACAATGGTTAACTTCTTACCTTTTATTTGCTGAATTTTCACATCACCATCCCAGCATTTTATAGTGCAAGGCTCTGTCACCAAATCACTAGTAGCTTCATAGGTTAATAACATACTAATTTCAGAAGAAAGCTCTCGAAAACTCTTTGTGCTTATATCTACTTCACGAAGAAGACCAAGCTTATGTTGAATTAATGGGTGATTAGCAACATGAACAGTCATAAAAATTCTCACTTATGGGGTAGGGTGGGTATGAGGCATTTTATACTCTTTAAGGAAACACTGATCAAGTCCAATTATTTTTAGCTTGCCAAATCTGCCTATATTTTCCACGAAGCTCGGCGCAATAGAATAACTATTACGACTCACTTCGTGAAAAATAGCGACAGATTTTTCTGCGCTAAATTCTAATCGACTTAATCAGGCTTTCCTTAAGAAGATCTTGATCAAGTCAATTATTTTTAGTGCTCCAATAATTCAGCTCATGTATTTAGTGCGTTTTATAGTAAGCACTTAAAAAATGCAAAAAAGGGGGGGGATGGGTATTATATGCTCTTTTAACCATCAAATTTTATGTGTTGGATCATTCTTTAAGGGAAAACTAATTGGACTTGATCAGGGTTTCCTTAAGCTTGGGTAGACAAAGTACTTTGCTAGTAAATCTTGATGAGTTTTTTTGGCAATACGGACAATTATTGCGATGAGTATTAGTGAGAATATAACCCTGAGATAAAGAATCCCTGAAAGGTCTGCACCTAGTAGCATAATTAATAGTGTGTCTTCTATTAAGCTATGGCAGATAGCTAGTAGGGAAAGAGAACCTAAAATATCTAGCTGAGAAATATTTCCTTTTTTTGCTTCGTTAATGAGCAAGCCACCCCCGTAGGTTAGCCCCAATGTGATACCAATAATGGTTATTGAGCTTGTTTTATTACTTAAGCCAAGGATTTTAAGTAATGGCTTGAGAATAAAAGCGAGTAGCTTTTCAATGCCGCTAAGTTTTAATAGCTTTAGAAAAACAACCAGAGCCGCGATGACAACAAATACCTGTGTCAGTGTTTTTAGTTGGCTAATGCCCCATGATAGTAATGAGGTATCTTGTGTAATGATTGGTTTCCAGAGCGCATTATTATTGTCTGTGAGAAAATCACCAGCCGAGTAAAGTTTGAGCAATAAAAAACCTAGCAATAAAGCACTGCCGATCCTTAAAACAAGTGTAAATAAAACCCTAACTCCAGCTTTTTGTGCAATGCGTACTTCAATCGGTAATCCATGAGCTAATAGCATCATACTGCCAAGAATAGTCACCTGTGCAACTGTTAATGGCTCATTTGTATTGCTGATAAAGATAATCATGCCACCATAGATATTGGTAAGCATGGTAGTTGCCCAAACAAGCCCCATTGATGTAGGTAGACCGACAAATTGCATAAAGGGTTCGAGTCCCCAAGCAATATATTTTATACCATCAAGCTCTTCGATAATCTTTACGATAATAATGATAGGAATCATTATCTTAAAAAGATCAAAACTAATAACAAGGATTTCTTTAATGGTTTGCTTAAATGAGAGTTTTAAAGAATTAAGCATTAAGGTCGTATTATCTCTTGAGCAGAGCTTCTAGTGAATCTATCGCTATTTCCCTGACGTCTTCATCAGTATCATTTTTTCCAAGTTCAAGGCTTGTAATAGCTTTTGAATCAGCTGTCATACCAAGATAATGATAAGCATCAGCACGTATGCGCTGATCAGAGTGTTGGGTTAATTTGGCAAGTTGTGGGATTAATGACTTTAGCAGTGTTGAACCCGCTAATTCTTCAAAAATTACACCAATGCCAATTCGGCTACTGAGTACCGTACCCGAATCCCCCAGTAATTGCATAATGGATTGCATTTTTTCAGGATTTTCATGAATCGTTTGGATGACTTTATTTACTTGCCCCTCTGAGAGTAAAAAATCAAGATCAGCAATAGTATTATCCTGTTCTTGCAAATCATTTAATGCCCACTCTGCTCGTTGTTGTAAAGCCTCTAGTGGCTGAGAACCAGTTAGTTCATGTTTGCCAATGCGCACCCAAGGCACAGAGCGAATACCGTACTCTTGCATAGCATCAGGATTTTTTTCAAGATTAATAACGGTTAGATTGCCAATACTCCCAGTCTTGATCATCTTTGATAAAGAATCCAAGACACTAGGGCAATGAGCACAATGACTACTTAAAAGCATTAGTGCATCGGGTGCTAATTTAGCGGTAGATTTACTATTCATTTTTACTATTTTTATATTAATCCAGCAGCTTCAATAAACTGCTGGATTTTTACATTGTTTATATTGATTGCTTAGTCGTCACCACCCATACTTAGCATAAACTGTAGGATATACCAGAATAGTAAGCCGACACTAGAAAACAATGAGAGCGAAGCTGCCACATGTTGTTCCGTATTATATTCATGAATAATATTTGAAGTACTATAAAGTACAGAAGCGGCCGCAAATAAGATCATTGCACCAGAGAACCAAAGCCCTAGTGAAAAGCCGAACAGAATACTGGCAAGAATAAGACCCATTGCGATAAATCCGCCAATCATCAAGAAACGACCCATAAATGAGAAGTTAATTTTTGTTGAAAAAGCGGTAAATGTTAAGCCACCTACAAGAGCGGCAGTCACTACTACAGCATTTTGTAAAACATCAGGTGCGCGAGCCACCGCCATATAAATCAACGGCATAAAGATAATAGCTTCTGCAATAACAAAAAGACCAAGACCCATATATTGCTTTTCGCGTGAAATAGCCGAGTGCGCCCAGTTATTAGCAACCGTTGATACCAGCATAAAAGCACCAAGTACAATCAACCAGCTCCATTTGCTACCTGATAACAGCCCCATAAAAGATGTAGCCACACCAGACTGGATTAATAGTGTTTCGATAACCGCAAAAGCTGCTATTGCTCCTGCTAAATGTACATATGTTCTTTTAATAAAACTAGCACGTTCTGTCTCTGCTGCATTTGCAACAATTTGACCTGTACTAATATCCAAATGACTCATTTGAATCCTCCTCGTTTAATAATGTTATCTTGAATCTAACATATTGGGGGATTTTATAAAAAAATCAAGTGTTCTAACAAATTACTCCATCAATATTGGTTTGATGGGTGCAGAACAAATTTATAGATACCCATCCCCCCCCCTTTTTTACATTTTTTATGATGCAGAGAGCCTCACCGAGAGCCATAGAGTTTTGAATAATTAGGATCAGTGTAAAATTTAAGGTGGTGCGGTAGGTTGGATAAGCGATAGCGCCATCCAACATGAATATGGCTATTAATAATCAATTGTTGGATGGCATAAACTTATCCAACCTACCGTGCTAAATCAACAGACGATTAGCGGTTGTTTTTAGTTGATAAGATTATGGCTGTCTTTAATAATTTCTGTGATGATTAGAATGGTGAGATAATTCCAACTTTTAGAGTGCTACTGAAGTACACGCACCAATTTTTACCTTTTTTTGGGGTGAAAATACTATAGAGCTGAAAATTTTAGATGCTTCATTTTATTTACTTTTTTCTGATATAAATATGGCTGTCCATCATATTTCTATATTTTGTTGGGCTTGCTAACGTCAGCCCAACCTACCGTACTAGATCAACAGATGATTAGCGGTTGTTTTTAGTTTATAAGATTTGGCTGTCCTTAAAAATTTATTGAGGTTGTGGTTGAAAATCCGACGAGAGGTAGTAGACTGTGTATAAACTGATCTATTGTTATGATGAGTTTAGGTCTTTAGGGGTAAAAGGATGTCCATCTAATTGTCAGTAAAAGATGAAATTATGGGTGTCCATTTTATTGCATGGTTTTAAATCGCACGCCACACAAGCGGGCGTTAGCTCCTGAAAATTCCCACCTCGATGTTCGCCAAGACATAAAGCATGTCAAGAGGAGTGTTTTTATATATAACCCAATGTTACTATGTGTCGAGTCCCGTGTGATCATGGACATATTCCAGAAAGAAGTTATGCTCTCTATCAAGCAAGAGAAATTCTTCAGGACATGCTAAACGATAGTAAGAAAAAGGTCTAACATGATTATACATCC
>JALSLM010000195.1 GCA_026988295.1 Thiotrichaceae bacterium
TCTTCAAGTACTTTTTTATTGAGACTGCCTTTTGCTAAAGCAGCAAGAGTGGCAGCAGTCGCACCAACGGCTGAGCTTTCAACTAAACTTGTGATTCCCATCACGAAAAGCCCTGTCATAAAAAAGAAAATTAGAAATGGAATAATGCCTGCTCTGAGTAATTTTAGCTTTTCACCCATGGGCATATTCAACTCTTCTTTATCAAGCGTTGGTGCTAAGTTAGGCTGAATTTTGCATCGGATTACGATGTAAAGTACAAATAAGCCTGCCATCATTAGTCCAGGTAGTACACCTGCAAGCCAGAGTTTACTGACGGGTTGTCTTGCTATCATTCCATAAAGGACTAAAACAACACTGGGTGGAACTAATATGCCTAATGAGCTACCCGCTTGGACGACCCCCGTTATCATTCTTTTATCATAGCCTCGCCGTAGCATTTCTGGTAATGCAATGGTTGCACCAATGGCCATACCAGCAACACTTAAACCATTCATAGCTGAAATAATCACCATTAAGGCAATTGTGCCAATCGCCAGACCACCTTTTAATCCACCAAACCAGACATGAAACATCTTATAGAGATCATTTGCAATGCCTGATTCGGAGAGAATGTAACCCATATAAATAAATAGTGGTAAAGTCAGTAAGGGATACCAGTTGAATAATTTAAAAGCGGCACTAAAGGGCATTTCTACCCCACCATCGCCCCAGAGTAAGAGTGCTGCAAGTGCTGATACAAAGCCTATAGCCCCAAAAATTCGCTGACCTGTCAACATCATCACTAACATGCCACCAAACATGGTTATTCCGATTAATTCATAACTCATTTGATGTCAACTCCTCGGGCTTTAGCAAGGTCTTTAAAAAAGGTGGAAATGGTTTGTAAGATCATTAGAAAAATACCAAAAGTCATTATTACTTTGATTGGAACCATTGACGGATTCCATTCAGAAAATTTACGCTGTCCATATTCAATAGCATAAGACGTGCTAGAAATTGCACCGATGAATAAAACGACTAAATAGAAAAGCAAGAAGACGCTGGTGAAAACATCAATTCTGGCTTTTGTCTTATCAGAATAGCGATCATAGATTAAATCCATGCGGACATGATCGTGAGTGACCATAGAATAGGGACCGCCTAAAATATAGTAGGCAGTTATGGTGAATTGAGCTAATTCGACTGTCCATGAAAGGGGGATATGAAGAATATTTCGAGTGATAGTGCCGAGCAACAGTGTTCCAATCATTAGAAAGATTAGATACATAGCTGCACGACCAAACTTAATAGAAATATAATCAACATATTTAACGTATGACACGATAAATTTAGGCATTTACTACAGACTCCTGTGAAATGTGAAAGTATCAGACTGCTTGCGTTCGTTGTGTAGGGATGGGGAATAATATCTGCAAAAAAATATAATTTTACCTGAATCCGTGAGGTCAATGCGGATAACAGGGCGTAAGCTATTGGTTTTGCAGGGGATTTAAAGAATCTTAGCTTCACCCGTAGGTTAAGCGGGTATCTTTTAAAATCTTTATGAATCAATAGCTTGTGTTCTGTTTCGTGGTAATCTCACGGATTCAGGTTTTATGCAATAAATTATGCCCTAAATAAAGCCCTAACTCGTAGTGTAGTCAAAATATTGAAGGATGTTTTGATTAATTTATAACTTTTACATATTAGTATTATAAAAAAATACTGATTAAGGAAAACCTGATTGAGTCGATTAGAATTCACGAAGCTAAAATAATTGAACTTGATCAGGGTTTCCTTAATTGTTCTACCGCTAATCCATTGCTTTTGCGCATAGATAATTAATGCCTTAAAATAAATAAACATAAACATAAAAATAATTAAGTTGGCATCTAAAAATGAGTAATTCTGAAAAAAAACAAATTGAAGCGGTAGAGTACATTGAAGAGGCGCGTAAAGAATCTCGAACTTTATTGGAATATGCTCGATCATTACTTGAAGGTGGGAGCTTGGATCAGGCGCAAGAACCTGTCGCTCAGACAGATTGTATTCTAGGTCTTTGGTTGTATTCTGATGGGCAAGCCTTTAAAGGTGATTCATGGTTTGATGAGGTGGTTAATCTGCATGAGAAGTCTCATGAGGCATACAGCAGGCTTTATCATGAAACATTAAAAATCTACAATCCTAAAACACATGATGAACTTCAAGAATATTTTATAGAGCTTGAAACGCACTCTCACGCATTGATTGATAAATTGCAAAAGGCTCAAGAAATACTGAAAAATATGCCTGAACGATTAGCAGAAAAAGCAGAAGAATTAAAAACAGAATTGAAAGAAGAACTAGAAGAAGAATCCAAAGAACAAGAGCCACTATCTATGAAGCACGAAATAGAGCCAAAAGTTTCAAAGGTGATTGAAACATTAGGTGGTTCAAGTGAGTTAGAAAAGCAGTTAAAAACTCAAAAGTTAAAGCAATTAGAATATGAAAAGCAATTGCTTGAACTTGAAATTAAACAGCTTGAAGAACGCCGTCAATTGACAGGGCAGGGTACTGAGCAATTGAAACATTATCAATTGCTAAAAGAAACTGAACAAAAGCATTTAGAAGAGAAGAATAAACAATCAGAACAGCTTAAACGTGAGGCATTAAATTCAAAAAAGCGAGAATTAGAAGAGATTGCTAAAGAAAAGCAGCAAAAACAAGAAGCTCTTGAGAAAATGGAGCAGGTAAGTCATAAGCTTGATCAAAAAAAGAATGAAGAAAAAGCACATGATGAAGAGCAATTGAAGCAGCTTGAAGAAAAAAAGAATCAAATGACTGCTGACATTAATCTGATAGATGAGAAAATGCAAACCAAGCAACAAGAGCTTGAGGAGTTAGAAAAGAAAGTATTGTTGGTACGACAGAATATTCAAGATTTAAAAAAGGAAAAGCATGATAAATCAGTAGAATTAGAAACGGTTCAAGCTACCTTTACTCAAAATAAACAAGAAATCGATGATGTAAATTTAAAACAAGAACAACTGAATCGTCAAAAACAAGATATTGAAAAGCAAAAGCTTAAAGATTTGCAACTTTTAGAAGAGAAACAGCAAAAACTTGATGAAGAGGTAAAGCAACTTGAGCAAGAATTGCTCCAGATAACAGATCAAAAGGGAGGCTCACAAGAGGCGATTAATCAATTGGTTAAGCAGCTAGATGAGGAACGGGAACAAAAAAGAGTAAGTTTAGAAAAGCTTGATCATGATCAAAAGGAAAAACAGCAAAAGCTGGATCAACTTAAAAAAAGCTATTTAGAGATTAAAAAAGAACTTGAGCAGTTTGATTTGTCTGATTCAGGAATGACTAAAGTTGAAGAGGCTGTTACATAAGGATCAATAGGGCTTGTTGGGCTTCGCAAGCTCAGCACTAACCTACAAATTTTATCGTATAATCTACAGGGTGCAACGCATGGGCGCGCACCCTTTTTTTATATTGCCTGAATCCGTGAGATCACTACGGCACAGAACGCAAGCTATTGATTCATCACAGGTTAAAAAAATACCCGCTTAACCTATGGGTGAAGCTAAGATTTAGTGAGCTTCCCATCTGTGCTAGCAGATGGTGAACTCAATTATGCAGAGCTTTTTAAATCCCTTGCTAAACCAATATCTTACGCCCTGTTATCCGCATTGACCTCACGGATTCAGGTATTAGCTAATCCAAGTAGATCATCTAAGGAAAACCTGATTAAGCCTTAACCAAGTTTGTCATCAGCAACATGATAGTGTGGGTCTTCAACTACATTCACTTCAACTAAATGACCTGCCTTTTTTAATAATGAGCGACATTCTTCACTTAAGTGTTTTAGATGCAGACGCTTTTCAGCTCGATCATAGCGTTCGGCTAATTTATCAATAGCTTCGATTGCTGAGTGGTCGGCAACTCGTGAGTTTTTAAAATCAATAACGACATTATCTGTGTCTTCTCTTGGTGTGAAAATATCCTGAAAGTTCTGTGTTGAAGCAAAGAATAGGGGGCCTTCAAGCTCATAAACTTTATCACCCATACGGTTATAACGAATCTTTGCATTGATATGGCTGGCATGTTCCCATGCAAAAACTAGTGCTGATAAAATCACACCTGTAATGACTGCTAATGCGAGATTATCGGTAATTACGGTAATAGCGGTTACAGCAACAATTATGATCCAATCAGCTAATGGAATTTTGCCGAGTAAGCGCAGGCTACCCCATTCAAAAGTTCCGATAACGACCATAAACATTACGCCAACGAGAACTGCAATAGGAATTATATCAATAAGTTGAGAGCCAAACATAATGAAAAACAGTAGGAATAATGCTGCTGAAATACCAGAAAGCCGTTGTCGTCCACCTGATTTGATATTGATAATGCTTTGACCAACCATTGCACAGCCACCCATGCCGCTGAACATACCTGTTATAATATTTGCCGTACCTTGACCAATACATTCACGATTTGGGTGTCCTGTTGTTTCGGTTAATTCATCGACTAGATTTAAGGTTAATAAACTCTCAATTAATCCAACTAGAGCCATAATGATGGCATAAGGAAAAACGATTTTAAAAGCTTCCCAAGAGAGTTCGACATTAGGTAAATGAAATGGGGGGAAAGAACCTTTAACTGAAGATAAATCAGATACAGTGCGTGTATCAAGACCTAGTAATAGCACTATCACTGTGCCCACAATAATTGCCACAAGTGTGGAAGGAACTGCTTTAGTGAAACGTGGTAGATATTGAATAATCACCATCGTTAAGGCAATTAAAGCTAGCATAATATAAAGCTTGCTACCTGTAATCCAACCGTGAGCACCATCAGGTAGAGTAATCTTGAAATGTTCAAGTTGTGCTAAAAAGATCACCAATGCCAAGCCGTTTACAAATCCAAGAAAAACAGGGTGAGGAACAAGTCGTATAAACTTTCCTAAGCGTAAAACTCCGA
The DNA here is from genome assembly GCA_026988295.1 of Thiotrichaceae bacterium. GTDB lineage: Bacteria > Pseudomonadota > Gammaproteobacteria > Thiotrichales > Thiotrichaceae > Cocleimonas. Next base: position 4,948 of record JALSLM010000195.1, read on the forward strand.
AAATAATTTGAATCACTCCCATCATAATGACAGCGGCAAATAGGTATTCAATACCATGCTGAGCAACCAAAGTACCAATAACAACAGCGATTGCGCCAGTTGCTCCAGAAATCATTCCAGGTCTGCCACCCACAATAGATGCTACCAAGCCAATCGTGAATGCAGCATATAAGCCATGAATAGGTGGGATACCAGCTAGAAGTGCAAAAGCGACTGCTTCAGGTACTAAAGCTAGTGCAACTGTTAAACCTGACAATAGGTCGTTTTTTATACATTCCTTACGGGAAGAGACAATAGTAAACATGGTGATATTTTAATCATATTAAAAAAAAGACGCGCAAGTATACCTTTTTTTGAGAACGATAGAATGAATAAAAATATGTAAAAAAGGGGGGGGATGGGTTATATAGTCTCTTTACAAGCAAAAACAAAAGATAAACTAAGTTTACCCATTGGAAGTTAAAATGAAGAAATTCCCTTTTGAAGCCATAGTAACAGCCAGTTTGCTGATAGTTCTTTCTCAGTCAGCTTTTGCGGAGAAGAAAGCAAAGCCAAAAACAATGTCAGGGGCTAGTGCAACTATGATTGCTAATACCTGTGCTGGTTGTCATGGTACTTATGGTGCTAGTAATGGGCCTTCCATACCAATTCTAGGAGGGATGTCAGCCGTTTATCTTGTTGAGATGATGGAGGCTTTTAAAGCGGATGATATTCCATCCACAATTATGGGGCGCTTAGCTAAAGGTTATACGACAGAAGAGTTTGAAAGGATGGGTGAGTACTTTGCCAAGCAAAAATTTGTAGCAGCAACAGGGCAAAAATCAGATATTAAAAAGGCTAAAAAAGGGGCAAAAATCCATGATAAATACTGTGAAAAATGTCACAGTGAACAGGGTACTCTAGCCTATGATGATTCTGGTTTTCTAAAAGGTCAATGGAAGTCTTATTTATCTGCACAATTGAAAGATTTTCACAGCAAAGATCGTCAAGCATCAAAGAAAATGGCTAAAAAGATGAAAAAGATGCTTAAAAAAGAAGGTTCAGCGGGGCTTGAAGCTTTGCTTGAATTTTACAGTAAATAAGAGACGCTAAGGAAGTAAACTTAAAATGAGTATAAATAATAGCCGTAGAAGTTTTATTCAGAGCCTTGGCGCAGTTACCGCTTCAGGCATTTTTATAGGAGCACCATCCCTTGTATTTGGGGCATCTAAGAAGGTTGTGGTGGTTGGTGGTGGTACCGCTGGTGCGACCGCCGCAAGGTATTTAAAAATGGCTGATCCTAGTATTGATGTGACAATCATAGAGGTCAATAAAGATTATTTTACTTGTTACTTAAGTAATGAAGTGCTCAGTGGTGAGCGGACACTTGATTCACTTAAGCATGGCTATTCAGGCTTAGAAAAAGAAGGCATTAAAACAGTTATTGATTATGTTACGGGTATTGATGCCAAAGCTAAAAAAGTGACGACTAAAAGCGGTGCTAGTTTTGATTATGATCGTTGTATTGTGGCACCTGGTGTTGATTTTAAGTGGGATACGATTGAAGCTTATGATGCCGCAACTGCGGAGAAGATTCCTCATGCGTGGAAAGCAGGCTCACAAACGACCACACTGCGTAAACAGCTTATTGATATGAAAGATGGTGGAACAGTGATTGTTGCTGCGCCACCTAATCCTTTCCGTTGTCCTCCTGGACCGCCAGAGCGTGTTTGCCAAATTGCAATGTATTTGCAAAAAGAGAAGCCTAAGTCGAAAATCATCTATGTTGATCCCAAGAATAAGTTTGCAAAATATGGCTTATTTATACAGGGCTGGAAGAAATTCTATGGTTTTGGAACAGATAACTCCATGATCGAATATATTAAAAATGATGGGATTGCAAAACTTGATGCTGGCGGCATGAGTATTACAACAACATCTGGGGAGACCATAAAGGGTGATGTTATCAATATCATACCTGCTCAAAAAGCTGGTAAGGTTGCTAAAGTGGCAGGATTAACCAATGACAAAGATTGGTGCCCTATAGATTTAGGCACATTTGAATCAACAATTCATAAAAATATTCATATTATTGGTGATGCCTCTATTGCCAAAGGTATGCCTAAATCAGGATATGCCGCAAACTCACAAGCAAAAGTTTGTGCTGCTGCGGTTGCTGCAATGTTAAATGGCAAAGAACCAGGAACGCCTGCTTATGTGAACACTTGTTATTCAGTGATTGCTAAAGACTGGGGGATTTCTGTGGCTGCCGTTTATCGCCTAGCAGAAGATCGTTCTAAGATTATTAAAATGTCGGGTGGTTTAACTCCTATAAATGCTTCAGATGAGCATCATAGACGTGAAGTAGAAAATGCACATAGTTGGTTAAATAACATTACAAGTGATATTTTTGCAGGTGGCTGATTCGCTTTTTGACCCCTAAACCCATCAAACCAAACTTGTAGATACCCATCCCCCCAGGGCAAACGCATTAAAAATGTTAATTTAGAAGGGATTGTGAGATATTCCTAGTTTTCTCATTAAGGTTATATCATGAACTCCTGT
>JALSLM010000196.1 GCA_026988295.1 Thiotrichaceae bacterium
CCCGTTAATCACTTCAATTTTATTTACGTCATCTTTTAAACTAGCCATAGTGGGTCTCTTCTAAATATCCTACCAAGCGGTATATATTGGGGCATTAAATAACTAATCAATATCATTATACCTGAATGTCTGAATTCAATGTGAATAACAGAGTATAAGATATTGGTTTAGCAAGGAAGCTAAAAATCTTAGCCTCACCCATAGGTTAGACGGGAATTTTTTTAAAACGCCTGTGAATCAATAGCTTGCCTCCTGAGCAGTAATAACCTCACGAATTTAACTTATACCCATCCCCCCTTTTTTTTACATATTTTAATTGATGATATTTTTGTTGTCCGCGTATCAAGTCCAATTATTTTTAGCTATTTTTCTGCACTAAATTCTAATCGACTTAATCAGGTTTTCCTTAAAGACACACAGCTAATTTAATTTATCCATCCATCGGCAATTGATTGAGTTTTGTCAGAAATCATGCCAAGATTGAATCTATATAATAAAAATAAATGTGGGTTATTGGGGAAAATAACACCACCAAAGGACTTATTTTGAGCATGAAGTTATCTCGTCATTTCTCTGACATTAAATTAATTATTTTTGTTTTCTTCTTGTTTGCGCCACTTACTTTTGCCGCTGAGAATAAAATCGAAGATAGCGATGGTGATGGTTTATCTGATCAATACGAAGAGAGTATTGGCACAGAAGCCTATCTCTCTGACACCGATGGGGATGGCATAAATGACGGTATTGAAGTTGGCAACAAGCTCAACAAGCCATTAAACAGTGATAATGACCGATACATTGATGCGCTGGATTATGATGATGATAACGATGGTTTGCCTACCATTCTTGAGAGCAAAAAAGATACTGATAAAGATGGTTTAAAAGATTATCTTGATACTGACTCAGACAATGACAAAATTCCTGATGGCATTGAAGCAGGTATGCTCAAACAAGATAATAATCTAGATCTGATTGATGATGCCTTTGATTCTGGGCAGCCTGGTGCTATTGATAAAAATGGTGATGGTATAAATGATGCATTCGTATTACCTGATCACAATGGTGATGGCATCCCAGACTACCTTGATGCGAAATATCATGTTTTAGTTGCAAAGGTTGTAAAAAAAGCACCTAAAGCAAGAATTCCTACTGCAAAAATACCAAATGAAAAACTAACGAGTACCAAATCCACCAATAAAGTATTAAATAGAAAGAAATTAGCTGAGAAACAATTAAAAGAGCTACTTCAAAAAAGAAACAAAATAGCACTTAATAATAAAAAGACAGGACAGACAAAAACAGAAAGAAAGACCACGAAGAAGATGATTATTAATCGTTATACCGATACTGATAACGATGGTCTTCTTGATACTCAAGAACGAATTCTTGGTACAAGTCCTTTTAAACGTGATTCTGATGGCGATAAAGTCTCAGATGCGATAGAAATTGGCATTGATATTAACAACCCTCAAGACTCTGATCATGACAACATTATTGATGCCTTAGACCCTGATGATGATAATGATGGCATATTGACAAAAAACGAAGATATAAACAAAGATAGTAGCCCTATTAATGATGATACTGATAATGATGGTGTGCCCAATTATTTAGATGCCAATGATGATGGTGATGATAAATTGACTATTGCAGAAGGTGGCACTAAAGACACTGATAACGATGGTATTTTGGATTACCTCGATAAAAATGATGGCGTGAAAGATGCCTATAGACCCTCTACAAAAAGGCAAATCTTACCTAGCACACCAGAGGTCGTCGTATTATTTGATGGTAATCTTGATTCTTTAGAGAGGGATTCAGAAGGGAATAGTAAAAATAATAGCATTGCAGAAACAGTTATTGATGAAACAATAGAAAATGCTTCATTAGACTCAGACGGTAAAGCCCCAAAAGAGGAAAAAGGGTTTATTACTTGGTTAACATCTCTTTTGCCAGATTAAGAGTAGAATCGGTAATCTCAATACCACCCATCATGCGTGCAATTTCTGTGATTCGCTGTTCTTCATTCAGCACTAGCATTCCAGTAGAGGTTGTCTTTTTGCCCTTGATTTTAGTCACTTTATAGTGATTATGAGCCTGTGATGCAACCTGTGGCAAATGCGTCACACAAAGTACTTGGCGTTTGTCACCTAATGTACGCAATTGTTTTCCGACAATTTCTGCGATACCACCACCGATACCGCTATCCACCTCATCAAAAATTAAAGCAGGAAGCGTTAAACCCTGTGCTGCTATCATCTGAATAGCCAGTGATATGCGTGACAACTCACCACCTGATGCAACTTTTATTAATGCTTTTGGTGGCTGCCCAGGGTTTGCACTTACCTGAAACTCAATATTATCTTGCCCATGTGCGCTTAAACTCTTATTGATGGTATTTTCAATAATAAATTTTCCACCTTCCATACCTAGTTCAGTCATCGCACTAGCCACCCCTTTAGAAAGTTTAAGAGCAGCTTTTTGTCGTGACTTAGTCAGTTGCGTAGCTATCTTCTGATAATTTGATTGACTTGTCTCAAGTTTAATTTGTAAAGCATCCAAATCATATTCATCACTATCAAGCTCACTTAAGGCATGATGTAGTGACTGCCATTTATTAAAAAGCAACTCAGGTGTGGTTTGATGTTTGCGGGACAGGTCATGCAGTGTTGAAAGACGTTTACTTACCCAGTCTAGGCGTTCAGGGTCAAGTTCGACTGCCTCTTGATAACTACGCAATGAGTCACTAGCTTCTTGAATTTGAATTTGAGTATTTTGTAATATTTCCAATGGTTCTTTAAGTGCCGCATCAAGAAGACTAGCTTCTTCCAGTTTGTGTAGAATATCGGTGATATTTGAATAAATAGATTGTTCATCGTTATCATAAAGTTGCATGACACTTGAGGCTGTCAAATCAATTAATTGCCCTGCATTGGATAGGCGAGAATACTCTTCATCTAGCTCAACTGCTTCATGCTCGCCTAATTGCAATTCATCAAGCTCTTGAGTTTGAAAGCGTAGCAAATCTAGTTTAGCTTGATGGTCACTATTCTGATTGCTCAACATTTCAAACTTATTATTTAGTTGCTTCCAACCACTATAGGCTTTCGCTATTTTATCAAGCAATGCCTGATGATTAGCATAATCATCTAGCATCTGCCGTTGCATATCTTTTTTCATTAAAGATTGATGCTCATGTTGCCCATGAATATCAACTAGTTGCTCGCCAAGCTGACGCAGCATCGTCAAATTGCAAGGAGAGCCATTAATCCATGCACGAGATTTCCCCGCTGATGAGATAATGCGACGTAAAATACATTGCTCGTCTTCATACAGTGCCTGCTCTTTTAACCATTTTTGAGCCGCAGATGATTGCTCAATATCTATTGTTAGCGTAATTTCTGCTTTATCAGCACCATGACGCACAACACCGCTATCTGCTCGATCCCCCAAAACTAGCCCAATTGCATCGACAAGAATTGATTTGCCTGCCCCCGTTTCTCCCGTGAGCGCAGTCATGCCTGACTTTAATTCTAAGTCAAGATTTTCGATAATGGCAAAGTTTTTTAGGTGTATATGGCTAAGCATCGTTTTTAATAAATTGCTTTCTTAAAATATGTCTATTAGTGGATTATTACAGAGTTTCTATCAGAAGTGAACAAAGAGAGAACTATAGATTAATAACAGAGCTTCTTTCTTATTATAATAAGTCTATAATTACATCCATATATTTAATCCTGAACGGAACGACGCAATAATAAATAAAACCTGAATCCGTGAGGTCACTACGGCACAGGACGCAAGCTATTGATTCATCACGGGTTTAAAAAATACCCGCTTAACCTAAGGGTGAAGCTAAGATTTTTTAAATCCCATGCTAAACCAATATCTTACGCCCTGTTATCCGCATTGACCTCACGGATTCAGGTAAAAAGGCATAATATGAAAATAATACATCAAGTAACTATTCTATTGAGTTTGCTTATACTCAATTTTTCTCTCACCGCAAAACCTTTGGCTAAAGAAGATGTGCCAGAGCCACTTAAACCTTGGGTTGAGTGGGTATTATATGATCAAGACAAGCAGTCATGCACTTATGCTTATAATAATTCACAGCAAGTTTTTTGTGCTTGGCCAGCGACACTGAAACTTGAATTAGATAATAAACAAGGGCGTTTTACCCAGCAATGGCAAGTACAAGCAGAAACTTGGGTGAGCTTACCAGGCAATGCTCAGCAGTGGCCGCATAAAGTCTTGGTTGATGCTAAGAATGCACTTGTCATTAATCACAAGGGCAATCCTTCGGTAAAATTATCTACGGGCAAACATATAATTAGCGGAGTATTTTTATGGGATAGCCTACCTGAAACGTTGAGTATTCCACCAACCACAGGGTTAATTCAAATTACTCGCAATGGCAAAGTGATGGAATTCCCGCGTATTAATCAGCAGGGACAGTTGTGGCTAGACAAGTCTTTACAGAAAAAAAGTATTCAGGATGCTTTAAATGTGCAGGTGTATCGAAAAATTGACGATGGTCACCCTATGCAGGTGCAGACACGCTTGATTTTAAATGTATCAGGGCGTTCGCGAGATGTGACTTTCCCTAAAATACAATTGGCAGGTTTTATACCATTAAATTTAAAAAGCCAACTACCTGCGCGCATCAATCAGCGGGGTGATTTGTTAGTACAGGTACGCCCTGGTAACTGGCAGATAGACTTGATTTCATATCAATCAGGTATTATTAGTGAACTCAGTTTACCTAAACTGGGGGATAATTTACCTAAGCAGGAGGTTTGGGTGTTTAAATCCAACCCATCCCTGCGCCTCGCTGAAATAAGTGGCGTTCCAGCTGTGGATTCGCGGCAAACTCGACTCCCTAAAGAATGGCAATCTTTTCCTGCTTATTTGCTTGACGGCAAAAAAACCATGAAACTGAAAACACTGCAACGTGGCAGTGCATCACCTGAGCCTAATCGCTTAACATTACAACGCACTATGTGGATGGATTTTAGCGGAAAAGGCTACACCATTCAGGATCATCTAAAAGGAACGATGACACGCGACTGGCGTTTAGTAAGCGCACCTGAACTGCAATTAGGCTCTGCCAGAATGGATGGCGAACCACAGTTTATAACCACCTTAAATAATGGCAAAGCTACAGGCATTGAAGTACGTCGTGGAAAAATTAATCTGGATGCCGCCAGTCGTTATACCGAGTCTATATCAGAGTTGCCAGTGAATGGTTGGAAGCATGATTTTCAGCGTGTTAACACTACTTTGTTTTTAGCACCTGGCTGGAAGCTGTTCTCTGCCTATGGCGCAGATAACCTACCCAGAACTTGGTTACAAAGCTGGACATTGCTAGATTTATTTTTGGTATTAATTATCGGTGTTTCAATTGCACGTTTATGGGATTGGAAGTGGGGCTTATTTGCAGTATTAACAATGGTGCTTATCTGGCATGAAACTAATGCACCAAAATATATCTGGTTAAATTTAATTGCAGCAATTGCCCTGCTGAGGGTACTGCCTGATGGAATCATCAAAAAACTTGTATGGAGTTATCGCAACCTGACTCTGCTAGCATTGTTGCTTATAGTTATTCCCTTTACTGTTGCAGAGGTACGCAATGGGCTATACCCACAACTGGGCTTATATTCAAATTATGATTCAGCTATTAACATGGGGGGTATGAATAGTTATTCCTCCAATGCAGGAGCTGTAAACGATGCTATGGAAGAATCCATAATTCCTGTGCCCGTAAGCAGAAGCTCAATGCGAGTAGAAAAAAAGTTAATGAGAAAAATATCCCCTCGTAAACCTAATTCATATATGCGTCAAGACAAACTGCAAAGTGCTAATCAGATGGTAGACCCTAATGCGAATATTCAAACAGGCCCTGGCTTGCCCACTTGGAGCTGGCAAAGAGTACACTTTGCATGGAATAGCCCAGTCAACCAAAGCCAAAAATTAGAGCTGACATTGCTATCCCCTAATACCAATCTATTCTTAAATTTTCTGCGAGTTATCTTGTTAGTAGTACTAATAGGGCGGTTATTGCGAGTGATTTCAATCAATGAAAAAAGTATAAAAAAAGGGGGGGATGGGTTTAACTTCAAGTTGCCAGCTTTTATTAAGAAAACCAGCCTTAAAAAGACTAAAAACTCTATCTCTATCTTACTGTTATCATTCTTTGTTCTATTATTAAGCCCTCTTAGCGAAACGCAAGCGCAAGAGAAGCAACAAAATAAACAACAAATACCACAGACAAATATTATACAAACAGACTTCCCTAATGAGATTATATTGCAAACCTTGCAACAACGCTTATTGGAAAAGGCAGATTGTTTACCTGATTGCGCTCAAATAGAAGCTATGCGATTGGAGATAAGCGACCAAGAGCTTAGAGTATTTTTACAAATCCATGCAGCAGAAAAAGTTGCTGTGCCATTGCCAGGCAATAGTGAGCAGTGGCGCGCCCAGCAAGTTCTTCTCGATAATAAAGCTGCTCAATCGTTGTATCATGATAAGGCTGGTACAATGTGGATTGGCTTGAAAAAGGGTATCAATCATGTGATTTTACAGGGGCGTTTACCCAAGCAACCACAGTTACAACTTTCCTTGCCGCTAGCACCTAAATATGTGGAGTGGAAAGGTACTGCTTGGACGGTAGAGGGTATCCGTGAAAACCATATTCCAGCACAGCAAATTCAACTGATACGAAAACAAACGAAGCAAAAAATTAAAGCAGGTGTTGCTGCGGGTGCTGGTGTTGATATTGCTGATACGACAGCAGATCTATCATCAAAAAATAATTATCTGCCACCACTATTGCATATAGAAAGAACCCTGCATCTAGGGCTAGACTGGTTTATAGATACCCGTGTGACACGCTTATCTCCAACTGGTACACCATTAAGTATGAAAATCCCATTGTTAGCCAATGAATCAGTATTAAGCAATGCTTACACGGTTAAACAGGGAAAAGTGCTAATCAATATGTCATCCACACAGCGCAGTATTCACTGGAAATCGCAAATTCCCGTTGCTGATAATTTGTCACTAGAAGCTACCAAGGAAAGCGGTTTAATAGAATCTTGGAAGCTCGATATTAGTCCAATCTGGCATGTTGCTATTAGTGGTATTCCAGAAATTCACCATGAAAACCAAACATCAGTCTGGTTACCCGAGTGGCAACCCTGGCCTGGTGAGAAAGTATCACTACAGATTAGTCGCCCCAAAGGAATAGCAGGGCGAACTCTCACCATTGAACGTAGCATTTTAAAGACCAAGATAGGCAAACGTCTACGCGAATCAGAACTCACCTTAAAAATGCGCAGCAGTCGTGGTGGACAGCACCCTATAGTGATCCCCGAAAATGCTGAACTGATTTCAGTCAGCATCAACGGAAAGCTCCAACCTGTTAGACAGCAAAAACGCAATGTAAGCCTGCCAATCGTGCCAGGAGAGCAAAAGATCAATATAAAGTGGCGAACCGCTGAACCTGTTAGCACTAAAATTACAATGTTGCCAGTAAATGTAGGCATTGATAATGTGAACAATAGTATGCACTTAGCCTTAAGCCGAGATCGCTGGATTCTATTTGTGCATGGTCCAACAATGGGGCCGGCAGTGTTGTTCTGGGGTGTTTTATTGGTGATATTGCTCGGTTCAATTATCCTTGGGAGAATCAGCAATAGCCCACTAAAAGCATGGCAATGGTTTCTACTAGGTGCAGGCTTAAGTTTAGCAACACCGATTATGATTATTATTGTTGTTGGCTGGTTATTAGCATTAAGCTATCGCCCAAAACTACAAGCAGTAAAAAGCCGTCTTATTTTTAACAGCGTACAAGTTTTATTAGTCTTATTGACATTAATCGCACTCATCTCTTTATTTTTTGCTCTACAACAAGGCTTGCTGGGCTGGCCAGATATGCAAATATCTGGAAATACCTCAAATGCTTGGGAGTTACGCTGGTATCAAGATAGAGCACTCGCCGAGTTGCCACAACCTTGGGTACTTTCAGTGCCATTGCTCGTGTATCGAATCCTTATGTTGCTATGGGCACTGTGGTTAGCCTTTTCGCTGATAAGCTGGTTACGCATGGGCTGGCATAGCTTTAGCGAAGGTGGCTTATGGCGAAAAAGTGAGAAAAAAGCTAAAACAACTGACCCTTCTGTATCACTCAAAGATGAGAAAGGAGTTTAATCATTGAATTTGATACATTAGTACTCCATCAAACTAAACTTGTTGGAGTACTAGAGGCTATCCGAGAACTAAGGTTAAAACAAAAATGCCAGAAACATTATAAGGTGAGCTTATCAAAAGAGGTGAATAGTCGCTCTATTTAACGAATTTGATAAGCTCAGATTATGATGTTTATGGGGTTTGCAGTCAATTCTTAGTTCTCGGACAGCCTCCTAGCTCCCTTCTTACAATTGCCCGCCATCTGTTATTTGCCAGTGGAACTGATTTGCCAAGATAGCTCGTGCATTAGCACTGCTCGTACTATATTTAGTATTACCTGCACTGAAAGGAACATTTTGTTGAAGGTTAAATCGACTCCAGTTATTAAGTAAACTATCATAGTTTGCTGTTGATAGACTGCCATCCTCAAACATCCACCTCATGTTGCTTACCCGACTAATATCCCAATTAGAAATATTCTGATCAAACTTTGATCCAGAGAACATGTTCTCCATATCAGTGACATTACTGACATCCCAGTTTCTAATATTTTGATTAAAAGCTGTATTGCTAGAAAACATAGCTTGCATATTTGTTACCTTGCTAACATTCCAGCTACTTAT
>JALSLM010000197.1 GCA_026988295.1 Thiotrichaceae bacterium
ATATGAGGGATAAGGTATTGGTTTCACAGTGGAATTAAAAAATCTTAGCTTCACCCATAGGTTAAGTGGGTATTTTTTAAACCGCTGTGGAATCAATAACTTGTTCATCATGCCGTAGTAGCCTCACGGATTCAGGTCATTTACAAAAGCACTTTATCCTGCATCGACAAGCCGATACCTCCTAGTACAAACATGAAGCTAAAGCTTCATCTCCGAGAGATGGATACGAGATAGGGCTTATCTAAATGGCATAAAGGAGGAGCCACCACCAAACGGACTAAATGGGCTTCCGCCAAATCCGCTCATGGGGCTCATACCAGGCATTCCCAGCGTTCCCATTGACATGGGCGACATGGGTGACATAGGCGAGCCAAAACTACCCATTGGTGAAAATGGACTCATACCTGGCATAGCCCCAAAACTCATTGGGGAGCTATAACTGCTCCAAGGTGAACCACTGCCAAACGATGAGAATGGAGATGAGAATGGAGAAGAACCGCCATTAAAAGAGGAAAAGGGGTTGGCAAAACGATTGCCACCTAAACGAGGAAATCCCGTTAAGCCCCCTATTCCAAATGGAGAGCTTCTTTTGTATTTTTGAGACCCGTATTTTCTTGCACCATACATGCTTCTAGTATTGGTTTGCGGATAAACCCCTGCTTGTGCCATATAGGGATTGGCGAGATAAGGGTTAGCATAAGGGCTAATGCCAGTATACCCACCTGCACCATAGGGATAGGGTGATTGATAAGGGTTGATATTGGAATAGCCACCAGCATAGCCATAGCTAGGATAACAATTATCATTATTATCCATCATTTCTTCCATCCAATACATCGGTGTCCATTCTGGCCAGTCATTACAATTATTACCATTGCCAAAACTATTACCAAAACCGCCAAAGCGATTGTTTTTTCCAAACCAGTCTTTCGCTAGGCTTGATTGAGCAACACCTAATAATGAAAACAACACGACAAGCTTTAGTAGCGATTTATTCATTCTTCCTCCTAATGAATGCACATTATATATTTTTATATAAATATTCTATTTATTATTGATCTATCTAAATACTAGTTCAGTTTTTCAACAAATGCTGGTTTATTACCGATAAATTAGCATCAGGGAAGTCATAATTTTTTAACTCCTCCCCTGTTACCCAAAGCAAGGGTTGCCCTTCCATGCCTTTTGGCTCACCTTGCCATTTATTGACTTTATAAAAATCAAGCATGACTTTTTTTTCTGTGTATTTATGTGTGACTTTCGTAAATAAAAGCGCAGAGCATATCTCGATGCCAAGTTCTTCGTGTATTTCTCGCTTTAATGCTTGTTGTGACGTTTCACCGTCTTCGACCTTACCACCAGGAAATTCCCATTTTCCGCCCAGATGTTTACCAGCAGGACGTTGGGCAATTAGAAATTGATTATTTTGATTAATCAATACACCGACGGCAATATGCTCAGTTTTCACAGTAAACAACTATCTTTTCTTTAATTGTCTTTTCTTGAAAAATAACAAAGGCTTAAAATCAGCCGCACAACGTATTTGGGGAATCCAACGAGCTAAATGATTGGCAGTAAAAACGCGCCCTTCGTGTTCATTTTCAAATACGCCATCATGAAAAAGTACCACGCCATTGCGCCCTTTGCCACCACAAAGCTGATTCATAACATTATCTAAAATCTGATCACCATGCTGATATTTCTCATTCCAGTCATAGGCTGTCATCTCCCAGCCTAGGTGTTCAAAACCTGCTTTTTTTAAGGCTTGCATGACTTGAGGTGCTTTTTTCTGATTAAACCAGCCATCGCCATAGGGCAAACGAAAAATGGGTGGGGTAGTTGTAAAGAAAGGTTTTAGCAATGCTTTTGAGCGCATAATAGTGTTTCTGAGCTGTGCGGGATTGAGCTTGCTATGATGATAATGCTCGTAGCTGTGCGAACCAATGTCATGCCCTTCTCGCTTAATACGTTTTAATGTATTAAAGCGTTGATTGCAGAGGGCAAGAGATTTAGTCCCTGCCTTGTATTTTTTGCAGTCAATTTTATTACCCAAAACAAGAAAAGTAGCTTTAATCTTTTCACGTTTTAAAATATCCAATATTTTAGGTGTAACACTGCCAACACTATCATCAAAACTTAAAGACAGTTGATGCTTTTGTGCGGGACAATGGTATTTAGCGCGCACCGCATTGCAATCAACAGCTAATGCTTGATTAGTAACAAATAAACTAATTACAATAACTAAAATATGTAAAAAAAGGGGGGGATGGGTTTTCATTATTTTATTGACTCTTCTTATGGGTGATGGATTAAATCTGTAATTTATACAATTGCATTTGGAGCTTGTTGCTGAGCTTGTGAAGCTCAACAAACCTAACCCTCTACTTCGCATTACATCTTAGCTGCGGTATTCAGCATTAATTTTAATATATTCATGTGATAAATCAGATGTCCAGACGGTCGCGCTACTTTCGCCTGCATTGAGTTGAATGCGTATATTGATTTCTTCTTTATCCATTTCTTTCTGACCCTGCTCTTCTTGGTAAGCTTCCAAAGGCTCTCCTGCTTCTAAAAGCTGAGTATCACCGAGCCATAGCGCCAACTTGCTCACATCAAGATCTTTAACAGGTGCTTTGCCTATCGCCATTGCGATTCTACCCCAGTTTGGATCACTGGCAAATAGAGCCGTCTTAACTAAGGGAGAACGGGCGACGGCATAGGCAATTTCTTTGGCATAGGCATAATCAGGGGCAGATTCAACGCTGATAGTAACAAACTTAGTCGCGCCTTCTGCATCACGAATAATTGCCTGAGCTAGTCGCTGACAGACTTCATTAATTGCACCAATAATTTGATCTTGATTGCTGTCATTAAGGCTTACTCCTGATTTTCCCGTTGCCATTAAAATCAAGGAGTCATTAGTCGAGGTATCGCTATCAACGGTGATACTATTAAATGAATCACGCACTGCATCATTTAAAATTTCTTGCAAACGCTTATTTTCGATACCCGCATCGGTGGCAATATAAGCAAGCATGGTTGCCATATTTGGCTCAATCATGCCTGCGCCTTTTGTCATTCCAGTGATGGTGATGGTTTTGCCGTCAATTTCCAGCGATTTGCTCACTGCTTTCATGCTGGTATCTGTGGTCATAATGGCTTGCGCCACTTTAATCCAATTATCTTCACTAAGACTATCAATTAAAGCGGGGACTTGCTCCACTATTTTCCAATAAGGTAATTGCTCACCAATCACACCTGTTGAAAATGGCAAAACACTGTTTAAAGCAGTCATGGTTTCTTCTGCAATTTCTGCACAAATCATCCGCGCTGAAGTTAAACCTTCTTCACCCGTTGCGGCATTGGCATTACCTGCATTAATCACAAGATAGCGAATGCCTTCTGTTTGTTGCAAATGTTCACGACACACTAAAACAGGTGCAGCACTAAAAGCACTTTGGGTAAAAACCCCCGCTACACCGGAGCCTTCAGCTAATTCAATCAAGCTTAAATCATCACGATTTGTATAACGCAGATTTGCTTCAATACTACCTAGACGAATGCCCTTTACGGGAGATAGAGAATCAGGAATAGTTAAATTTACAGACATATAGAAAAACCTAGCTGAGTAGTAACTTAGGGAACCCCTAATTAAGTCCAATTATTTTTAGCTTGCTAAGTTCTAATCGACTTCATCAGGTTTCCCTTAATGCGATGTATTAGCTGGATTGGGAATATACCCCCAAAGCTCGCCCTTTTTAACAGGGGCTAAGCCTTCGCTAAAACGAAACGCGTCATCATAAATCAAAGGGATAACAATTTTACCTAGCTTATTCACAAAACCACGCTTATCACCTTTGCGAACCAATGCTAAACCTTCTTTAAAATCATAGGCTTTATCGAACTCATAAAGAATTATTAGCTGACCTTTATGATTGATATAACCCCACTGCTTTTGATTATTCATCACTGCCGTCATTTGTTCAGAGAAATTCCGTACTTTTGAAAATTTTTCAGCAAAAAGTGACTTATTTTTCTTATTAACAAAAAACCAGTTATTTTTTTGTTTTGAAACTGGTGCAACCCCTTCAGTAAAACGCTGTACGCGACGATAAGATGGCTTAATGATAAAACGACCTTGAGTATTAATAAAACCTCGTTTGTTTTTACTAACAACGACGGCTAAACCATCATCTGTAAAACTATAAGCCGCGTTAAAGATTGGTTTGACCAACCATTTACCCTGTTTATTAATATAACCCCATTTATTACCCATTTTCACTGGGGCAAAACCCTGCTTGAAATTACGAATATTGGTATAGCGAGCAGAAATTTGTAGCTTGCCAATTTTATCAATAAAGCCCCATTTATCACCAATTTTTACACCAGCTAAACCCTCAGAAAAATAATGCGCTTTATTATATTTAAAGCTTGTGATTTCTTTTCCTGGTGAACTAAGAGAAGCATTGATAAACGCAAACTTTGCATTTTTTTCAACAGCTTTTTTAACAGCTATAACACCTTCAGACAAGCGCCCTATTTCCTTGTACTTAGGTGAAACTAGCCACTTTCCCGTGGTATCTATAAGCCCCCATAAACCATTGAGTTTTGCTGGCGCGACCCCCGATTTAAACAGACCAGCCACCTCATACTGAAAGGCAATGCCTTTGCTACTCTTGTTTTTATTAAGGAGTGACTTATCATCAGAAGATGCTTTGCTTGCAGACATTTCGGCAAAATAATAATTACCATCAATATTTGTCACCTCAGAAAGTACTATCTGAGCAGCTTCACAATCGCCAAATCTAACCAGAAAAGAAATTTGCTTTTGTTGTTTATTTTCAACGGGTATGCTGATAATTTTATGCTCAACCATTTTTGTTGAGCTAAAACATGGTTTAGTAAAAGCATAAATATTTTGAGCAGAGGCACTCAATGAATTAAATAATTTTTCTTTATTTTTTTGCTGAATTTTCTTTCGAGTCTCAGCATCACTAATTACTTGATACACCGATTTGGGATAAATAAAATCTTCGACTCCTCTATCTAATGCATCAATACCTTGAATAATTTTATCCCTGTCTCTATCCATTTCTTGACCATAGATAACAATAGTGGCGATGGTAACAGCATCAAAAACTGAGGAAGATAGCTCTACAATGGAATGATTAGATCTTGCTTGCTTTTGGCTATCAGCCTTAACAGGAGACAAAACCCCTGTTAAGGATAAGAGCAAGAAGGAGAGAAAAATGGTGGGTAAAGCTACATTATGTTTATTCATAATGCTTTCATAGCACAAAAATCATAACTATGCTTTAAAAATCAACTTAGCTTCCCATGACACTGCTTATATTTCTTTCCAGAACCACAGGGGCAAGGCTCATTTCGACCCACTTTCTGCTCAGCACGTTTAAAGGGCTTCATTGCTTCTGGCTTTAGTTCTGTTTCACTACCGCCTCCGACTATTGATTCAGCTTCATCATGTTTAAACTCAAGATCAGATTGTTGCTCATGTGCGAGCTTATGCTGCTCTTCAATTGCCTCAACTTCTTCAGGCATAGTGATTTCTAACTTAGTAAAGAATGCAACCACATCATGTTTGATTTTTTCCAGCAACTCTTCAAACATTTCAAATGCTTCACGTTTGTATTCTTGCTTAGGATCTTTTTGTGCATAGCCACGTAAGCCAACACTCTGGCGCAAATAATCCATTGCAGCCAAATGCTCTTTCCAATGTGAATCAAGTACATGCAATAAAACATCTCGTTCAAGGCTACGCATACTATCTGAACCGATTAAGTCTTCTTTAGCCTTAATCGTCTGCATCACAGCATCTTGAATCTTCTCACGCAATGTTTCTTCGTGGAGTTCATCATCCGCATCTAACCAGCCTTGAATATTAATATCAAGTGCCATATCGTTTTTGAAATATTCGGTCAAGCCTTCAACATCCCACTGCTCATCAAGGCTACCCTGCGGGATAAAACGGCTAATCGTATCGTCAACCACATCACTAATGAAAGACTCAACCGACTCAGAAACATCCGCAGACTCCAAAAGCTCTGAACGCTGCTCATAAATAACCTTACGCTGATCATTAGCAACATTATCGTATTCAAGTAAGTTTTTACGAATATCAAAGTTATGCCCTTCAACTTTTCGCTGTGCATTTTCAATCGACTTACTCACCATCTTGGCTTCTATCGCTTGACCTTTTTCCATGCCCAGCTTTTGCATAATCGCTTTGACACGCTCTGATGCAAAAATACGCATTAAATTATCTTCTAGCGACAAGAAGAAGCGTGAAGAACCAGGGTCTCCCTGTCGAGCAGAACGTCCACGTAATTGATTATCAATACGTCGTGATTCATGGCGCTCTGTACCGATAATATGCAAACCACCCGCTTTGATAACTGCATCATGACGTTTCTGCCAATCAGCTTTGATCTTAGCTATCTGTTCTTCTGTAGCATTTTCACCCAATGCTTTGATCTCAGCATCCAGTGATCCACCCAATACAATATCCGTACCACGACCAGCCATATTGGTCGCAATAGTTAATGCACCAGGGCGACCAGCATTTTCAATAATATGTGCTTCACGTTCATGCTGTTTAGCATTCAATACTTCATGCTTAACCTTTTTCTGATTTAACAGACCTGACAAGACTTCAGAAGTCTCAATAGAGGCAGTTCCGATCAATACGGGCTGCCCTCTTTTTTGGCAGTCTTCAATTTCTTCAGCAATTGCCTGATATTTTTCTTCTTCAGACATATAAACCAAGTCATTGCCATCAACTCTAGCTAAAGGCTTATTTCCCGGAATAACAACCACTTCCAAACCATAAATCTCTTGCAACTCAAAGGCTTCAGTATCAGCCGTTCCCGTCATTCCTGACAATTTAGAATATAAGCGGAAATAATTTTGGAAGGTAATGGAAGCCATTGTTTGATTTTCAGGGTTTATGGTCACCCCTTCTTTAGCTTCCATCGCTTGATGCAGACCTTCTGACCAGCGTCTGCCGGGCATAGTACGCCCTGTAAACTCATCAACAATAACAATTTCACCATTGCTAACAATATAATCTACATTATTTTGGAATAGGTTATGCGCTCTTAGTGCCGCATTAAAATGATGTAAAACAGAAATACTTGCATTGTCATATAAACCCTGACCTTCTGATAAAATTCCTGCTTCTTGCAATAAATTCTCAGCAGTTACATGACCATCATCGGTTAAAAATATCTGCTTTGATTTCTCATCAACCGTAAAGTCACCAGGAACTCTAACTTCTTCATTCTCATCTTCACCACCCTCTTGACGCTTGAGAAGTGGTACAATTTTGTTAATAGCTGCGTATAAATCAGAAGAATCTTCTGCCGCACCAGAAATAATCAGCGGAGTTCTAGCTTCATCAATAAGAATGGAGTCAACTTCATCGACAACTGCAAAATTCAGTTTACGCTGCACACGCTCTTCTTTAGTAAAAGCCATATTATCGCGCAGATAATCAAAACCAAATTCATTATTCGTGCCGTAGGTTATATCAGCATTGTAGGCAGCCTGACGTTCAGCTTGATCAAGACCATTAACAATAACCCCCGTACTTAAACCCAAAAAACCATATAACTTAGACATCCATTCAGCATCACGCTGTGCCAAATAGTCATTTACAGTTATAACATGAACACCTTCACCAGGTAGCGCATTGAGATAAGCAGAAAGTGTTGCCACCAGTGTTTTACCTTCACCCGTTCGCATTTCAGCAACTTTGCCTTCATGTAATACCATGCCGCCAATCATTTGCACATCATAATGGCGCATACCCATGACACGGGCACTAGCCTCACGCACAACGGCAAAAGCTTCAGGCAAAATATCATCAAGCGAACTACCCTGCTTTAAACGATCACGAAATTCATTGGTTTTTGCTTGTAACTGCTGATCAGAAAGTTTTGATAACTTATCTTCAAACTCATTGATGATTGTTGTTGTTTTTGTATAAGCTTTAATCAGTCTATCATTGCGACTACCAAAAAGCTTTTTGGCAACTTTTCCAAACATGTTAGTTATTTTCCCCCGGATGCACCGGATTATTTAATAGTACGATTGAATAGCACACTCTTTTCCACTGATTTTTTAAAATGGAATAGATCAGATATAAGGGTTTAAAGTCTTTTTGCAAGTCTTTAAGAACGAAATTTTAGTAGATACCCTAATAATTTGAGGCGCATTATATTACAACTTAACCGCTATGTACCTGAATGACTCATTTTTATTATAAAATAATCTCACATTCATGATATGCAATATACAACAAGCCAGAGAAGCCAAACACAGAATGAAAAAATATAAAAATATAGGGGGGGATGGGTAATAAACTCAGTTATCACAGTTTATGGTATTAACCTGAATCCGTGAGGTTAATGCGGATTCAGCTTTAAGGCTTTAAAAACTTTAAAACATCTTTAAGATAGATATTGGGATTTACTGCTTTTCCATTTTTCCTCACTTCCAAATGTAGGTGAGATCCAGTAGATCTGCCAGTATTACCCATTTTAGCAATGGTATCTCCTTTATGAACCACTTGTCCTTTTTTAACTAAAATGCGGGAGAGGTGCGCATAACGACTTTTGAAAGAATCACTATGATTTATTTCCACGACTTTCCCATAGCCACCCTTACGTCCTGTAAAACTTACAAAGCCAAGGGCAATAGCACTGACTGGTGTGCCTTTATTTGCAGCAATATCAATACCATCATGAAAACGACGACGACCGTTAATAGGGTCTCTTCGGTAGCC
>JALSLM010000198.1 GCA_026988295.1 Thiotrichaceae bacterium
TTTAAATGATTTATTAATGCTTGTGGGTTTTTATCTAGCTGTATTAATGTAGCCAAACAATCATTAAACTCACTTTCACACTTTTCATGACTCCACCAATAAACATCATTAATAACACCAGAAACCAAAGGTGGGCTGGATATAACCCAAGCAAGATCACGCACTACTCTCGAAGAGAATTGATAATTTTGTTGAGAAACTTCTTGTTTCTTCATTATTTTTACAGCTTAGTACTCCATCAAACCAATATTGATGAAACCCTAATCCCTAGATAGAAAACACGATGATAGCACAAGCCTTTGATTCCATAGAACATCCCAAAAATACTCGATTAACCTACGGGTGAAACGATTATTTTTCGAATATCCTATGAAACCAAATACTTGCACTCTCATTCGTGTTTCTATCTGGGGATTAGGGTGAAATCCTAAGAGCTTTCCTGATCATTAATTTGCTGATAAATGCCTTGAGATAATTTGTGTAGGTTGTCACGATCCATTTTACCACTCACTGAGTAGGCAACATTTGAATCCATCCAATAGTATGAATTAACATTTTTTTCATTCTTAAAAAAGAAAGCATGGTCTTTATAAGCAGGGCTTTTTGATACTAGCCATGTGATACGTTTACCTTGCTCATTTTCAAACATAAATTGCGCAGCAGCTCGACCTTCTTGCATGGAGAGTAATCGACCACCTAATAATTTAAAACCATAATTGTCTAATTCAGGTAGTTTAATGGGATGATCGATTCTCTTTGAAAGCCACTTGACTAAATGGTCTTTTTTATTTGCCTTGACCTCTACAGGGTGTAAAATCTCAACAGAAAAAACTTCATAGGCTGAGATTGCCATATCTGAAAATAGGGGGCTATTTTGGGGCGCGGTTTGTAATAAATCATGTAAAAACCATCCCACTAAGCTACTGCCAATCATAAGAAATAATGAAGCCGCCATTGAGTAATACCAGGGATTATTATGTGACTGGATTTTATCTGGTTTGCCCTGTTTTATAGATTTTATCTTTGGTTGTGGCTTTGACTTCGCTTGGAGCCTATCAATATTTAATTGATTAGGAATATCTGCAAAGTTTTCTTGATTAAAGTAATTTTTAATCGCTTTATTTTGTGTTTGCCATTGAATAATTTGCTCCGCAATATTAGGATCATTGCGCATTAATTCTTCAACAGCCTGTCTTTTTTCTTCTGAAAGCTGATTATCTACATAGGCATGTAAATCATCTTCTTGAATATTGATTAATGATTTCTTCATTTTACTTCTCTCAATACGGTTTTTACTTCACCATTCATCAGTTTTTGTAGTGCTTTTCGGGCGCGTGATAAACGAGACATCACTGTACCCAAGGGAATATCCACTATCTTCCCAACGTCTTTATAGCTGAACCCTTCAACGGTAACTAATAGCAAAACTTCTCGCTGATCTTTTGGTAATTGTTGCATACAATAATGAATATCTCTCATTAATACATTGGGTTGATTGGGTTCTATTATATCTGTTAATGTTTCTGTGTTTGATACCAATTCAGGCTTTCTGGCTTTGCACTTTAGCTGATTGATAAATATATTATGTTGCATGGTGAATAGCCACGCACGCAATGATGATTCTTTTTGCCATAGATGCTGTTTTTTTAAAGCACGTTCTAGACAATCTTGCACCAAGTCATCTGCCTCATCTTGTTTATGAAATAATGTGAAGGCATAGCGCCTCAATGCAGGTATGCACTGTTCTAGCTCAATAATAAAGTTTGGCATAGTCTCTCTAATAGCAAAAAAGGGAAGGGTGGTTTTATCTATACCCATCCCCCCCCTATTTTTACATATTTTCTTCGGTGGGTTTATTTATTGATTATTCTTTATTCGTTAAGGAAGAGTTACAGGCGTTGTATAGACCCAGTCTCGCCCTTTAACGGGGGTATGACAAGCGATACAAGATTGATTCAAATCTTTGTCATCACCATAAGGTTTTTGCTCCATGCCTAACCAGCGCGCCCAACCCCAGCCAGTGCCATTGGCTTTATATTTTTTGCTGTCTTTGAACATAAATTCTGCATGAATAAATTCATCTGGTGCAATGGCTGTTGGCCAGTTTTTTTCTGTTGTTTGCTTCCAAACAAGCTTGCCTAAAATTGTCCCATCAGGCCAGGGATTAGTTTGTTTTGAGCGAGCTGCCTTTACGGCAATATCATTACCTAAAATAATTCGCATAGATTTGTTATCAGTGCGATGTGATGCTGAGATCACTTTCCAGTCTTTATAATTTTCAGGGAGTTCTATACCATCCAGATTGGCTTGCACTTTTTTTGAGTGACCAGCCGCATTAACCAATGAAATAGTGGTTGTTAAACCTATTGCCAGAATTGTTGCGATAGATAGAGTTTTGATATTCATATTTTTTTCCTATGAGTTGTGAAGTTATTAGTACTCCATCAAAACAATATTGATGGAGTACTAATGGAGTAGAGGCTTTAGCCTCAAACGGGTGGTAGCATCAAGGTGAAGCTAAAGCTTCATCTCCGAATCAATATACTTTCGATAATAAAAAGCCTCCTAGGAGGCTACATTAATTAAGGTTTTGCTACAATCCAAGTAGCTCCACTTGGGTGAGCCAAACCATGACCACTTATTTCTCCTGGAGTAGAATCATTTTTCCAGCGGTATAGTGGTTTGTCCTTATAGGCCCATTGGGCTTCACCATTGCTATTCGTAAAAATCGTATAATCATCACGATTAATATCACCAGCATCAGCCTTTAGCGGTGGCCATGCATTTAAACACCCTCCTGTACAAAGCAAATTTGAAGTTGTTTCATTATCCAAGACATACAGGCTGATCCAGTGCGTATCTGTCAAAACAGTTCCCTGATCTGTATGATATTTACTGACAGGAGTAGCTTGGGCGACATACCAAATATTTTTATCCTCTTCACCCACCGTATCACCAGGCGCATTATCATCAACAAAACGATACAAAGGCATACCACGATAAGCCCACTGTCGACTATTATCATCTCTGGTAATAATACTGTAATCTCCACTATCCTGATCAGAATTAGTAGCCATTAGTGGAGGCCATTCAATCGCACAGCCATCATTACAGCTAGAGCCAGCTGGTTTACTTTGATCATTAGTAAAGCCATAAAGCGTCATGCCTGATGTATCCGTTAAAACAGTGGTTTTATGGCTTACACCATTAGTGGTGACATTGGTGTTTCGTTTACTAACAGGAACTGTCTGCGCTACATACCAAACAGATTTTACCCCTTCTCCAGTGGTGTCACCGGAAGTATTATCATTCACCCAGCGGTACAAGGGACGACCATCTAATGCCCATTGTTTGCTATTATCCGCACGAGTTATTATTGTAAATCTACCTTTTTCAGATGCATTATCAGCCGCTATTAAAGGTGGCCATTTGGCTGCACATCCGCCATTACAATTTGATGTATTTGCTACATCCTTGTTGAAGGTATACAGCGTCATACCCTCTTTATCCGTATAGACTTCACCCAAATTAGTCATTTGCTTTTGCACGGGGATGCTTGCTGTTTTGTTATTCCCGTTATTACAGGCAGTTAATGATAGAGCCACACTAAGAACAGTTAGTGAGATTAATGTATTAAGATGTATTTTATTTGTCATTTTGTTTGTCATTGAAGACCTCATTATAAATAATTTTAAAGCAGTATTGATGCGCATCTGACTACACAAACACTCTTAAAATTAATTTATTCCATCTAAGGTAAAAAAATTAAAATAACAACTCATCCATTATTAATTAGCACACCTTAGTACACCGAAGAAAAACCATAGGGCTGTTTATCAATACCATTTATCCAAAAAAACAAAGATTCTATTTGCATTTTTGCTTGATCAAGCTATATAAAAAAAAGAATGTTTAGATAGGGAGATCAAACGTTATGAGATATGAATTACTTTTCGTGGTGAGTGGAGTACTCATTGGTTTGTCTGTTGCTCTGTTATTTTTTAAAATGGCAACCAAAAAGCAACTAAAAAGAACCAAATTGAAAGGCATGGCAGATATGTATTATGAGTTATTATTGAAACGAAGAAATAATAAATATCGTTATAGTGATGATGCGGAAGCAGCCGTTAAAGCAGTGAATATTGCTAATATTCTTAAGTAAACCCATCCCCCCTGTTTTTGTTACTTTTTAAGGAAAACCCTGATTAAGTTGATTAGACTTTAGCGATAGGTTTTTCTGCGCTAAATTCTAATCGACTTAATCAGGGTTTCCTTAGGTAGCGGGTTAAACCTGTGTTTTTGTAGGTCGGATTAGCAATAGCGTAATCCGACAGATCGCTACAAACCGCAGGTTTAGCTCACTATCCACCATCCTTTACGCTCCTAGTTCCCCTAAAGCTACCTTTTTAGAAGTGGCAAAATCTGTTTTGCCACTGCCAAGTTTTGGTACTGCATTCACATGAGTAATTTGTGCAGGAATCATTAATGGATTCATTTTTGCGTCCATTAATTTTTTCTTTATATTCTTTGCGCTCATCTCATGAGCAATGAGTAGGATTATTTTTTCACCTTTTTTATCATCAGGAACATTAACAGCAACAAGATCAAGTTCAGGATCACCTCCTAAAGCTGCTCGTATGGTTTCCTCAACTGCTGAGAGACTAATCATTTCTCCACCGAGTTTGGCAAAACGTGAATAGCGATCTACGATTATTAAAAAACCATCATTATCCAAATGTCCTTTATCACCACTGCGATACCAACGTTGCCCATCAAGTTCTTCAATGACTTCAGCTGTTTTCTCTTTATCATGAAGATAACCTTTCATCACTTGAGGGCCGCCGATTAAAATCAGCCCATCTTCACCAGTGGGTAGCTCTTCTAAAGTAACGGGGTCTACAATGCGGAAACTAGTTCCTGGTGCTGGCATCCCAACAGTTTCCGCTTTATTGCCGAGCTGTGTTTTCCAATAATTGGTATCAAGTTCATCAGGGATGTTAACACTCGCAACAGGTGTTGTTTCGGTTGTGCCATAGCCTTCTAAAATTTGTTTATTAAATTTGAGCGTAAAAGCATCGCGTGTATCAGGGTTAAGACGTTCAGCACCAGCAATAACCATTCGTAAAGACTTTAACATCAAAGGGTGTACTTTTCTGTTCATGGTGTAAAGTCGTAAAAATGTTGAAGTCCCAAATAATAAGGTTGCCTGATTTCTAGCAATACCTTTTGCAACGGTCAGCACATCAGTCGGGTCGGGGTGACAGACAATGGGAATACCTTCAGACAAGGGCATAAACGTGGTTGCTAACAGTCCAAAGGCATGAAAAGTAGGAAGAGTTGACATAATGATGTCATTTTCGCGAGTATTCAGCATATCCGCAACCTGTCGAGAATTAGCGGCTATATTTAAATGGCTCAGTTCTACGCCTTTAGGTGTGCCTTCACTACCACTGGAAAATAAAATCGCGGCAGTATCTTCTAGTTTTGTCTTTTTAATATATATGAACTGTAAAAGCCTTGCAGGTAATAGCATTGATGTTAGTAATATCACCAACATCTTTGCTTTGGGCAGTTCTTTTTTAAAGTCTTCTAGGTAGATTAATTTTGTCTGAGGTAGGATTTCTTTTATATTAATTCCTCTACCTTTTAATTTGTGCAAAAACTTCTTGGAGGTGTAAACAGTTTTGATTTCAGCTTTTTTAACCGCTCCCTGAATGGCTTCTTTGCTTGATGTAAAATTAATATTAACCACGGTTTTACCCAGTGCGAGTACAGCCATATTAGTGATAGCACCACCAACACTGGCAGGGACGAGTATTCCAATATTTTGTTCGGGGCTTTTTTTAGCTATCAGACCCGAAAAAGCAAATACGGCGGTGATAAACTTATGATGACTAACAGGCTCGCCAAGAATATCTGTGGCAGACATTTGAAAGCTCATACGTTTTGCAGTTTTTAGCCATGAGACAGGGATAGTATCAAGCGTTTTTGCATAGTCTTGCCATGATGTGAAAGATAGGTCAAAGATACGACGTTTAAGTTCATCTGGGTTTGTTGATGCTGGCAAAGGCTTGCCAAATGCAACGATAATGTCACGTTTAAAACCTGATTGTCTGCCTTCTTTTAGAAAGCCACTGGAACGTGAAAAACGGCTACCCCAAAGGCCATGAAGATAAAAAGGAACAATTTTTGCTCTAGTTCCTTCAATTGCCTTTTGATAACCCCGTTTAAACTCTGAAAGTTGCCCTGTACGACTGATAGTACCTTCAGGAAAAAGGCATACTGCTTTACCATCTTTTAGTAAGCCATTAATTGTTTCAAGAGCCGCTGCACTGCCGCCACTACTAATAGGAATAGCACCAAATAAATTCAAGAAGCCTTTTAAATACCAACGCTCATAAAAGCCACTTTCAATAACAAAATTTAAAGGTCGTGGGCTCGCAATTTGCACCAGTGCCCAGTCAACCCAGCTAATATGGTTGCCTAATAATAAGATACCGCCAGAGTGAGGAAGCTCTTCAAAACCAATCACTTTCATGCGATAACGTGCAGCAAATAGGCGAGCAATTATGAAACGTAATAAAGACTCAGGAATCTTTAAAATGGTATAGATAGTACCTGCTAAACCAACAAAGAAGAGCATCCAAAGAATAGTTGTGCTACCAACCTTGTAATAACTCAGTGTGCTGGTAATCACCAAGAATACCAGCATAACGCTGAATTGAATCAGGTTATTAGATGCAAGAACACGACCTAACTGGCTATTTTTTGCATGATATTGCATAAGAGCATTGAGTGGTATGACAAAAAATCCACCCATAATACCGAGGAATAAAAAATTCAGTGCTTGCAGGAAATGTGAATCCAGCACTCTAATTAGCAATAAAGAAAGAGTAACGCCAATTGCACCAACAGGTACTAACCCTGTTTCGATATGGTTTCTGGATATTCTCCCCGCAAGCACTGATCCAATCATAATGCCTAAACCTGCAAAAGCCATTAATCCTTGTACTACAGCAGTATTTGTAATACCTAAAAATTCTTTTGCATAGGCAGGATATGAAGCCAATAAAACTTGAGAAATCGCCCAGAATACAGCTAAGCCGAGAATAGATAGCCATATATAAGGATGGCGTTTAACTAAACGTATATTTCTTGCTTGTGTTCTTCCATGCAGATAATTATTCCAATGGAAGCTCATTGCCTTCTTTTTAGGCGTTGCCTGTGGTAATTGATAAGCAAGCACAAGTTCAATAATAGTAAAAGCAACTAATGCCCAGCCTAAAGGGGCAATGATTCTGATTAAAGAGTCTTTATCAGTTATTTCAAAGCCAATAATCATCTTTTCAAAAAAGACAGAAAAGAAAAAAGTACCCAATAAAATACCCGTCGTTGTAGCAGCTTGTAGCAAGCCGTTTGCTTGCGCTAAACGACGATCACCCACTAATTCTTTAACATAGCCATATTTTGCAGGCGAGTAAAAAGCACTTTGCAAAGCAAGCAAGAAGGTCATAGCAAAAGCCAGCCAAAACCAGCCTTGATAATAACTGTAAGTAATTAATAAAGTAATACTCAAAGCAACCCATGCGCTAACACGCATAATTTTATTTTTAGGGTATTTATCAGAAATATAACCAGTTGGTGTGAATAACAAAATAAATGGCAATAAAATCAGAGCATTAACAATGGAACTTAAAACGATTAATTCTGGTCCATCGTAGTTTTTAAAAATAGTATTTTGAATTATTATCTTATGCCCTAAATCTACAAAAGCATTTAGAAATGCAACAATTAGAAAGGTAAATAGTCCCGTCACTTTTAGGGCTTTTTTCATACAATATCCTTAATTCTCGGAGGCTCTTCGAGAACAAAAGAATTGAGTGAAAATTCTAGTTCTTGAACAGTCTTTTAGTATAACCTGAATCCGTGAGTCCACTACAACACAGTAAATAAGCTATTGATTCATCAAGGGTTTAAAAGATACCCGCTTAACCTAAGGGTGAAGCTAAGATTTAGTGAGCCTCCCATCTGCGTTAGCAGATGGTGAACTCAATTATGCAGAGCTTTTTAAATCCCGTGCTAAACCAATAGCTTATCCCCTGCTATCCGCATTGGACTCACGGACTCAGGTATAGTTTTTTTATAATAGTATCGCTTTTATAACATTCGAGTGAGCAAGTGTCTAATTTGATGTTTCTGAACCGATGAATGGGTAAAAAATTGCAAAAAAGAGGGGGGATGGGTAATTGTGCAAAGAATTTTGATGGGGGGCTTTTTACTTTAAAACCTTCTCGCTATAAAGGGGTAGAAGTATTTATGAGAAGATAGACATCTTATTATTTAAATAGCGATAATGTTTTTTGGTTTTTCTCGGATCTTTCAAAATATTTAGAAGTTTTTGTTGAAGCAATATGACCGTGTTTTTGTAGTCTAATAATTGTGATTCAAAACTTGATTTAAGTTGCTCTAACGAATGGCCATTTACAGATGTATTATTGGGTGTCACTAAGCTATTTACCTTCAGGTTTTCATTAATTAGTTGACGATTAGTTTGTATTTTCGTATTGATATTAAAAGCAAATGATAAACGGTAATTAATTAGATCTTGGCAATCTTTTTGTCGCTCCAAAGTACAAATACCAAAGACCAGCTTGGTAAGAAGTTGGACCATTTAAAGCAACATCAAACACAACTTAGTAAAAAATATGCTCATCATTTTCAATATGAAATTAATCAGCGGCATTGTTTGCTAAAAGG
>JALSLM010000199.1 GCA_026988295.1 Thiotrichaceae bacterium
TTGCAGGAAGTTCTAGGGAGGTAGGGATGTTTAAAAATGCTTGTCTTTTTTCGCTAGGAATATCCCGTAGATTGACTTCAATCAGATCAAATTCTATGTCTTTACAATTTGCATCTGAGTTTTTCTTGCAGCGACCTTCGATAACCTGTTTGCGCCATTGAGGAAATTTATCACGCAGAAAATCCAGTGTTTCGATATTGTATTTATCAAACTGAATATTGGTAACTGCATCCAGAATTTTAATGGATGTGGGGCTGACTCTTTGTTTCGCAATACTGGTATCTTTAAAGCTAGAGGCATTGACCACAATAAAAATAAATTTCTTGGTTTTTGTCATTTTAAAAGAATTCATGACATCCCATATATTGTTACGGTGATAAGTCACCATATCCATAATTGAGCGAATGCCTAGATTGTCTGCGATGCCTCCATCAACTAGGTGTAGATATTTATAGTTTTCTTCATCACGGTAATGTTGAATTTTTAATGATTGCTCATAGCGTTTTTTGCTTTTATCTGATTTGTCTTTGCTCGACCAGAGAACGGGCGGTGTGCCACATTTTGAGGCATGATTTCTTAATGTGATAGGGGATAATAAAATAGGCACAGCAGAGGAAGCCGCAACTGCTCGTGCTATTGGATAGCTTTTTAAATCAGAACAAATCCAGCTAAATTGATAATCGCTAAAGGCAAAGCCCTGACCTAGTGATAAATCAGTTGCATTGATGATAATTTTGGGGCCATCTTTGCGAAAATCAGCAAAGGTTTTTTTCTTGAAAATAAATTGATTATAGTATTCTGCCGCCAGATCACTGCGTTCAAAAAGCCCTGGTAATAGACGTACCCAAGCTTTTGGGCTTAATAAAGAGAGCTTAATTAAGTCTGATTGTACACGTTTTTTAAGAAACTTCTTGTCAAATGTGCTGAAAATTTCATCGCCAAATAGACCGTAATAGGCTGAGGTGAAGCTTCCTCCTGAAACAGAGGAGATTAAGTCAACTTCATCTAGCAAGCGATGTTTTTTGTTATTGATAAATATGGGAGTTTGGCGTAATTCATCCAATACACCATAGGAAAATGCCGCAGCCCGTGTGCCGCCTCCTGAAAAGGTTAGTATGATGGTTATTTCATCAGAACGAGGGTTTTTATTGAGGTGTTTTTTTGTATCAAGATTTAACGGTGAGCCACGCAATGGCTCATTCATTTTGGGTGATGTGATGCTACAGGCTGAGAGTAATAAAGGGAGCGCGAATATATAGCAAATAATTGATAAATTTAATGTAATTTTCATATTAAGCGTGGTGTGTTTTAAGCATATTATGATAGTGTAACCGCATGGCTAAAATTATTCTATTCAATAAACCTTTTGATGTGCTAACACAGTTTACTGATTTGCAAGGGCGTAAAACGCTTGCCGATTTTATCACAGATAAAAATGTCTATGCCGCAGGTCGTCTGGATAGAGATAGCGAAGGTCTGCTAGTTTTAACCGATGATGGCAAATTGCAACAACGCATAGCTAACCCTAAAAATAAAATGAGCAAAACCTATTGGGTGCAAGTAGAAGGCAAACCTAATGAAGCTGATTTAGATAAATTACGCGCAGGTATTGAGTTAAAAGATGGTCTGACAAAACCTGCCAAAGTCCGCCTTATCCAAGAACCTTATTTGCTATGGGCGCGTAAGCCACCCATAAGAGTGCGTAAGAATATTCCTGATTCGTGGTTGGAAATTACTATTAGCGAAGGAAAGAATCGACAGGTCAGGCGCATGACCGCAGCAATAGGAAATCCAACATTACGATTGATTCGTTATCGAGTGGGTTCTTGGACGATTGATGGGCTAGAAAATGGTGAATGGTGCTATGCTTCCTAACTAAGAAAAACCTAATTAAATCTGTTTGTTGTAGGTCGGATTAGCGATAGCGTAATCCGACAAAGTGCGATAGTTTGTTTGTTGAGTTAATCTACAACACATCAATGATCTACGACCTATCTCTAATACACCTCAAAATCAGCAATAATTGCAAGATGATCACTGGCAACTTTGGAAATCTTATAATGACAGCGTTTAATAGATAATAGATTAAAATCATCGCCACGATAATAGAGTCGATCCAAACCTCCTTTGGGTGAAAAAGAAGGAAAGGTTTTTATTGCTTTAGGCTTTCCTGATTGATCCTTTTCATCAGTGGCACATTTAAAAAATAAAGCTTCAATAAATAGAGCCCGCAGTAGCGAACGCCAATCATTAAAATCACCACCCACTAAACAAGGCGTATGCAAATCAAGTAACTGATACTCTTCAGAGCGTAGCAATATTCCTGCCTGTTTTTGACGTTCTCTGGCAGATAAACCCAAATGTAAATTAAATACATCTAAAGGCAAAGGATTCTCAGGGTCATTTCTCAAATCAAGCGTGGTGTGTTGGCAGCCACGACGTTTGCGTATGCCAACCGTTAGATCAATATTACGTTCGTGTATAATTGGGAAACGGCTAAGCGTAGCATTGCCATACCAGCCTTTGCGTAAGGTTACATTATGCCCCAGAGCGTAATGTGGATAATGTAGCGCATCAGCTAATTCTTTTGCTAGATTTAGTTCATTCGAGCGAGGCGCGCCTTCATCAACCTCCTGTAGCAAAACAATATCGGCATTATGCGCTTGCAAAATTTCAATAATTCGCTCGGGTGCAAAACGACGATCAAGACCAATGGCACGGTGGATATTGTAGCTAAGGATTCGTATTTTCAAGATATTGGCTCATTATAAAATATGTAAAAAAAGGGGGGGATGGGTATCTATGTTATAGGTATAATTACACCTGAATCCGTGAAGTTACTACGGCACAGAACGCAAGCTATTGATTCATCACGGGTTTAAGAAATACTCGCTTAACCTACGGGGTGAAGCTAAGATTTTTTAAATCCCGTGCTAAACCAATATCTTACGCCCTGTTATCCGCATTGACCTCATGGATTCAGGTTACACATAATACCCATCCCCCCCTGTTTTTTGTATATTTTTATATGGATTCATTAAGTAATACTATCATCGAGGCATTGACCCTGCTATTTAATGGCAATGCCGAGCTGTGGACAATTATTGGCATTTCCTTTCAGATCTCAAGCACCGCAATTCTAATTGCCTCAGTACCCGCCGTGTTGATTGGTTTTACACTGGCTTATAGCAATTTTTTTGGGCGACGCTTATTAATATCAGTTTTTAATACGCTGTTAGCTGTGCCTGCGGTTGTTGTGGGTTTGACGCTTTATATTCTTCTCTCAAGACAAGGGCCGTTAGGTGAATGGCATTTGTTGTTTACTCAAACAGCAATGGTTTTAGGGCAAATTACATTGAGCTTTCCTATCTTGGTAGCGATGAGCCACAGTGCTTTTCAATCTGCCGAGATGCGTGCGTGGGATACGGCTCGTACGCTTAGCAATAATTCAATCAGTGCTTTTGTGATTATGCTACGCGAAGTACGCTTTGGCTTATTGGGCGCATTGTTGGCTGGCTATGGACGCATTATTGCAGAGGTTGGCGCATCCATGATGTTGGGTGGCAATATTTTGCATTATACGCGCAATATCCCCACGGCAATTGCACTAGAAACGAGTAAAGGTGAGTTTGCACAGGGCATTGCGCTGGGTATTATTTTGGTTTTGATGGCTTTTTTATTGACGATGATTTTACATTATATTCAAGGTAGAGGTATGTTGGCACATGGTCGATAAGCCATTCAATAGCCTAGAATTTAGTCATATCAAAAAGTCTTTTGGTAGAGGTAGGCAAAATAAACGGATTCTAAAAGATACGCATATTCATTTAAAGCAGGGGGAATGTACTCTATTAAGCGGTAAAAACGGCAGTGGCAAGTCAACACTGATGCGGACTTTGGCAGGATTAATTAAGGCAGATAGCATAGCAATCAGTTTTAATGAGCAGCTTTTAGATAATAAAAAAGCTTATTCGTTCATTCGTCAGCATGTGATGTATCTTTATCAAGAACCTTATATGTTTGATGGTTCAGTGAGGCGTAATTTAGGCTATGCTTTAGTCAGAAAAAATACTGACAAGATAAAACAAGCATTAAAATGGGCTGATCTTGAGCATCGTGAAGATACCGAGGCAAAGTGCCTTTCAGGTGGTGAAAAACAACGCTTGGCACTTGCGCAGGCGTGGCTGAAACAGCCGAGTGTCTTGTTGTTGGATGAGCCAACGGCTAATATGGATAAACATGCTAAGATTCGTACAGGCAAGTTATTCGCTGAATTTAAACAAAGAGGCACAACGCTTTTAATTGCTAGTCATGATCTGGATCATTTATTGCAAGTTATGGATCGACGTTTAATCCTTGAAAATGGAAAACTGCTTGAGGTGGAAAAAGAATAAAATATGATTGATTATCCCATCCCGCTGCTTGGTTTTGCGGCATACAGCGGCACAGGAAAAACTACGCTATTACGCAAAATTATTCCTTTGCTTGCAGCTAAAGGCATTCGTATTGGCATGGTGAAACATACTCATCATAATATTGATGTAGATCAGCCAGGCAAAGATAGCTATGAATTACGCAAATCTGGCACGGCACAGATGGTTTTAGCCTCACCTAAGCGCACCACCTTAATTGTTGAACATGCTGAGCAGATTGATTCTGATTTAACTTCTGCACTGGGTTTATTGCAAACTGATTCTCTCGACTTGGTTTTAGTTGAGGGTTTTAAGCATGAAGATATTCCCAAAATTGAGCTACATCGCAAAGAAATGGAGCGTCCCTTTATTTATCCTAAAGACCCGAATATTATTGCCATTGTTGTTGCCGAAGAACTTGAGCTGAAAAATGCAGAACATCTGGTTAGGCTAAACTTTAATGAGCCAGAGGGACTTGCTGACTTTATTGAAACCCAAATATTGAAAAAACAATATGAACACTAATAACAGTACAAATGACAATACCGATAACAGCACCAAGAAACAAACCAGTTGCGCCGATGATTGGGAACCCAGCGTATTAAGCGTCACTGACGCGCGCACAAAGATTCTTGAGAATATTACGCCCGTTAGTGGTGTTGAAAAGCTCACATTACGCAGTTGCCTAGGGCGTTTTTTAGCTGAAGATATTTATTCACCAATTGAAGTGCCATCACACCCTAATTCTGCTATGGATGGCTATGTGCTCGCAGGGAATGATCTACCCACGGATGAACCGAGAAATTATCAGGTGATTGATACCTGCTATGCGGGCGTGCCTTCTAGCAAGGTATGCAAATCAGGCGAAGTCATTCGTATTATGACGGGTGGACTTATCCCTGAAGCAACTGATACCGTTATTATGCAAGAGCAAGTCAAACTCAATGATGATGGCACGGTGCAAATCAAATCGGGGCATAAGATTGGGCAAAATGTGCGTCTTGCAGGTGAAGATATTCCGCTAAATTTTAAAGTGCTTGAAAAAGGGCATCAAATTAATACCGCTGATTTAGGTATATTAGCGTCACTCGGCATCGGCGAACTGCGCGTTTATCGTCGCCCTCGCATTGCTTTTTTCTCAACAGGTGATGAGTTGCGCTCCATAGGTGAGCCACTCGCGGCTGGTGAGATTTATGATAGCAACCGCTACACGCTATACGCCATGCTTAAACAGCAGGATGTTGATATTCTTGATATGGGTGTGATTAAAGATAAGCCAGAAGCTATGCAACAGGCTTTTCAAGAAGCGTCTGAAATGGCAGATATTGTGATTACCTCAGGCGGTGTTTCAGTTGGTGAGGCAGATTATATTAAGCCAACACTGGAAAAAATGGGTGATATTGATTTCTGGAAAATCAGAATGAAACCGGGTCGTCCTCTCACCTTTGGTAAACTTGGCAAGGCACGATTTTTTGGCTTGCCGGGTAATCCCGTTGCCGTGATGGTGACATTTTTGCAGTTTGTTCAACCAGCTATTTATCGTCTAGCCAGTGGCAAAACAAAGCCCATGATTACGCTTAAAGCAAAAAGTCAGAGCAAGCTTTATAAGCGCCCTGGTCGCTATGAGTTTCAGCGTGGTATTTTTCAGCAAGATGATAATGGGGCATTGGTCGTTAAACGCACAGGAATGCAAGGTTCTGGTATACTAACTTCCATGAGTATTGCCAACTGTTTTATCTTGCTCGATGAAAAATGTGCGGGTGTAGAAGAAGGTGATATTATTGAGATACAACCTTTCTTAGGTAGTCTTTAGAGACCTTATACCTTATACCCATCCCCCCCCTTTTTTTATACTTTTTCTTTAAACTAATACGGCGCTAAGTAACATGGCAATTAAAATAGCAATCGCAGGAACAGGATATGTCGGACTCTCTAACGGTGTTCTGCTTGCGCAACATAATGAAGTTATCGCACTTGATATCAGCTCAGAAAAGATTGAGCAGTTAAATAATAAAATCTCACCAATTGCTGATACAGAAATTGAAGATTTTCTAAAAAATAAGCCACTTAATTTTAAAGCCACTTTAGATAAGGAAGAGGCTTATGTGGGTGCTG
The DNA here is from genome assembly GCA_026988295.1 of Thiotrichaceae bacterium. Lineage (GTDB taxonomy): Bacteria > Pseudomonadota > Gammaproteobacteria > Thiotrichales > Thiotrichaceae > Cocleimonas. The sequence goes on from JALSLM010000199.1 coordinate 6,528, forward strand.
ATTTTGTCGTTATCGCCACACCAACCGACTACGATACAAAAACCAATACCTTTAATACTCGTTCGGTAGAGTCAGTGATTAAAGATGTGATAAAAATTAACTCCGATGCCGTTATGATTATAAAATCAACCGTACCTGTGGGTTATACAAAACGCATTAAAGCTGAATTAGATCTTGATAATATTATTTTCTCACCCGAATTTTTAAGGGAAGGAAAGGCATTGTATGACAATCTTAATCCCTCAAGAATTGTCGTTGGTGAACAATCTGATAGAGCGGCAAAGTTTGCTCAACTTTTAGTTGAAGGTGCTGAGAAAAAAGAGATTCCCGTACTCTTTACTGATTCCACCGAAGCAGAAGCAATCAAGCTGTTTTCAAATACCTACCTTGCCATGCGTGTTGCCTATTTTAATGAGCTTGATACTTACGCGCAGGTACACGGCTTAGATACCAAGCAAATTATAGAAGGTGTTGGGCTAGATCCAAGAATTGGTGACCATTACAATAATCCATCCTTTGGTTATGGTGGTTATTGCTTACCTAAAGATACTAAACAGTTACGCGCTAATTATAAAGACGTGCCTAGCAATCTAATTCATGCCATTGTTGAAGCAAACAGCACCCGCAAAGATTTTATTGCCAATTTAGTGCTTAAACAAAATCCTAAAGTGGTTGGTATTTATCGTTTGATAATGAAAAGTGGCTCAGATAATTTTAGAGCCTCATCCATTCAGGGGATTATGAAACGCATTAAAGCCAAAGGTGTTGAAGTCGTTGTTTATGAACCTGAATTACAGGAAGAACATTTCTTTCACTCGCGTGTGATGACCGACTTGAACGCATTTAAAGAATACTCTGATGTGGTTGTTGCCAATCGACTCTCTGATGATATTCAAGACATTAAAGAGAAAGTCGTTACCCGTGATTTATTTGGTAGTGATTCATAATGTATTTTATACTTTTAATATAATGACCAGCCAAGCCAAAAATATTGCCCCAACACAAGATGTCATAAAGGCAATTTCTGCATGGCTCAATAATCAACCTGAGATTGTCTTTGCGATACTATTTGGCTCTTTTGCTAAAGGTACAGAACAAGAATACAGTGATATTGATCTAGCCATAGAACTGAATACAAAAATGACAGCAGACATTAAATTGTCGCTTTTGCAGTCATTGGGTGAGATAACAGCTAGAAATATTGATCTTGTTGATTTGAAAATTATAGGTGAGCCTCTGTTAAATCAAGTTGTCCAGCATGGCAAGCAACTCAAAGGGAGTCAGCAACAGTTTATTGATTTAAGTATTAAAAATGTCAATATGATGCAAGATTTTACTCCTTATATAAAACGAACACTGAAACAAAGGCGTGAACGGTTATTGTATGGATAAGCTTGTCCTTGAGAAGAAAGTTGATTCTATTTTGCGCACAATTCAACGTGTAGAAACGCATACTCCAGCAACCTTAGATGTCTTCTTAAAAGATATTGATGCCCAAGATATCATCGTATTAAATCTTACGCGTATTATTCAATCATGCGTTGATATTGCTATGCACATTACTGCTAATGCTAATATAGAAACGCCGCAAACCATGTCAGAAAGCTTTAACGCCTTGCATAAGCTTAATCCTGAATCCGTGAGGTCACTACGGCACAGGACGCAAGCTATTGATTCATCACGGGTTTAAAAAATACCCGCTTAACCTACGGGTGAAGCTAAGATTTTTTAAATCCCGTGCTAAACCAATATCTTACGCCCTGTTATCCGCATTGACCTCACGGATTCAGGTTAATCTTATAGATAAAACACTGGCTGAAAAACTGATTAAATCTGTGGGTTTTAGAAATATTGCTATCCATACCTATGGAGAGCTTGATTTAAATTTAACCTTTATGATAGCAAAGCATCATATCAGTGACTTTAAAGACTTTATAAAACAAATAAGTGATTCAATAAGCCTATGAATATCGATGTATTTAATGGTGATGCCGATGGTATCTGCGCCCTGATTCAATATCGTCTTGCCTATCCCGTAGAAGAGGCAACGCTAATCACTGGTGTTAAACGTGATATACAATTACTAAAAAAAGTTAAAGCAGGGCAGGGGGAGCTTATTTCTGTCTTTGATATTTCAATGACAAAAAACAGGGATGATCTTCAACGATTGTTATCG
>JALSLM010000200.1 GCA_026988295.1 Thiotrichaceae bacterium
GTTGATGACTACATCGAGTTTTACAATAAACAACGTTTTCACCAAACACTTGGGTACAAAAAACCACTGGATGTGTATGAAAAAAGCATCACTTTTCAACAATCTTGCAGTGAAGCTGCTTGATGGGGAATTTAAATAAGAAATTTGAAAAAACAGTCTAGACTTTTGGGGTAGTGTATTATGCAAAGTAAGTGAATATTTTATTCCGTGTGAAATATGCTCATTGAGAGAGACAAGTCTAGCTTCTATTTTTGTCCAACAACCATTATCCATTGGAAATATTTCACCATCTAGCTCTAGTAAAATATCTAAGCCAATATTGTTATGTGTATCTTTATTCAATCTATTGACCTGATAAAGTTATCATTAGTTGATAACAATCATAATTACAAATGAATCTTTAGTCAAATATATTGATGATTGATCCATCTATATAATAAAGTGATTAGTAGACTTTTTATATTTTTATATCCCCTATCATAGCTCTGAAGTTTAGGGAATACACAATAAATAACCCACCGATAGTGGGTTGAATCTGTGATTTATACCTGAATTCGTGAGGTCAATATGTCTAATGCCGTAGCGACCTCACGGATTCGGGTTTTAGTTAAAGCCAACTATCTATTTTTGCTTTATCAGGTATTCCACCAGCATGAACAACAGTTTCATCAATCACTACACCTGGCGTTGACATCACGCCATAAGCCATGATTTGTGCCATGTCTTCTACTTTTTCTATTTTAACTTCAACACCTTTAGCTTTTGCTGCTTCGCTAATTAGCTTTGCTGTATTTTCACAATTAGCGCAACCGCTACCGAGTACTTTAACAATTTTCATAGTATTTCCTTTAAATATTTATTTGAATTAAGAATCCGAATCCGTGAGGTTACTACGGCAGATTTGGCAAGCGTAAATTCTAGCAACAAGCCTGTCCGCTAGGCGTGCTTGTACAACAGCTTTCTTCAGCTACGACTGATTCTTCTTGGGATGTTTTTGTAGAACTACAACAGCTGTTTTCCTCGGTACTTACTGGCTTTGATAGCTCAGCTTTTTCATCAAAGGCAGCATCTATTTTTTCAGCAGCCTCATCACGAATATGGCGAGCTATTTCAACAGCAGCATTGATTTGTGATTCAGGGATTCCCATGCCCCGTAATCTTTCTAACTGACACATACCCATTGCTGGATGTTTAGCAGCGATGCCTGAGGCGAGTGAGATCAATGCAACAATAGATGAATGTAATTGTGGATCATTTGACATGATTTATTCCTATATTAATAGAGTAGTATTAGTCGTTATAACCTGAATCCGTGAGGTCACTACGGCACAGGACGCAAGCTATTGATTCATCACGGGTTTAAAAAATACCCGCTTAACCTACGGGTGAAGCTAAGATTTTTTAAATCCCGTGCTAAACCAATAGCTTACGCCCTGTTATACGCATTGACTTCACGGATTCAGGTATAAGTTAAAAAAAAACCTGATTAAGCAACAATAAAATTAAATGCCCAGCCAACCAATGTGAAAGACACTGCTAAAACAGATGCGTAAATGGCGAGTGCAGGCCATTTTATGACTTTGCGTAAAATAAGCATTTCAGGCAATGATAGTGCGGCAATACTCATCATAAGAGCAAGTGTTGTGCCTATCGCAACACCTTTGCCAATCATTGCTTCGGCAATGGGAATAACCCCCGTAGCACTTGAATAGAGTGGTACACCCATTAAGACTGCAAGAGGTGTGGCCAACCAATTATCACCACCCAGATTTGCAACCACCCATGATTCTGGTACAAAACCATGAAAAGCAGCACCGACCGCAATCCCAATAAATACCCATTTCCATATTCTGCCAACAATTTCTTTAACTTCTCCCCATGCGTGGCGGTGTCTGCCTAGCAGAGATGTATCTTCTTTGATTTGTGCCATTTCGCCCATTTGGATTTTCCAGACATATTCTTCGACCCATTTCTCGGGCTTAAATTGTTCCATTATAATGCCACCAACATAGGCAACAAATAGCCCTGCACCAACATATAGGGCGGTCAACTTCCAGCCTAAGACACCTGCCAGAATAACCACAGCAACCTCATTAATCATAGGGCTGGCGATTAGAAATGAGAAGGTAACGCCTAGTGGAATCCCTGCTTCAACAAAACCAATAAATAAGGGAACAGATGAGCAAGAACAAAAAGGTGTAACAGCACCAAGCAAAATAGCTAAGGTACGTGCCAACCATTTAGGCTTGCCGCGCACATAGGCGCGCACTTTTTCAGGCGTGAGTAAGGCACGTAACAGACCCATAATATAAATAATGATGAGCAACATAATGAATATCTTACTGACATCCATAATAAAAAACTGCACCGCCGCACCTAGTTGGCTTGATGAGACTAAGCCAAGCAATTGAAATGCAATAAAATTACCTAATTGTTCAAACATTTTACGACCTGCTATCTAATGATTGACGGAGTGTATACCTTAATTCGCATATGCGTCAATTCATATATCTAATTTTATTCCAAATAATATTTTTGTAATAGTTTTAATGATAAGATACCACCATGATTAGCCCTGAAGAATTCACCAAAGCCTTATCCGATCAGACTCGTTTACGGATATTAATGCTTCTAACTCAAATAGAAGAGCTATGCGTATGCCAGCTAACGGAAGCATTAGAAATGACTCAGCCAAAAATTTCTCGTCATTTAGCAATACTACGTGAAAAAGAAATTTTGCTCGACAAACGCCAAGACCAGTGGATTTTCTATCGCCTACACCCAAAACTAGCTGATTGGTGTCTGCAAACCATCTTAGCTCTAGCTTCAGGCTCAATAAATTTGCAGCCATATAAAACAGATATTAATAAAATCAAAACATCAAACTTGCCTAAAAGCCTGTGTATTTGAACCTAAATCCATGAAGTCACTATGGTACAGGACGCAAGCTATTGATTCATCACGAGGTTAAAAATACCCACTTAACCTACAGGCGAAGCTAACATTAAGTGAGCTTCTTATCTGCGCTAGCAGATGGTGAACTCAATTATACTGAGATTTTTAAATCCCCTTTCAAACCAACAACTTATACCTTCTGTCCGCATTGACCTCATGTATTCAGGTGAAATATAAAAGATATTGTCATTAAACTTTAGATGTTCTATATTCACATCGCTGTTCTAAACAGTGCTAGGAAATTGTTGAAAGTACAATGCTCCCCTCGGAACGGTAAAGCCCGACACTAGCCTCTTTTACTTCCTACATAAATTAAGCACGAAGGGTGCTTAGGAAAAATCAATGTATCACTCTAACCAGCAAGCTGTGCCTATTCATTTTTATTTCATCGCGACCACTCATAATTTTTAGATAGCCCCCTAAAAAAACAACCTCCTAAAAAGTCTAAAAAACAGGGGGGATGGGTATTAATTAATGAAATACACACTAATCGCTGGCACTCAATCAGGTTGTGGTAAAACATCCATCACACTTGCTGTATTGCAATTTCTGAAAAATCAGAATAAATCTGTGCGTGCGTTTAAAACAGGTCCAGACTTCCTCGACCCCATGTGGCACAAAGCCATTACCCAAAAGACCAGCTACAACCTAGATACTCAAATGATCGGTATCGAGCAGAGCCAAAAAATTCTGGCGCAATATCAAGATACCGAAGCAGGTATTATCGAAGGCGTAATGGGCTTATTTGATGGTCGCGGCGGTGTTGGTGCTCAAGGTTCTGGCGCACACCTTGCCAAAGAACTGGGGATTCCTGTATGGCTAGTGATCAATGCTAAGGGAATGGCAGGCTCTATCGTGCCATTGGTAAAGGGTTTTGTAGCAGAAGCCGAAAATATTGGCTTTAGCATTACAGGTATTATTGCCAACCGCCTTGGCAGTGAAAACCATGCCAAAATTATCCGTGAGCTTTTGGCAGACTATCATCTCCCTCCCCTACTCGCATGGATGGAAAAAGATGCCCCGACCCTACCAGAACGGCATCTTGGCTTGAAGATGCCCGAAGAACAGCCCGTGCCTGACTTTTCAGTCGTATTTCATGCTGATCTAAACCTTTTAAACTCTGCTCTTGGTCATTGCTCAGTTGCCAAGCCCTCTGTATTAGCTTCTCATGAAGATAAAGCCCTCCCTCAATCACTTCAAGGCAAGAAAATCGCTGTAGCAAGAGATTCTGCCGCCTGTTTTATCTATCCTAAAAATATCGAATGGCTACAACAGCAAGGTGCAACAATTGAGTATTTTTCTCCTATTACAGGTGATAAAATCGATGAAGCAATTGATGCGATTTGGTTGCCAGGTGGCTATCCTGAGCTACACGCAGAAGCCTTAAGTGTATCAAACACATGGGATTCCCTAGTCAAACACATTGAGAATGGCACCCCCTGCTTAGCGGAATGTGGTGGAATGATGATGCTTGCTAAAAGTTTGATAGATCATCAAGGAAAAAACTGGGCAATGGCGAATCTTCTACCCATAAAATGCCATATGCAAAATAAGCTTGCCTCACTTGGTTATCGTGAAGACCTGCAAACAGGTATTAAAGGGCACGAATACCATCATTCCAAACGTGAAAACTTACAAGAACTAAGCACAGCATTCTCATTACAACGGGGCGATCAAGGCATTCATTATAAAAATCTACGAGCCTCTTATATTCACTGGTATTTTCAATCAAAACCAGAAATTGCAACATCATTTTTCACAGTGCCAACAACGGAGTATTTATGAATAACCCAAAAGTCTGGTTTGTCGGCGCAGGTCCTGGTGACCCTGAACTGATTACCATTAAAGCAAAAAACTTGATTGAAAAAGCAGATGCAATACTTTTTGCTGGCTCACTTGTGCCTAAAGCACTTACCCAGTGGAGCAAGCCAAACTGCCTAATTCAAGATTCAAAAGGCATGGCATTAGACGACATCACTGACTGGTTAATTGAGCAAGCCGATGAAAACAAAATTGTGATTCGTTTACAAACGGGTGACCCCGCTCTTTATGGGGCACTCATAGAAATGGTGCAACCACTCGATAAGGCAGGGATTGATGTTGAAGTTATCCCAGGAATCTCATCAGCAATGGCAGCGGCAGCGGCATCTATTGAAAGCTTAACCCTCCCCGAAGTCACGCAAACAGTCATTTTGACGCGTGTTGAAGGACGCACACCAATGCCCGCAGGCGAATCATTAAAAGAACTCGCAGCACATCATTCAACCCTGTGTTTGTTTCTTTCTATCACCTTATTACACAAAGTCAGCCAAGAACTTATTGAGATTGGCTATGCAGAAGATGCACCCGTTACGGTAGTACAAAAAGCCAGTTGGGGTGAAGAAGAAAAAATCGTCAAAGGCACACTCAGCACCATAAAAAAACAATGTCAGGCCGAAAAAATTGCCTCTCAAGCAATGATTATAATCAGCCCAACTCTTGGTGCAAGAGACTGGGACACACTTAAAAAATCAAAACTCTACGACGCTAGCTTTAGCCACCGTTTTAGAAAAGGAATCCAACAAGATGAAGGATAATTGCATACTTTTAATTGGTCATGGCTCACGCGACCCTGATGGCACCCCCCAAATTGAGCGTTTTACTAGGATCTGGCGTGATAGCCAACCCGATTGGCAAATTGAACTCTGTTTTATCGAGTTTGCAGAAGTTGAAATTGAGCAGGGTTTAAAAAATGCGGCACAAAAAGGTAAGCGCGTTATTATTGTGCCATTAGTATTAAATGCCGCTGGTCATGTGCGTGCTGAAATCCCCCATCATATTGAACACGCTAAAAGCAACCACCCTGATACTACTTTTGTATACACACCGCCAATAACCGCAAGTGAATCAATTTTAAATATCCTCAAGCGTAATTTAGCCACAGCCTTTGCTGAGCTACATCATCCAGCACCCGCCAATACAGGGGTGATCGTATTAGGGCGCGGATCATCAGATCGTAAAGCCAACGCTGAAATCAGCAAAATGGCTCGCTGGTTATTTGAAGAAACAGAACATCAGCTAGTCGATGTTGCTTTCACAGGTGTAACCACACCACGGCTAGAAACAGCGGTGCAACGTCAAGTAACACTTGATATGAAGCAAATTATTATTCTCCCTCTATACTTGTTTGATGGCACATTAATTAAGCGCATTCAAAAACAAGTTGAGCGTTTGCAGCAACAGTATCCACAGATTGCATTTGCCCAATCTAGCTATTTTGGCTTTGAACCTGAAATACTTGAAGTGCTAAACCAGCGTGTGAATGCCGTATTAGATAATCAGCAAGAAGCAGAATTTTTAGATATTGATCCAGCAGGACATCATCATCACGATCACCACGACGATCACAACGATCACCACGATCAGCACCACTGATCAAAAGGAATAAATACCATGACGACACTACACAGCAATAGTGTGACAGAACAGCTCACCGAAGCAGGTCGCAAAATAGAGCACAGCTCCTTTGATATTGTTAGCGCAGAAGCAGGTGAACATAACTACAGCGATGAACAATGGCAGATTGTACGTCGTATGATTCATGCCACCGCTGATTTCGAATTTAATGGTCTGGCAGAGTTTCACCCTAATGCCATGAATGCAGGCATTCAGGCTATTCGTGCAGGTTGCCCGATTATTGCCGATGTTGAAATGATTTGTGTTGGCTTATCAAAACCACGTTTACAACACTTTGGTATAAACACCTACCAATTTATATCTGATGAAGATGTCATTGCCAAAGCCCAAGATGAAGGCACCACACGCGCAGTTCAGGCAATGCGCAAAGCCAACCAACAAGGCTTATTAGATAACGCCATTATAGGTATCGGCAATGCCCCAACGGCGTTATTAGAAGTAAAACGTCTGATTACTGAAGACGGTTTAAAGCCAGCCCTAATTATCGGTATGCCTGTTGGCTTTGTCTCAGCAGCCGAATCAAAAGATGAACTGGCACTGCTTGATAACATCCCGTGGATCATCTCACGCGGACGCAAAGGTGGCACAACCTTAGTGGTTTCAGCCATACATGCGCTATTGGCCTTAGCAGAAACACAAAGTAAAAAAGTATAAAAAAAGGGGGGGATGGGTTTTATAGTCTTTAACGCCTTAACTTCTTAACACCTTAACTCCTTAACTCCTTTAATAATTTAAACATGCCAAAAACAAGCAACATACCTAAAAAACGCACACGCAAATCACGGGGTAACCGTAAAGGTTTCTCAACAGGTGCGAATGCGGCAGCTGCGGCGCGCGCAGCAACACAGGGTTTGGTGACAGGAAAAATCCCTGAGGTAGTTGATTGTCTATTGCCTGAAAAAAATCTAGTGCAATTTAAGGTAGTGAGTGCCGAGCTAAGCACACATGATGCCCATGTTGAATTAATAAAAGATGCAGGTGATGACCCTGATGTTACCCATAATGCAATTATCGTTGCTGATGTCAAACTACTACAAGGCAAAGCCAATCAATTCACACTAAAAGGTGGCGTAGGCGTTGGCATTGTCACCCAAAAAGGCTTAGGGCTAGAAGTTGGTGAGCCTGCCATCAACCCGATGCCACGCAAATACATAGAAGAAAATGTACGCATCGCCGCAACTGATTTATTAAAAAAGCATGGCTTACAAGTCACTATATCAGTCCCTGATGGTGAGCGTTTAGCAACCCGCACCCTCAATGCGCGCCTCGGTATTCTAGGTGGAATTTCTATTTTAGGCACAACAGGCATTGTGCATCCGTGGTCTACTGCGGCTTTTCGTGCCAGCGTTATTCAAGGTATAGAAGTCACCGCAAACCAAGGACATGACACAGTGGTATTGACCACAGGTGGACGCACTGAAAAATTCACCATGCACGAACTACCTAACTTGCCACAAAGTTGCTTTGTGCAAATGGGGGATTTTTTAAGTTATGCACTAGATACGGTTATCACTAACAATATAAAAAATGTCGTCATAGGCGGCATGGTCGGCAAACTCACCAAAATAGCACAGGGTGAAACCATGACCCACGCAGGGCGCAACCCCGTAAATATGGAACTGGTTGCCAGCCTTGCCAAAGAAGCGGGTGCGCCTGATGAGGTTGTCGAAGCCATTAAACAGGCAGAAACAGCTCGTTTTGGCAGTGAACAAATGAAACAACTCGGTCTGCAAATGCCTTTTTATAATGCCTTAGCGAAGCGTGTCATCACAACCCTAACAGAACGCTACCCACAGCAATTTAACTTACGCATTTTAATTTGTGATTTTGAAGGCAATAAAATCACCGAGGCACAAAGTACACTATGACTCATCAAGCTAATATTTGTAATATCGTCGGCATACTCGAAGACGGTGAAAATAGCCTCAGTTCAGCAGCAATTAAAGCACTAGCACAAACGGATGTGCTTATCGGTAGCCCACGTTTTATACAAACAATCGCACACCTACTTAAAGATACAGTTGAGAAAAAAGATTTTAGTGGCAGCATTATGCAAGTGCCTGACTGGGTACAAGCTGACTTAGAAAAGCATAAAAAAGTCGTGGTACTGGCAACGGGTGATCCGCTATGTCATGGAATCGGGGCTTATCTAGTTAAAAAAATTGGTATCGAAAAGTGCCATTTCATCCCCAATCTCAGCATGTTTCAGCTTGCTTTCGCGCGTTTAGGCTTGGCTTGGCAGAGTGTAAAAATCAGCTCCATTCATAGTAAAGATATGGGCGAGTGGACACCTAACGCACCACACAATCACCCCATGCGAGCATTGCTCAATGATTGTCAACAGCATGACTTAATTGTTGTTTATACCAGCCCCGACAACTCCCCTAAACGTATCGCCAAGATGCTGAAAATTGAATCTCTGGGCGATCAGTTTGAAATGCTTATCGCCTCAGCACTTAGCACCGAAAATGAAAGTCTTAGTGATTGGCTCAGCATAGACGAGGCACAGCATTATGCTTATGGCGACCCCAATTTAGTCATCATCAAGCGCATTAAAAGCCCGCAACAAGCTGTTTTAATGGGCTTAGATGATGATCAGTATCAGCAACGCATGGCGGGCAATAAAGGCTTGATCACCAAACAAGAAGTTCGTGCGGTATCACTGGCAAAAATGCAATTAAAACGTAACAGTATTGTATGGGATATTGGTGCTGGATCAGGCTCGATTGGCTTGGAATGTGCGCAACTTTGTGCTGAAGGCTTTGTTTATGCGATTGAAAAAAATCAGGCTGATTATGAGATTGTGCAAAGCAATCATCAATCACGCTTATTATCAAACTATCGTATCGAACTGGGAAAAGCACCGCAGGGGCTTGAAAACTGGGAAAACCCTGATGCTATTTTTATCGGTGGCTCAGGTGGCAATCTAGCAGAATTAATACAGTTATGTCTTTCTCGTTTAAATCCTGACGGCAGATTAGTCATGAATTTCATCACCTTAGAGAATCTTAATACTGCCTGCAATACACTCAAACAAATGGAAAATATTGAGTGGCATTACATCCAAATGCAAGTATCACGCAGTAAAGCCATTTTAAATATGCAACGACTTGAAGCAGAAAACCCTGTATTCATTATAACCGCCAAACCAATGTTGATGGAGTACTAAAATGACAAACTTCGGACGCTTAATCGGCGCATCACTTGGTCCAGGTGACCCTGATCTAATGTCACTAGCAGCACATAAAGCACTCAGTAGCGATGCTTATTGGGCTTACCCTATTCGTCGCAAAGGTGCGAGTAGCTATGCATTAGAAATTGCTCTGCGCGCAGGTTTTACATTGCCTGAAGCCAATATGCCGCTGATCTTTCCCATGACCCATGACCCTGAAAAACTAGCAACATATTGGGACAGGGCAGCCACCAGCGTGATCGACATCTTAAAGAAAGGCAAAGATGTGGTTTTTTTGGTTGAAGGTGATGCTTCAACTTACTCCACCTTTTGTCACTTAAAGCGCACTGTGCTTGCAAAACAAGCTGAAATAAAAACACATACTATCGCTGGGGTGAGTTCATTTAATGCCGCCGCTGCGAGTGCAGGAGAAAGCCTAGTTGAAGTTGATGAGACGATGGCAGTTGTTCCCGCAGGTTATGGCGTAGAGTGGATAGAAAAACTCATGACTGACTTTGATACTTTGGTGTTGCTCAAAGTTAAACCCTTATTGGATGAGATTATCGCGCTGGCAGAAAAATACCAAATGGTAGATGGTTGCCGCTTTATTGAAAAGGCAGGAACTCCCGAGGAGAAAATTATTAACGATATTTGTACCTTAAAAGGTCAAACGGTGAATTACTTATCACTGATAATTATTCACAATCCACATCGACAACAGATGCAAATTATGCGTGGTTGTCGAAAAAAGAAGCAAGAAAAACTATAAAAAAGGGGGGGGATGGGTATGTATATATATACCCATCCCCCCCCTTTTTTACAATTTTTTATGTTTAGCAACACAGTTTAGCAAAATAGTTTAACAACAAGGAAATTACAATTATGCATATTGAAGTAGGCGTTGTAGATAGCGCAAAAATGGTTTTAAGTTACGCGACAGCAACAGTGGCATTTTCTTATCTTGCCAAGCAAGCATGGGATACCATCAAAGAAAAGGGGGCAACATCACTATTATTACGTGCTATTACTACCACACTGTTTGTTTTAGTCTTTTTTGAGGTTTTCCCACATCACTCCGTAGGTATATCAGAAGTTCACTTGATTCTGGGTTCGACACTCTTTCTTATTTTTGGCTTAGCACCTGCTGGCATTGGTCTAGCACTTGGACTGCTCATTCAGGGCTTATTCTTCGCTCCGTTTGATTTGCCAAACTATGCGGTGAATGTCACCACTTTACTTGTGCCACTTTATACAATGGCATTAGTTGCAAAAAAGATTATCGCACCATCAACCGCTTACAAAGACTTAAGCTATGTTCAAACGGTTAAGCTATCACTCGCTTATCAAGGTGGAATTATTTCATGGGTTGCATTTTGGGCACTTTATGGACAAGGCTTTGGTGCAGAAAACCTTAGTTCCGTTGCCACCTTCTCATTAGCGTATAGCACAGTTGTGTTACTTGAACCTCTTGTTGATATTGCAATATTGGCAGGTGCAAAAACATTTAGTCGCCTACAGTACAGCAATTTCGTTAGCACACGTTTATATCACACAGAAGCACAAGCCTAATGACTATACAGAATGAGTCTATCGCTTTGCTTGCTATCACTAAAAGTGGTGCAAGCAAGGCGGCGATAATTGCTGCTGAGCTTCCTGAGGCTGATATTTTTATCAGCGAAAAGTTCAGTGATTTACTCAAAGATGTGCCGAACAAGGTCACGGCTATTGCTTTACCCGCCAAAGACCATATCGGTACACTCTTTGCCAACTATGATCAGATTGTATTTTTAGTGGCACTCGGTGGCGTGGTGCGTCTTATCGCAGAGCATCTTAAAAGCAAAGAAACCGACCCAGGTATAATTGTCGTCGATAATGCGGCACAGTTTGTTATCCCCGTGTTATCTGGGCATATTGGTGGTGCGAATGAGTTTGCGATCAAACTCGCAGAGATACTAGGTGCAACACCTGTGGTCACAACCGCAGCAGATGTTGGCAATACCGTTGCTGTTGATATTTTAGGGCGTGATTTAGGTTGGAAAACCGAAGCACGAGACAAGAGTTTAACCCGTGTCGCAGCCATGATGGTCAATGAAGAACCCGTAGCCATGATTCAAGAAACAGGTTCTCAGGTGAATGATTGGTGGAAAAGCACTAAACCTCTGCCTAAAAACATCCATTTATTTGACACTTTTAATGAAGTTGATTTGGATAAGTTCGCCGGTATTCTTTGGGTGACACAAGCCACAATCCCCGAAAGCACATGGGATAAACTCACCGACCGCCTGATTGTATATCGTCCATCTAATAGCAAACAGGATGATCAAAAAATGCAAAAAAAGGGGGGGATGGGTTTTGAGCTAATTATCGGTATTGGTTGTGATCGTGGAACACCGCTTGCAACACTGCAAACAGCTTTGCGATTAGCACTCAAACAAATTAATGCACAGCAAACGCAGATCAAAGCTTTTGCCACCATTGATAAAAAAGCCGATGAAACAAGTATCAATCAGCTCGTAAAGCAAATGGATAAACCCATTATTCATTACTCAGCACATGAACTGGCACAAGTGAGCGTCCCCAACCCTTCAGAAGTTGTTATGAAATATGTTGGCACACCTGCTGTTTCAGAAGCGGCTGCCATTCTAGCCGCTAACACAACGATGCAAAACCTGCTTGTTGAAAAATTTAAACACCGTGGGGATGATGGCAAAAATGCCACTATTTCCATTGTTAAATCCCTCTAACCTCTAACTCCTAACCCCAAAAAACAAGGTAAAGAAAAATACTATGAGTAAAGGAAAAATCCTGCTGGTCGGTTTCGGCCCTGGTTCAGGCGAACACATGACATTTCGCGCCCGTGAGGCCATTGAAGAATCAGATGTCGTCATTGGCTATTCAACCTATATCAACCTCGTCAAAGATTTATTACGTGATAAGGAAGTCATTCGCAAAGGCATGACAGAAGAAACTGATCGTGCTGTTGAAGCCTATGAACATGCTAAAAAAGGCAAAACAGTGGCACTCATATCATCAGGTGATATTGGTGTATACGGTATGGCAGGCCCTAGCTATGAAGTATTATTTCAAGCGGGCTGGAAGCCAGGTGATGATATTGAAGTGGAGTTAGTTCCTGGAACGACGGCATTATCATCCTGTGCGGCACGGGTTGGGTCGCCACTTACCCATGATTTTTGCTCAATCTCATTATCTGATTTGCTAACCCCTTGGCCAACTATCGCACGGCGTTTAGATGCTGTTGCTGACTCTGATTTTGTAATAGCACTTTACAACCCTAAAAGCGGTCGTCGTCGCCAACAAATTGTTGAAGCACAGCGTATTTTCTTAAAATATCGCTCGCCTGACACCCCCGTAGCTATCGTTAAATCTGCCTATCGTGATCTTGAAAAAATTCAGCTCGTTACACTAAAAGAAATGGCTGATTGTGATATTGGGATGTTGACCACTGTACTCATTGGTAATAGTAGCACCTTTTTTAAAGAGGGCTTAATGGTCACGCCACGAGGCTATGCTAATAAGTATGAAAATATAACAGGCAGTGTTAAAGCAGGTGAAAAACGGGGTCGCTCATTATCGCTGGGTTTAGATGGCTGGAAAGCATCTATCAAAGAAGCCTTGTCTACTGCTACTGATGCTACCAATATCGAAGCAATACTCGAAGCCAAAGCAGCTGATTTCGAACTATCTATTGAAGAAATATTCTTAGCACTCGCTTCTTCTGAAGAAAGCTCACAAGATGATATTGTATTAGCACATCAACTTGAGCGCGAAGAAGGCTTAAAAGCTTTTACACGCTTTATTAAAGAATCCCCCAATCAAGACTCCCCAATGAATCTTACCATCGGTGAAAAGCGAACAGGTCAAACACAATTAAGCGCATTTGATGCCAATAACGTGTGTTTTAGTGACAACAATATAGTGCTAGATAATAAAGAAGGCATCACCGCCAATATTCATACAGCAGCAATTCAACACATCTGGACAATTGAGAAAGATGGCATAACACAATCCATTTGGCTATTAGACAAAAAAGGTAATAGCCTACTTTACACCTATATTAGGAGAGACTCATGAGCTGGATAAAAAACCCTACACCTATCAGAAACGCACTGTTTAAAGAAAAAGCACTAGAAAGACAATCACAGCTAACAAAACCAGCAGGCTCATTAGGCAAACTAGAAGCACTTGCAGTAACTTTAGCTGACCTACAACAAAGCGAAAAGCCTTCTGCTGACAATATTAATATTTCAGTTTTTGCAGGTGATCATGGCATTGCAGAAGAAGGAGTTTCTGCTTTTCCGCAAGAGGTGACCGTGCAAATGATTTCCAATTTTTTACAAGGCGGCGCGGCTATCAGTGTACTCGCAAAACAGCTAGATGCAGCGTTTGAAGTCGTTGATACAGGCATACTCACAGAGCTACCCGCACAAGATGGCTTAGTGATTCAACGTGCGGCTGCGGGTACTAAAAACAGCTTACACCATGAAGCAATGACCCAGACTCAACTCGATATCGCCTTACAAGCAGGACGTAATGCAGCACTTCGAGCCGTTAAAAACAAGGCTGATATTTTTATTGGTGGTGAAATGGGTATTGCCAATACCACCACCGCAACCGTGCTGTATTGCGCCTTATTAGAACTTAGCCCTGAAGAAATCACAGGCGCAGGAACAGGTCTAGATGATGCAGGGATTCGCCATAAAACAAAGGTAGTCGCTGGCATACTTAAGAAGCATCAAGACTGTGGTACAGATGCATTAGCCTGGCTACGTTGCGCAGGAGGGTTTGAAGTAGCCGCACTCACAGGCGCTTATCTGCAAGCTGCACAATCAGGTTTACCCATTTTAGTTGATGGTTTTATTAGCACAGCCGCCGCATTATGTGCCGTGCGTATTCAAGCCGAAGCGAATGATTATCTATTATTCGCACACACTTCAGCCGAACAAGGTCATCGCAAGACAATAGAAAGCTTAAACCAAACTGCTTTATTAAATATTGGCATGAGACTAGGCGAAGGCAGTGGCGCAGCAGTAGCGGTTTCATTATTACGTTCAGCCTGTGCTCTGCATAATGATATGGCAACCTTTGCCGAAGCAGCCGTTGCTGGGCAAGAAACAGCTTAGCAGTTTATCATCATCGAAATAGTAGGGGCACCCCTTGTGGGTGCCCAAAACAAATCAGCTACGCCCCTTATTCTCGGCTAGCAATCAAAACCTTCTTCTGATTTCCCGTTCAATTCTTTCTCGCATAATATTTCTAGGATCTTGTTGTACTGGTGGTGGCTGATTAGACTGATTAGGAGCTACAGTAAAAGTTTGCATGGTCGTTTCTCGTGGACGAATATTGATTCTTTCACTACCTCTAAGACCTCTATAGTTTAAAATAATTGTATAAGAACCTGCGGGAAGATCAAAAACACCTACGGTCACCGAATTAGCTCGCGCTACTACCTGCCCCCGTGAGTTTGTTACTGTTAAATTTCCACGCAGAGCTTGCCCATTAGGATTTATAATCCTACTTCTCAGCACACCATTGCTTATGGCTGTATTTCTCTGATTATTTCTAGGGGCTTGAAAGTTAACCGCATTAAAATTTATATGTGTGGTTTTATTTGCTCGTACAGTTATATTTTTTGTGTGACGACGTTTATTTTGAATTGCCGTAACAACGTATTGACCTGTATCCAGTTTAAATCTAGCTGCAGGGACACTCGTAAGTTCAACAATTTTCCTACCAGAACGAGTAGCAACAATAAAATGTGTTTTCCTAGGTGGTTTCATTGCTACACTTAAAAAACCATTGGGTATTACTTTAATTGGTGGCTCTGGCGCTGTTTTAGCTGGTTTCGGTTTTGATGGTTTTGCAGGCTTTTGAGGAGCTAACACTGGAGCTTTAGCAGGTACTTTAACGGGTGCTTGAGCAACTTTTTGTGGTTTGGGCTGTGGTTTTGGCAAAGTGCTAATAAGCGAAAATACCTCTGTAACACTTTGCCCTGAACCGACTCGAACCGTTTTAACAATATTTTTTCTGTTTGTTGATCGAACAGTAATTTTGTAAACACCAGGCTCAAGTGAAAATTGAGCCGAATTGCTATACACTTTCTTCGCTATATTTTTGCCATTAGGTAATTGAACATAAAAATTTGATTTCAAGGGAACATTATTGCCATCATTTCTAGCGAATAATTTCAAACTTCCTTTTACCTTCGGAACTGGTTTTGGCTTAACTTTTTCTGGAACTACTGGAATAGTGGGTCGAACAACAGGCTGTGTTACTCTTGGCGGGGTAATTCTCACATTCTCCGTAATCTGAACTTCATTTGCTGCTTTCTTTTGAGGAGCATCAAAACGAAAAATTTCATTTGCCTTTTGACCAGCAGAAATCATAATATTTTTGCTTGATTGTCCATTAGGCCCTGTAACACGGATTTTATATCTTCCCGTAGGCAGTGATATTTCTGTTCTGGAAACATCTTTTAACTGTTGAATTGTCGTGCCATTAGGCGCTGTGATTATAATATTTGCTCGTATCGGTTTAGAGGTTCGGGTATCAAACACCCTCACTAAAAGCTGCCCTTGCTTTATGGTCTCCTGAAGTTTAAATATTTCTTTGGTAGATTCACCAGGTTCTACGACAATGGTACGAAAATCACTATTATTACCACTTTTTACCGTAACTTTATAACTACCTGCTTTGAGCTTAAAGAGCGTATGAGAGACATGAGTACGTGTAGCGATAGTTTTACCATTTTCTTTTTGAATTATATAATCTGCTTTCATCGCCTTGCCAGTGCTAGCACTTTTGGCTGAAACTTGTAAAACACCCAGAGTGGATGGTGGCTCTAATTTAAATACTCGACTAGTTTTTTTATTGGCACTAAGCCGTATTGTTTTAGAACTTTGAACAGATTGAGTGCGACGTGAGCTATTAGATTTAACAAGTGTGCTAACGACTTTATATTTACCAGCAGGCAAACGAAACGATGTCTTTTTAACAGCTTTTGCCTCAGCTACTTTTTTACCCGCATTATTAAAAACAACAAAACTAGCTAACAGAGACTTTTTATTATTTGGGTTAATAGCACTCACTTGTAATAAACCAAATTTAGGTTTTTTTATGGGTTTTTCTCTTAAAACCCTTTCGTTTTCTAAAATAGGAGTAAAGTTACTCTTATTTTTTGTAGAATCAGGCTTTTTAGTTTCTACTATTTGACTATCTTCTTTCTCTAATGGAATTTTAGTTTTCGTATTTATCTCAATTGTATTATTTATTGCATCATTTCCTGTACTTCCATCAACTTTATCTGTCGATACTTGAGGAGTATTTACATTAATTGCAGGAGCGACAACTTCAGTCGTATTTGACTGCGCATTATTATTGCCAAGTGATAGAGGATTTTCATTATTTTTAGCTTTGTCAAAAATACTCATTGTACCGACAATAGCCAATAGCAAAACTATGCCAATGACAATTCCTTTTGTTAGTTGCCCCATTCCACCTGATCTACTCATATTCAATCCTTGATAATTTCTTCTTCCTTACATCGGCTACAAGACCAGCCACAAGCTGAATCCGCATTCATCTCACAGCTTCAAATACAATTTAATTAAAATACCGTCCCATTTTAAATTGATAGCCTAATACAAAGTACTTGTCACATGATACACCAAAACAGTTTATTTTTTACAGTCAGAATTCTTGAAAAAGAAACAGACTGCCCATACATTTTTGCAAACTAATTTTTTTAAAGGATTCAAAGAAATGGCCGAAGTAAAACCTAAAAAGCAAAATATGGAATTTCAAACAGAAGTTAATCAACTGCTGCACCTGATGATTCATTCGCTCTATTCAAATAAAGAAATATTTATGCGTGAGCTTATTTCAAATAGTTCAGATGCCTGTGATAAATTACGTTTTGAAGCAATTTCAAATGATGCTTTATACGAAGGTGATCCTGAATTACGCATTGAAGTTGAATTTGATAAAGAAGCCAATACTGTCACAATTCGTGATAATGGCATCGGCATGAATAGTGATGAAGTGGTCGAAAATATTGGAACCATTGCTAAATCAGGGACTAAAGAATTCCTATCAAAACTAAGCGGAGATGCTGCTAAGGATTCTAACCTGATTGGTCAATTTGGTGTTGGCTTCTATTCATCTTTTATTGTTGCTAATAAAGTTACCTTAAAAACACGTAAAGCAGGTGATGAAAAATCTAAAGGTGTTCGTTGGGAATCGACAGGTGAAAATGGTTTCACACTCGAAGAGATCGAAAAAGACACTCACGGCACTGAAATCACTCTACATCTAAAAGAAGAAGAGAAAGAGTTTGCAGATAACTGGCGCTTACGTTCAATTATATCTACCTATTCTGATCATATTCCTCTACCTGTAAAGATGTTAAAAATTGAAGAACCCAGTGTAGATGAATCTGAAGAGTCAGATGATAAAGTAGAAAAAGCCGAAAAAACTGTCGAGTGGGAAGTAGTCAATAAAGCCAATGCACTTTGGACAGAATCAAAAAGTAGCCTTAAAGATGAAGACTACCAAGAATTTTATAAGCATATTTCACATGATTGGGAGAACCCACTAGCGTGGAGTCATAATCACGTTGAAGGTAAGCTGGAATATAAATCATTGCTTTATGTCCCATCAAAAGCTCCTTTTGATCTATGGGAGCCAGAGCAAAAAAATGGCATCAAGCTCTATGTTCAACGTGTCTACATTATGGATGACACTAAAAACTTAATGCCAAATTATTTACGTTTTGTACGTGGCGTGATTGATTCTAATGATTTACCGCTAAATGTCTCTCGTGAAATCTTGCAAAGTAATCGTGTGGTTGATTCCATGCGTAAAGCATCTATCAAAAAGGTGCTTGGTCTATTAGAGAAAATGGCAAAAAATAAGCCAGAAGATTATCAAAAGTTCTGGTCAGAATTTGGCAAAGTACTTAAAGAAGGTCCTGGTGAAGATTTCAGCAACAAAGAGCAAATTGCCAAACTACTCCGCTTCTCATCCACACATGATGATGCTGAAGAACAAAAAATCAGCCTTGAAGACTATGTATCACGCATGAAAGAAGAGCAGGATGAGATTTACTACATCACTGCGGACACCTTTGCGTCAGCCAAAAACAGCCCACATTTAGAAGTCTTCCGCAAAAAAGGCATTGAAGTATTATTGCTAAGTGACCGTGTAGACGAGTGGCTAGTCAATGGCTTGCAAGAGTTTGATGGTAAAAAATTACACTCTGTTGCCAAAGGTGAACTTGATCTAGGTAAATTTGAAACAGAAGAAGACAAAAAAGAACAGGAAGAAGTTGAGAAGAAAGCAGGTAGCCTAATCAAACACCTAAAAGAAGTACTAGGTGAAAAAGTTGAAGATGTACGAGTCTCACATCGTTTAACCGCATCACCTTCTTGTATCGTGTTAAATGAGCAAGACATGGCGCTCTACATGCAAAATCTAATGAAGCAAGCAGGGCATGAAATGCCAGCCAGCAAGCCGATTTTAGAGATCAACCCTACACACCCTTTAATTGAGCGCATGGAAGCAGAAACAGATGATGACCAATTCACAGATTGGGCAGCAATCTTATTTGACCAAGCACTACTCGCTGAAGGTGCACAGCTAGAAGACCCCGCTGGATTTGTAAGCAAACTAAATAAGTTAATGTTAAAAATGGGTTAATTAATAATGGGTATCGAGTAATGCAATATTACTCATACCCATCCCCCCCCTTTTTATACTATTTATTCATGCCCCCAAGAAATAATATGTTATTTTTCCACACCTTATTATAATATAAGCTAAACTTTATTCCGGATCAGAATTTCACATAATAAAAATTAAAAAAATTTATTTACGCTAAAATGATTGTTTTTTATACAGTTTTACAATTAATTAGATTCTATATCCTATAATCTGAAGCGCTATGTAGAATATCTTGATAATTGACTGATATATTGAAAAGAACGGACTCTACTCAAATAATCTTGTCTTGCATAAATTATTATTTATTTTACTTTTAGAAGCACTAAACCCCCTTTATTTGACATTGAGGAGTACAACCTTGTCAATTCGTGAATACTTACCTAATGAGCATCAGGCAGGCTTTGTTGGTCTTCGGCTCGTTGTAAAAGTCGGCAGTGACTACCGCCAAAAATATTTCTCTTTTCGCAATAAAAGTGATGAAGAAAAAGATGCTTTAAGAGCAACAGCTCAAGCACTAAACGCAGAGTGGAACATGGAACGTACACTCACCCAATCCATTAAAGAACGTGATTGTAGAGAGATCAGGCGCACCTCATCCGCTTATACAACTGGAGTTTCTGGCGTTAAAATGAAGTTTGTGCGTTATCACAAAATTCGTGCTGGAGAGAAAAGAGCCTATTATACGCCCTACTTCAAAGTTTCTGGTTCAACCAAAAATGTGCGCTTTGATAAGTTATTTAATATCAAGCAACTAGGATATGATATGGCATGGCATAAGGCCATAGCATTTTATGCCGAAAAAAAGGGATTCTCTTCCTTTTCACACCTACTTGAACGCAAACCCCCCGTAGAACAATTCTATGTAATTTATCGACACCAAGTTTCTTTAGGGCATCAAATCCCATTAAGGCGATTACCTAACGAGTTAGATCCAAAGCCCGTAGAGGGGCTTGTTCCTGCTTAGACTGCCCAAGAACTCGGATTTTCGTTTCAATCCGAGTTCTCGGCCTAGGTAGAAGTTTTGAGCGCGAGAAAATACGCTGTAGACGACTTATGTGCAGGAAAGCTTACAGGTATGCTTTGTTATATCAATTGCTTATGCTTATTTCAATGACAATACCCATCCCCCCCTTTTTTTTGTATTTTTTATAACAGCAGAATAAAAAGCAAACCAGTAAATACCATACTAATCGCCTCCCCTCGGTAAACCATAGCAGCTGTTTTCCAATACACAGCTTTGTTATATTAGGCTTCATGCCTCAGCCACAATCTACTCTGATTCCTCTATATGATAAAATATGTAAAAAAAGGGGGGGGGATGGGTGTTTATTGCGTGTTTATTGCGTGTTTATTATGTGCTCCTTAGCATCAAGCTTATATCATCGGTTTCAATCAAACTAATCTCATCGCGTTTAATGACCTTCTCCATTGTGGAAATATCATTAATAGAATACACCATCCATTGCCAATCACCTTTCCACAAGGCTTCTTTTTCAGGGAAAATATTATAAGCACAGATTAAATAATCTGGCTGAAGAATCTTAGCATTATTGTGTGTGTATTCATTATACTGGTAAAAAACAAAACCAGTGCGAAGTTTGCTGTGTTGCTGTGTATATTTGATAGCAGAAAGACTAAAAGAGATAATGGTTACTTGTGATTCAAACCCTTTGAGTGCCGCTAAAACCTTATCTACAACCTCTGACAAGCCCCAGTATGCTAAGCTTTCTCGTTTAATCTCAACAAAGGCATGTGCTTTTGGATATTGTTTGAGCAACTCAAGAATCTCAGTAAAATAAGGAACACGGGTAGGATAATGTTTATTATCAAAAATATCTGGTTGATGCACACTAAAACTCTTTAGCTGCTCAGCTGTTATCTCAAAAATTGAGGTGTAATTTTCACCCATACTATCTATATGCTCTATGCCATCTTCCCTGCTCGCATTACTTTTATAACTAACCCGTTTAAAATCAATATCATGAAATACCAACAACGAACCCTCAGCATTCATTTGTAAATCAAATTCAATAGACAATGCGCCAGCTTTTAAAGCGGCTTCAAGACCTGCATAAGAATTTTCAGGATAGTTTGTATTATCACCACGATGGGCGACAAGTTTATTTATATTCATGGTATTTAACAAATAAGTATTTTCTAAAGGAAAAGCCAATTATACAAATAATCTGATAATTGATGTTGCTTATTTCTTCTCGCAGATAGAAGGGTTAAAATGCACACCACATGAAATTACCTTACCGCGAAATACCTTATAACTATACTTCTTTTTCAGACCGAGAGATCATCTTGCGAGTGCTTGGTGAACGTGCCTGGGAGATACTCGAAACTCTACGTGATGAGCGTTCAACAGGGCTTTCGGCACACATGCTGCTGGAGGTTTTGGGTGATATCTGGATCGTTATGCGCAATCCCTATATTCAGGATGATTTACTAGAAAACGAAAAGCGCCGATATTCACTGATGCAAACCATGCGCGAGCGTTTAGAGCGCATTCGTGTACGTGCTGATGGCAACAAACTCACACTAGAGCTGGTCGATATAGCCTGTCATTCTGTGGATAAGTTTGCTCAGTGGTTTTCTGATTATTATTCCCTGCGTAAACGAGCTAAACGCCAACTTCGCCAGATTACACACAAAGATAACATCCAATTTGATGGACTTGCGCGGGTTTCGCATGTCACCGATGCTACTGACTGGCGTGTTGAATTGCCTTTTGTGGTTCTTACGCCAGATACAGAAGAAGAAATTGCCTTACTGGTACAAACCAGTATCAAACTCGGCTTGACCGTGATTCCTCGTGGTGGTGGCACAGGCTACACGGGCGGTGCTATTCCGCTTGATGCCATGAGTGTAGTGATTAACACAGAAAAATTAGAAACACTTGGTGAGATCCAAAAACGTAATGATCTAATCGGTGTTGACCAAGAAGTGGCGGTGATTCGTGCAGATGCGGGTGTGGTGACAAGACGTGTATCTGATGCTGCTGACAAAGTAGGATTAGTTTTTGCAGTAGACCCAACCTCACAAGATGCCTCAACCATTGGTGGCAATGTCTCCATGAATGCAGGCGGCAAAAAAGCCGTTATGTGGGGGACAACACTTGATAATTTAGTCTCATGGCGCATGGTAACCCCCGATGCTGAGTGGCTGGAAGTTGAGCGTTTAAATCATAATCTTGGCAAAATACACGATCAAGAAAAAGTCAGCTTTAAAGTAACTCGCTACCAACAAAATGGAAAAACGCCCAAAGGCGAAGCTGAAATTTTAAGCTTTGACGGTCAATTTTTTCGCAAGGAAGGCTTAGGTAAAGATGTTACCAATAAATTCTTAGGTGGTCTCCCTGGCATTCAAAAAGAAGGTTGTGATGGGCTGATTACCTCAGCAGAATTTATTTTACACCGTATGCCAGAGCAGGTACGCACGGTTTGTATGGAATTTTATGGCAGTGATTTGCAACAGGCCGTTCCTGCCATTGTTGAAGTCAAAGACTATTTAGATGACAATAAAAATGTATTACTAGCTGGGCTTGAACACTTAGACGAACGCTATGTTAAAGCTGTTAAATATACGCCAAAATCAGCGCGTCGAGCCTTTCCTAAAATGGTACTTATTGCGGATATTGTGGGTGACAATGAAAAACAGGTTGCCGAAGCAGCTTCGCACATTGTTAAACTCACTAATGCCCGTAATGGTGAGGGTTTTATTGCCATTAGCCCCGAAGCACGTCGCCAGTTTTGGCTAGATCGCGCCCGCACTGCCGCCATTGCCGCCCACACCAACGCCTTTAAAATTAATGAAGATGTGGTCATCCCGCTAGATAAGCTAGATGCCTATAGCGAAGGCATTGAACGCATTAATATCTTTCAATCCACGCAAAACAAACTGGTATTAATTGATGCCATGCTGGAATTTCTAAACAGTGATAATCCCGAGCTAGAAAGACAATTACGCAATCAACCTGATTATGAGCAAAGTTCAGAAAACGATGCTATTTTACAAGCGAAAAAAGATCATGCCGCGCAACATCTAAAAGAGGTGCGTCAGCGCTGGCAAAAAATCCTAGATCATATTGATGAAGCGGCAAATGATCATAGCAATCTGCTGGATGCCAATGCAAAAAAGCACCAACAAACAGATGATAAACTCATTAATTTATTACTGCGTCGTGATTTGCGTATTTCTTATCAAGAAGAAATCAGAAAACCTCTAGAAGACATTTTTGTGGGTCAAACCCTTAAACCACTAAGGGATGCCATTAAGAAAACACATACAAAAATTCGTTCACAACGTCTATTTGTTGCGCTCCACATGCACGCAGGTGATGGCAATGTGCATACCAATATTCCTGTCAATTCCAATGATTATGAAATGATGCAAGAAGCCGAGCACATTGTTGATCAGGTTATGGAACTGGCACTTTCCCTTGATGGTGTTATCTCAGGTGAACATGGTATTGGCTTAACTAAAATGCATTACCTTGATGATCAAGTAATTAATGATTTTGCCAGCTACAAAGAAAAAGTAGACCCAAACGGGCACTTTAATAAAGGCAAACTCATGCCGGGTTCTGGTCTACAAAATGCTTATACCCCCTCTTTGAGATTGGTCGAGCGCGAAGCATTACTGCTAGAACATAATGAACTTGGCGCACTCAATGATGATATTAAAGACTGTTTACGTTGTGGCAAATGTA
The DNA here is from genome assembly GCA_026988295.1 of Thiotrichaceae bacterium. GTDB lineage: Bacteria > Pseudomonadota > Gammaproteobacteria > Thiotrichales > Thiotrichaceae > Cocleimonas. The sequence continues at coordinate 24,036 of JALSLM010000200.1, forward strand.
AACCCGTCTGTAATACCCATATTCCCCGTGCTAATTTATTGTATTCACCACGCAATAAAATCCTTGCAACAGGCTTGATGCTCGAAGCTTTTTTATATGAAGAACAAACTCGCCGAGGCATTTCACTGCGTCATTTTGAAGAAATGAATGATGTCGCCGACCACTGTACCGTCTGCCACAAATGTTATAACCCCTGCCCTGTCAATATTGATTTTGGTGATGTCACCGTGCGTATGCGGAGCATTCTCAAAGATCGCAAACAGAAAAAACTCAATATTGTCACTTGGGCATCCATGCAGTTTTTAAATATCAAAGACCCAACAACCATCAAGCTCATGCGTGCTGGATTAGTGCAAATGGGGTATAAATCACAACGTCTTGGACATACGCTGTTTAAACGCTTAGGTTTATTAGAATCTAGCCGTCGCCCTAAAGGCACAACGGGCAAAGCACCTCTCAAAGAATATGTGGTGCAATTTGTAAAAAAACCGTTGCCTGCCCATGTCCCCATGCAAACCACCCGCGCCATGCTAGGGCTTGAAGACGATAAAACTGTACCAGTAATACGCAAACCTGAGCTTAGCAAAACACAAAGCGGAGATTCTGTTTTCTATTTTCCAGGCTGTGGATCAGAACGGCTATTCTCACAAATCGGTTTAGCAACCATTGCCATGCTCTATGAAACTGGCGCAACCACCGTATTACCACCTGGTTATCTATGTTGTGGCTACCCGCAAAATGCAGGCGGTGATATTGCAAAAGGCACTCAGATTTCAACTGAAAATCGTGTACTCTTTCACCGCATTGCTCAGGCGCTTTCCTATCTTGAAATCAATACCGTTATTGTCTCTTGCGGAACCTGTTTAGATCAGCTATTAAAATATGAATTTGAAAAAATATTCCCTGGCTGTCGTTTGCTCGATATTCACGAATACCTGCTAGAAAAAGACATAAAACTCAAAGGTGTCAAAGGCATCAACTACGTCTACCACGACCCATGCCATACCCCTATTAAAAACTACGACCCCACCCAGCTCACCTCTGATCTCATGGGGCAAGAAGTATTATTAACAGACCGCTGTTGTGGCGAAGCAGGAACATTCGCCGTCAGCCGCCCTGATATATCCAGCCAACTACGCTTTAGAAAACAAGAAAGCTTACGCGAAGGCATAATGCAACACACCGGTAAAGACACCGCCGAAAATGGCAATGTAAAAATCCTCACCAACTGCCCCGCCTGCCAGCAAGGACTATCACGCTATGCAGATGATACTGGCATGGATACCGACTACATTGTGGTTGAAATGATGAAAGAAATTCACGGCGAAAAATGGCAAACCGAATTTATCGAAACGATTATTAATGGGGGGATTGAAAAGGTATTGCTTTGATATTGAGAGGGTGGTCAGTAGGCCAGTACTATCGTTGAAATCCTAGGAGCGCCCCTTGTGGGTACCCAAAATAAACCGCAACACATATCAGGGTAACCACAAGGGATTGCCCCTACGGTTGTTTGAATAATCGGGGTAGTGTAAAGACAGCAGATTTGTGCATAGCTCGTTTTGAAGCAAAGGGAATTAAATGAATACTTATTTATTATTAAAGAGCCTACATATTCTTGGAATTGTAATCTTCTTAGGGAATATTATTACTGGGTGGTGGAAAGTAATGGCTGATAAAACAAGAAATAAGGACATTATCATTTTTGCTCAGCGACAAGTTACGTTAACTGATTATATTTTTACTTTTGGAGGAGCATCTCTCGTTTTAGTAACAGGTATTTTTAATGCCGAGCTACACGAAATGAATTACTTTAGTATTAATTGGTTAGCTTGGGGGTTTTGGTTATTTGTAGCATCGGGAGTGATTTGGGTGTTAATACTGATTCCTGTACAAATCATGCAGGCAAAAATGGCTAAGGACTTTACTAAAGAAGAGCCTATACCAGAGAAGTATTGGAAACTGGGGAAGATATGGTTATATTTTGGTATTCTAGCCACAGTTTTGCCAATGCTAAATTTGTATTGGATGGTTTTTAAGCCAACTTGAATCCATACATAATTCATCAAACTCCTAATCATTTTACAAATACAATATTATACAAATTTATCATCATGACTAATTATATCCACGGTTCATCGAAATCGTAGGAGTGCGCCCCTTTGTAGGCACCCAAAATAAACCGCATCTACTCTCATCCAAGTGTATCTAGCGGCTTTACGAGAATAGAGAGCCTACGGGGGGAAAATCTGAAAATATTATGAGGTGAACTTATCAAAAGAGGCAAATAGTCGCTCTATTTAACGAATCTGATAAGCTCAGATTATGCTATTGACTGCACCGTTGTTAGTAATATTACCCATCCCCCCCCTTTTTTACATATTTTGTAGGAGATTAATGTTAAAAAGCTCTGTAGTTAAAAAATGGTTGAGCAACTCTGTTATATTTATAAGAAATATTAAAACTAATTCTTTCTGTACTGGAATTTTTCAAGTAATTAAACTACCTTAAGGAAACCCTGATCAAGTCCAATTATTTTTAGCTTCACTAAATTCTAATCAACTTAATCAGGTTTTCCTTAACAGAGATATTAATTAACTTGGAGAGAGATTATGGGCAAAGATTTTTTAGAAATGCCAAATGAAAAAGGTTATTTTGGTGAATATGGTGGGCAGATAATCCCTCCGCAACTCATTGAGATTATGAATCAAATCAATGATGCCTATGAAGAAATAAAAAAATACTAAAGCATTTAAAGATGAATTAGTTGATCTTCAGCTTAATTATATCGGTCGCCCTAGCCCTATTTATCATGCTAAACGCCTTAGTGATAAAGTGGGTGGTGCGCAAATCTATCTAAAACGTGAAGATTTAAACCACACGGGCGCACATAAAATAAATCACTGTATTGGCGAAGCACTACTTGCCAAACACATGGGTAAATCTCTGGTTATCGCTGAAACTGGCGCGGGGCAACATGGTGTTGCACTTGCTACGGCCTGTGCGCTTGTTGGAATTGATTGTGAAATTCACATGGGTGAAATCGATATTGCCAAAGAACACCCCAATGTGACCAAAATGAAAATTCTCGGTTGTAAGATTGTGCCAGTATCTCGTGGCACTAAAACGCTTAAAGATGCTGTAGATAGTGCCTTTGAAGAATACTTAAAAGACCCTGTTAACTCATTGTATGCAATAGGTTCTGTTGTTGGTCCGCATCCTTTTCCAAAAATGGTACGTGATTTTCAAACCGTCGTCGGTATTGAAGCACGTCAGCAATTTATGGATAAACACGGAAAACTACCTGATATTTTAATGGCATGTGTGGGCGGCGGCTCTAACGCAATGGGCTTGTTCACTGCTTTTCTAAATGATGATGTTGATATGATTGGGGTAGAACCCGCAGGAAAAGGGCTAGATACGCCTGACCATGCGGCTACATTAACACTCGGTAGCAAAGGCGCAATTCATGGCTTTGAATGTTATAACTTGCAAGATGATGAGGGCAACCCTTTACCCGTTTATTCAATCGCATCTGGTTTAGATTACCCTGGCGTTGGCCCTCAGCACTGCTATCTCAAGGATATTGAACGTGTGCAATATGTAACCGCTGATGACAAAGAATGTTTGGATGCCTTTATGGATCTTTCAAGACTTGAAGGAATTATTCCTGCCTTAGAAAGTGCTCATGCAGTAGCTCATGCTATGAAGATCGCCAAAGATATGCCAAAAGATAAAAATATATTGGTTAATTTATCAGGGCGTGGCGACAAAGATGCTGATTTTGTAGCCGATAAGTTATCGCTATAACAGGAACACACACGTTCTATAGTCTTTATTTATAAGCAACTCTAGTACTTAGGAAGGCTCTAGCAAAGCGCTTTCCTAATTCTAGTTGACCTCTGGTGCTATAGTGCAAGTGATCATTGCGTTTTTCTAAATCAGCTGTTCTGATTAGTCTCAAGTTTCTAATATGTCGGGCTGCCACTCTTTGAGCTTGCTGAACAATTGCTGTAGCAGGAAAAAACTTAAGCGGTGGATTTATACTTCCCATAATAAAAGGTGCATTGGGTGATTTAAGCTCTGTTCGTAGCCTATTCACAAATCTATTCAAGTTATTAGCGTATTGTTTTGCAGCAGCTGGATATTTTGCATCTGCCTCTCCTTGCATCCATAAGATACCTGCAAGTTTTGCATCTTTATTATTAAAGCCAACTTTAGCTGTTTTTATGAGTTTTTTGAAAAGAGGACCAGCACTTGCATTACGAGTTGAACGCGCTTTTGCAGCATTCCAGTTTGGATCCCACGCAAATAGTGAAGTACCACCCACTGCAAATTTTATCAGCTTAATTGTATCGTGAGGAAAATGCCGTGAAAGTTCATGTGCAAATCCAATTTCAGGACCAAAATGCCTAAACCGATTTAGTGGTGTTTTATAGCCATTATAATAAAATTCAACATTGCTAGGCACTCTACGGTAATTAGGGGCAAGTTCTCTAGCTGTGCCCTGCCCTGCCATATTTGATTGGCCTGCTAATATAAAAACTAATTCTCTAGCTTGCAAGCCCGACGAAAAGACGAAGAAAAGCAAGAAGATAGAAAGAAAATGAACTATTGGTTTTTTAACGGTTGTCATATAGATTACTTATTTCATCCAAAATTTATATTCAAACGTATAATATATTACTTGAACAAAACTTGTTTAATAATTTAAAAAGGCATATTTTTAATGTCAATAATATCGGCTTTATACCCTCATAAAAAATCACTCAATATCATTTTATCCTTATCATTTAGTCTTATTAGTACTAGCGTTTTTAGCACTCAACTTTCTGGACAGGTCATCCCTTCCCACTGTCAATCTCAGCGAGTAAAACTACAGATGCTAGGAACGCGAGACCCTGAAATACTTGATGGGCAAGCTTCGACAAGCTATTTGATCTGGCTTGATAATAAAGCGCGTGTGATTGTTGATATGGGGGCTGGGAGTTTACAACGCTTCGAGCAAAGCAAAGCAAATTTTGAAGATATTGATTTAATATTATTTAGCCATTTTCATGTTGATCATAGCTCTGATTTTCCTGCCTATATAAAAGGTGCTTTTTTTACCCAACGGACAAAAGACTTACACGTTTTAGGTCCAACTGGCACAGAGTTTGTTGCCTCAGCAGAGCAATTTGTTGAACGAGCAATAGGTAGCAAAGCTGGTATGTATCCTTATCTAGGCAATGTTCTTGAAAAAAACTCACCCAGTGCCTATAAAATCAAAGCCAAAAATATCCAATGGTCATACAGTGATCTGAATATTAAAACAATTTACAATAGAAATGACATTACCGTAAAAACAGTCTCTACACATCATGGGCCTTTCCCTTCTCAGGGCTATCGAGTAGAGTTAGCAGGTTGTTCAATTGCTTTTTCTGGTGATATGAGTGGGAGACTTCGCGCCATGCCTGATCTAGCAAAAAATGCTAATATTTTAGTGGCACACAACGCCATACCTGAAAATGCGACGGGTGTTCCCGCTCTATTACACATGACCCCTTCTTATATTGGCAAAATGGCAAAGCAGGCAAATGTAAAATTACTGTTATCAACGCATCTAATGAAACGTAGTTTGTCAGTAAAAAAGCAGACTTTGCAGCTAATACGCAAAAGTTATAAAGGAAAAGTGTTGTATCCAAATGATCTGGATAGTTTTAACCCTTAACCTGAATCCGTAAAGTCACTACGGTACGGACGCAAGCTATTGATTCATCACGGGTTTAAGAAATACCCGCTTAACCTATGGGTGAAGCTAAGATTTAGTGAGCTTCCCATCTGCGCTAGCAGATGGTGAACTCAATTATGCAGAGCTTTTAAATCCACTATGAAACCAATACCTTATCCCTCATATCCGTATTAGCCTAACGGATTCAGATAGAGGCAAAAAAGACAAGTAACAATGGTAGGTTTATTATTGCATCGTCCCTAAGACTATGGACAGAGACTTATACACGACAAAGAGCATAGTCTTTTTATTTCACTGATCACACAGAGGATATATAATAAAGTGGCTCTATTACTCTTTACCTATTAAAAAGAGAATTATAAAATGTTAAAACGCTTGGAAGTCTTTCTTATTATTACCGTATTTATCGTAATAACAGCAATTATCCTGATTGTCTATAGTATGAAGCGTGAGCAAGAATATAAAGCGCATAGTATTATAACTCAAGAGGCGATTGTGAACGGCGCTGCTTACGCTATCAACATGAAAAGCAATATATAAAAGGTCTTTGGAAAGAAGCTATTATTATCATTGTTATCGTTAGCTTTGCCCTAATTTTAATGTTTACTTTGTTGATGAAAACCACAAAAAGCAGGTAAACAATATCATAGATATCCTATTACCCACCCCCCCCTTTTTTTACATATTTTTAACCCTATCCCGAATCAAGAGATCAATACGGATAACAGGCTGTAAGATATTGTTTTAAAAAAATTTTAATAAATCTTAAGTTCGTCCGTAGCTTAATCTACACTAATATATCAAAGTATAAAGCACAGGGTTAATCCACTACCTAACTCTGATCAAGCAAGTATTATTTTCTTTCTTAGTTTTTTGATAAAAAGTGTAAAAAACAGGGGGGGGATGGGTATATAAAAATATCTAGGAGGTTGTCGAGTACTAAAAATATTCATACACCGGCTACTCTACGTCTTATCCTTAAATATTTTTAATATATTTTCTAACTCTGTAATAATTTGGCGAGATAGCTGATTGGCTTGCATACTATCGTCTTCTGCTTCTTCGCCTGCTAGTTTTTGACGTGCGCCATTAATGGTATAGCCCTGCTCATGTAATAAGCTTCGTATTTGACGAATCAAAATTACATCTTGACGCTGATAATAACGGCGGTTGCCACGCCGCTTCATGGGTTTCAAGTCGGGGAATTCTTGCTCCCAATAACGTAGCACATGCGCCTTTACACCACATAGATCACTTACTTCACCGATAGTAAAATAGCGTTTCCCCGGAATTGCTGGTAATTCTTTATTATTAGACGTTTCCAGCATAGTTTTCTACTCTTTGTTTTAGCTTCTGACCTGGACGGAAAGTAACAACGCGGCGAGCACTTACAGGGATAGCTTCTCCTGATTTTGGATTTCTTCCAGGTCTGGATGATTTATCACGTAGCATAAAATTACCATAACCAGATAATTTAATATTTTGTCCTTGCTCCAGTGCTGCTTTTATTTCTTCAAAAAACATTTCAACGAGTTCTTTTGCTTCGCGTTTGTTTAAACCTAACTCGTCAAATAAATTTTCAACCATTCCGGCTTTGGTTAATGTCATCTATGATACTCCTTATATTTTATTTAAAGAAATTTACACTACCTTAAGATCAGCGCAATAGAATAACTATTACGACTCACTTCATGAAAAATAGCGCCAGATTTTTCTGTCGCTAAATTCTAATCGACTTAATCAGGTTTTCCTTAAAACTGCGCCTAATTCACTTTTTAATGTAGCTACAATTCTATCAACATGCGTAGTTATTTCTTCTTCTGCAAGGGTGCGTGAAAAATCCTGAAAAATCAAGCCTAAAGCGAGACTTTTTTGCCCAAAATCGACATTTTCCCCCTCATAGACATCAAAAACAAAATTATCAACTAATTCATTTATTTTCAAATCTTTCAATACTTTATATGTTTCATTATAGCTAATATCTCTACTAATCAGCAAAGCAAGGTCACGCCGTGTACTAGGATATGCTGATAAGCCACTGTATTTAGGTAGCTTTTTCTCATTCATAAAACCAAGGTCAAGTTCAAAAACAAAGACTTGTTGATCAAGATTTAGTTTCTTTTCAAGCGCAGGGTGCAATGCCCCACATAAGCCTACTTGCCGATCAGCCAACATAATTTTGGCTGATTGACCAGGATGCAAAGTAGCATGTTCTACAGGAACAAATTCAAACTTCTGCCCACTTGCTTCAGCTAACAAGGCTTCTACATCCCCTTTTAAGTCATAAAAATCAACTTTTTTAGCATCTTTTCCCCACTGTTCTGGATAAAGACTCCCTGTGATTGCACCTGCTAGTTTCTTACGTTGCTCTGGTAAACCTTCCTCTGATTGTTGAAAACTTAAACCACTTTCAAAAAGACGAACTCGATTTTGTTGACGCTTTACATTTTTATCAAGCGCAGGGATTAGCCCCGACCAAAGTGTGCTACGCATAACTGATAGCTCTTCTGATATAGGATTAGAGAGCTTAATTTGCTCAGCGCCTGCGGTTAATAAAGATTCAATCTCAGGTGGTACAAAACTATAAGTAATTGCTTCTTGATAGCCTCTTTGAACTAATACATTCTGCAAAGACTCTTCGCGTACTTGAGCTTCTGGTCTTATAGATATTAAAGGTTCCATTGGACGTAGCACGGCCGGAATATTATCGTAGCCATAGATACGCGCAATTTCTTCGACAATATCCTCTGGGGTCGCGAAATCAAATCGGAAAACAGGTGGTAATATCATCCACCCACCATCAACCACATCAACTTGGCAACCGAGGCGTGTCATAATATCCTCTATGCGAGTGTCATCAACCTCAATTCCTAAATGACGCTTGGTACGGCTACGCTCATAATAGATGGCTTCACGCTTGGTTAAATCGTCTCGTGTAGCAATATCAGTAATTGGCCCTGCTTTACCACCACAAATTTCAATAATAAGCTGTGTTGCTCGCTCTAAGCCTTTTACTTGTAAGTCAAGTGATACGCCACGCTCAAAACGATGCGAGCCATCGGTGTGCATACCATAGCTACGCGCTTTCCCCATTAATTTTTCAGGCACAAAGAAAGCACTTTCAATATAGATATTAGATGTTTCATTAGTAACAGAAGAATCAAGCCCTCCCATAATACCAGCTAAAGACAAGGCTTTCTTGTCATCGGCAATAACCATCGTATCAGCGCGTAGGGTAAGCTCCTTGCCATCAAGCAGGGTCAGCTTTTCACCTTCTTGTGCATTTCTAACATCTATCCCCCCTTCTAACTTATCAAAATCATAGGCGTGTAGGGGCTGACCCAATTCAAGCATGACGTAATTAGTTACATCAATGACTGGGCTTAAACTACGCACATCCATACGACGAAGTTTTTCTTTCATCCAGTGAGGTGTTTCTGCCTTAGTGTTTACATCGCGGATAATACGTCCAGTGAAATGCTGGCATAAATCATCACAAGAAATCTTTACAGGTATCGTGTCATTAATTTTAATATCGGTTGCAGGGACTTTAATTTCATTAACAGGTGATTGCATAATCACCCCTACTTCACGAGCTACTCCTGAAACAGATAATAAATCTGCACGGTTTGGGGTTGAATCAAGATCAAGTACAACATCATTTAAGTCTAAAAGCTGACGTAAATCAGCACCTAGCTCCGCATCAGTAGGTACTTCTAACAAACCCTCATTTGCCTCACCCATGCCTAGTGTTTCGGAGCCACAGAACATACCTTGAGATAAAACACCGCGCAGTTTGCTCTTTTTTATCTTGAATATTTTTCCATCAGATTCAGGCAATTGCGCCCCTATCATGGCAACAGGGACTTTCTGCTCAGCTTCTACGCTTGCATTAGTCACTATTTGAAGCAACTCTTGTGTGCCAACATCTACCTGACAAACACGTAATCTATCTGCATCAGGATGCTGTTCAATAGTTTTTATTTGACCAACAACCACATTAGTAAATGCAGAAGCGACTGGCTCAATACCATCAAGCTCAGTCCCTGACATAATTAATTGATGTGCTAGCTCATCGGTTGTTGCATCTGGATTAACCCATTCGCGCAACCATTTTTCACTTATTCTCATAATCTTATACCAATTTTTATCTGAACTGTTTTAAGAATCGAACATCGTTATCAAATAGCTTGCGTAAATCGTCTATGCCATAACGCAGCATGGCAAGTCGATCAATACCAAAGCCAAAGGCAAAGCCTGTATACACATCAGGATCAATACCAACATGACGGAATACTTCAGGGTTGACCATGCCACAACCCATAACCTCGATCCAACCAGTATTACCGCAGACTTTACAGCCTTCACCACTACAAAGAACACATTGAATATCTGTTTCAGCTGATGGCTCAGTGAATGGAAAATAATGAGGGCGAAAACGTGTAGGTAAATCATCTACTTCAAAGAAGGCTTTAAAGAAAGCTTCAAGAATGCCTTTTAAGTCCGCAAAAGTAACATCCTTATCAACCATTAAGCCTTCAACCTGATGGAACATTGGGCTGTGTGTGACATCGGAATCACAACGATAAACACGACCTGGTGCGATAATACGCAATGGTGGCTCTTTATTTTCCATAGTGCGTATTTGTACAGGGGATGTATGGGTACGCAATAAAGTACCATCATCAAAATAGAAAGTATCGTGAGAAGCGCGTGATGGATGATGATCAGGAATATTTAGAGCTGTAAAATTATGATAGTCATCTTCAATTTCAGGGCCAACCTCGACACCAAAACCCAGTTGCATAAAAATTTCTTCGATGCGTTTAGCTGTGCGCGTTACAGGATGTAAACTACCTGTATCCATATTACGACCGGGCAAGCTTATATCTAGTTTTTCAGTTTGCAAACGCTCATTTAACGCTTCTTCTTCAAGTACTAACTTACGCGCATCAATAGCGGATGACAGTGATTGCTTAGCCTTGTTAATCTCTTGCCCTGCTCCTTTGCGTTCTTCAGGTGGTAACTTACCAAGTTGCTTTAACTGTCCGGTAATTAGACCTTTTTTACCAAGATAATGGACTCTTACTTCATCCAATTCTGCAAGTGTGCTTGCTCCATTTAGCTGACTTTCAGCCTGCTCCATGAGTTCTGTTAATTGTTCCACAGAAGCCCTCTCCATTTTAAATTAGCTTGCTCTTTTAAAAAGACTGTCTGGAAATAGAGAGTCTCTTAGATTTCCCTTAAGGAAACCCTGATCAAGTCTAATTATTTTTAGCTTGGCAAATCTGCCGATATTTTCCACTAAGCTCGGCGCAATAGAATGACTCATGACTATTACGTCTCACTTCATGAAAAATAGCGACAGATTTTTCTACGCTAAATTCTAATCAACTTAATCAGGTTTTCCTTAAACGAGCAATAAAAAAAGCGAGGGAAGGCAAATGCCTTTCCTCGCTTTGTTTTTACATCTTTTGTATATCTGAGCTTAAAATATAAACTTCAGATTGAACAGTAAACTTAAGCTAGGGCAGCTTTTGCCTTTTCTGCTAACTGTCCAAAAGCATCGATGTCATGTACGGCAATATCAGCCAACATTTTACGGTCGATTTCGATTTCTGCTTTATTTAATCCATCAATTAAACGACTGTATGAAAGATCAAACATACGAGCTGCTGCATTAATACGAACAATCCATAAACGACGGAATTGACGTTTCTTTTGACGACGGTCACGGTAAGCATATTGACCTGCTTTTGTAACTGCCTGATTAGCTACACGATAAACCCTGCTTCGTGCGCCATAATAACCTTTTGCTTTCTTTAAAACTTTTTTGTGCTTAGCGCGTGCTGTTACACCACGTTTTACTCTAGCCATCTTCTATAATCCTCTAAATATTCTGTAATACAAAGTGTAACAATTAAACGTAGGGTAGCATTCTACGAACCATTGGCGTATCGACTTTCTCGATAACATCGCCAGCGCGTAGATGACGCTTTCGCTTACTGCTTTTCTTAGTGAGGATATGGCGCAAGTGTGACTGCTTGCATTTATATGTGCCGTTAGCACGCTTACGAAAACGCTTGGCAGCGCCTCGGTTAGTCTTCATCTTAGGCATCTTGACTCTCCTATAATCACTCTATTGAGTGCTGAGTTGAACATTCCCTTGAGAGTGCCTCTCCTCAGGGAATGATAAAAACTTTAATATAATCAAATATTAAAAATATGTAAAAAAGGGGGGGGGATGGGTAATATAGCTAAGCTAAACTAAGTTATACTAAGCTACACCCTTTTCTTTTTTCACTGGACCGAGCACCATAATCATTTGCCGCCCTTCCATTTTTGGAAACTGTTCAACAGTCCCATATTCTTCTAAGTCTACTTCGACTCGTTTAAGTATTTCCATACCTAATTCACGGTGTGCCATTTCACGTCCTCTAAAACGAACTGTAACTTTGGTCTTATCACCATCTTCAAGGAACTGAATAAGTTTCTTCAGCTTAATATTGTAGTCACCAATATCAGTACCCGGTCGCATTTTTATTTCTTTAACCTGGGTTTTTTTCTGTTTTTTCTTGGCGGTGCTCTTTTGCTTACTTTGAGAAAACTTAAATTTCCCGTAATCCATGATTCGGCACACTGGCGGCTGTGCATTTGGCACAATTTCCACCAAGTCAAGTGAATCTACAGAAGCTTTGTTTTTTGCTTCATCTATTGAGACAACACCTACGTTCTCCCCATCCTTATCAATGAGTCTTACTTTGGGTACAGATATTTCGTCATTAATCCGGTTCTTCTTTGGTTTTGCGATGCTACTAATCCTCTATATGATGCGATATATAATAAATGTTACGATTCTTCTAGCAAATTCCGCATTGCATTTTCTTGTTCAATTTTCTGTATCAATTCATCAACAGTCATAGTTCCAAGATCTTCTCCGCTACGTGTGCGAACTGCAACAGAGTCTTTTTCAACCTCACGATCACCAACTACTAGCAAATACGGAATACGTTGAAGCGTGTGTTCACGGATTTTAAAGCCTATCTTCTCATTTCTCAAGTCTGATACGACTCTAATACCACTTTTTTTCAATCTATTTTCAACTTTTGTAACAAAACCAGACTGTTTATCCGTAATATTCATGATAACAGCTTGTACGGGTGATAACCATAGTGGGAATTTTCCTTCATGATGCTCAATCAAAATCCCTATAAATCGCTCAAATGATCCTAAAATTGCTCGATGCAACATTACAGGAACTTTTCGTGAGCCGTCTTCTGCTACATATTCAGCATCCAAACGCGCTGGCATAGAAAAATCAACCTGAATTGTGCCTAATTGCCAAATACGTCCGATACAATCTTTTAACGAAAATTCAATTTTCGGACCATAAAATGCACCTTCACCAGGCAACTCTTCCCAGTCTAATTCTTTGGCATCTAATGCATCTGCCAATGCTTTCTCTGCCTTATCCCAATCTTCATCATTTCCAACACGGTTTTCAGGACGAGTTGATAAGCGATAAATTACATCTGTAAAACCAAAATCACGATAAACATCATGTAAAAAATCAATAAATTCTGCAACTTCAGGTTGAATTTGCTCTTCAGTACAAAAAATATGCCCATCATCCTGAACAAAACCACGCACACGCATTAGACCATGCAATGCACCTGACATTTCATTTCGGTGACATGAACCAAACTCTGCTAAACGTAATGGCAAATCCCGGTAACTTTTTAAGCCTTGGTTGAAAACTTGGATATGACAGGGGCAGTTCATGGGTTTAAGTGCAAACTGACGACCATCTGATTCTAGTGAGAACATATCCTCACTGTATTTTGCAGCATGACCTGAGCGTTCCCATAATGAAAAATCAACCAGTTCTGGTGTGTTGATTTCTTTATAATCACGTAAACGCTGTTGCTCGCGCATATATTGTGAAATCACCTGATAAATCGTCCAGCCTTTATCATGCCAAAAAATCTGCCCTGGCGCTTCATCTTGAATATGAAAAAGATCAAGCTTGCGTGCAATTTTGCGATGATCTCGTTTTTCAGCTTCCTCTATACGGCGGACATAAGCTTTTAATGCTTTTTTGTTTTCCCATGCTGTGCCATAGATGCGCTGTAACATTTCATTATTAGAATCACCACGCCAATAAGCACCCGCTAGTTTAGTGAGTTTAACAGCAGGAATTTTTCCAGTACTAGGGACGTGAGGCCCACGACACAAGTCAATGAAGTCACCCTGTTTGTATAAAGACAAGTCTTCATCACTTGGAATACTCTCAATAATCTCAGCCTTATAAGCCTCACCCATATCACGAAAAAACTTAACTGCATCAGTACGCGGCATGACACTGCGCTCAAGGGGAATATCTTGCTTGATTAAGTCCTGCATACGTTTTTCTATCGCAGCAACATCCTCTGGTGTGAAAGCTCGTTCATAAGCAAAATCATAGAAAAAGCCATCTTCAATAACAGGACCAATAGTCACCTGTGCTTCAGGGAATAACTGCTTAACTGCTTGCGCCATTAAATGAGCCGAAGAATGACGAATAATTTCAACACCTTCTGGGCTATTTGTAGTAATAATACTTAACTCAATATCATTTTCAATCAAATGGGAAGCATCATATTGCTTCCCGTCAATCACACCCGCCAGAGTCGCTTTCGCAAGACCAGGACCAATATCATTAGCAACATCTAAAATGGAAACGGCTTGATCAAATGAACGCTGACTGCCATCAGGAAGTGTAATAGTAGGCATTTTTATATTCCCCAGTGGTGATCCTTACAAGAGACCACATGATTATTGACTATTGTATGGCAGCCTCTTGATCTGGGTTTCCTTAAAGAAACCCTGATCA
>JALSLM010000201.1 GCA_026988295.1 Thiotrichaceae bacterium
CAGACAGATTTGTGCCGAGATCCAGAACCCAAGGATGGGGTGATTGTATAATCAAGTATAAGCTAATTATCCAGATCGTATGTCCCTATACACTGGATACCAGCAATCCCTGCTGGTATGACGTGGACCTAGTGTGTTATATACGGCTGAAGCTCATGGGTAATCAGGTAAATTTTTTTAACTTAAAGGAAATTATAATGGATATTTCATCTGCTACTAGTGTACTTCCTCAACCAAGGCCTACAACAGCCATTCCCAATAGAGCTGAAGAAAGGGTCGAAGGGACTACACCTGATAATGATGGTGATAAAGATGATACCGTGAGCCCAACATCACAAGTCACTAATGCGACAGGTTCAATTGGCACTCAAATCAATATCACTGCGTAATGTTCAAGTAGACTGGTTTCAATTTTAATCACTTTTATTTGAATGGTACCAGTCTATAGTTACAAAAGCAGGCTATCAACTTAAGACCGGATAGCTGTATATTCAAATACTACGGTCTTATTGTGTTTACTTAGGGAGGAAAGCAATATCAGCATTTTATTGCCACGTTCTGCGTCGCTACCATATTGATGGTCACCTCGCACCTCCTTTGCCCACCCTACTTTGAAACTTAACTTAATGCCATTGATACTCTGCGTCACAGAACGCAGAGTATGGCTACCTAAAGCATATGCATATAAATACATTAAATAATTGGCAACACGATCATAATTTTGCAGTTACCCATGACAAAGGAGAAAGGCGCACTAAGCAAGTTCTTGTGCTTACTTTCTTTACTATGATAGTAGAAATAGTTGCGGGCATTACTTTTGGTTCAATGGCTTTACTGGCCGATGGCTGGCATATGGGCACTCATGTTGCTGCCTTTATGATTACAATTTTTGCTTATCGTTATTCCCGAATTCATGCGAATGATCAAACATTTGCCTTTAGCACTGCAAAAGTGGGTGTTTTGGGTGGTTTTGCAAGCTCTGTAGCTCTGGCTGTTGTTGCATTAATCATGGTCATTGAATCGACTCAAAGACTATTCGAGCCGCACCTAATTCATTTTAATGAAGCGATTGCAGTTGCTAGTTTTGGTTTACTAATAAACTTAATAAGTGTGTTGTTACTAAAAGACCATGACCATCATGACCATCATGATGATCATGGTCATCACCATCATGACCAAAACCTTAAGGCGGCTTATCTACATGTCCTCGCCGATACATTAACCTCTGTCCTTGCAATTATTGCCTTACTGGCAGGTAAATATTATGCTTGGAATTGGTTAGATCCTGTCATGGGTATTGTTGGAGCCATCGTTATAATGCGCTGGTCGTATTCACTACTAAAAGAAACTAGCCCTGTATTATTGGATGAGAATATCGATGAAAAATATCGGCAAGCAGTTAAAACAAAAATTGAGAATGATTCTGACAACCGTATTTCAGACCTTCATATCTGGCGAATAGGACCTAAACACTATGCCATTATCTTATCCCTAGTAACACACTCGCCGAAACCCCCCGAATATTACAAAGAGCTGTTAGAAGATTTTAATAAACTTGCTCATATTACTATTGAGGTCAATCACTGTATTGGTGAACCATGTACACCTTAAAGCTTAAAAACCTAATTTTTGGTAGTAATTTTCTTGTTTCTTGTACCTGCACCACAATTGCAAGGTCACCCTAAAGTATGAAAAATGGCATCCATAAAATTGTTTTTAAACGATTGCTGGTCGCAAGCTCTTTTATCGCCTTAATCGTGTCAGCCATAACGCTTTATATCGAACTGGAACGTATTGAAAAAAATGTTGTTCATATGGCTTATGAAGAATCAAGGCAATATGTCGATTTCTACAATCAATTCAAGCAGGGTCAAAGCACAAATAACTTGCCAATATTTAAAAAAGCAATAAAAGATAAACTCAAAAATAGCCACTTCATAATCCTTGAATTTTATAATGATAAGCATGATTTAATATTAACCGTGGGAACAGTTAATATTAATAAAATCAAAGATGCCCTCATCAGCAAAAACCATAAGGTATTAATGGATAGTAATGTTAATTACAAGACATTTTTGGTTCATAATGCATTAGAAAATGAACTGTATATGGATGTTGAGATCCCTTTAACCCAGAATGGAAGCCAACAGGCTAGCGGCTTTTTAAAGGGCATTTACAGAGTTTCTTCAACCGAAATCAATGCCATGTTATATGAGGCTGTTTTAGTATTAGCCCATTATATTGCAACCATTATTTTTACGACACTTGTACTTTATCCCATTATTATCCACTTAAATAAGGACTTACTTAAAAGTGCAAATGCTTTATCACATGCTAACATCACCCTTCTAAAAGTATTGGGTGGAGCAATAGCAAAACGTGACAGCGATACCAATGCACATAATTATCGAGTGACTATCTATGCGATTTGCCTTGCTCAAGCACTGAAGCTGAAAAAACCTCAAATACGAGCGCTTATCAAGGGGGCTTTTTTACACGATGTCGGCAAAATAGGTATCAGTGATAATATTCTTTTAAAACCAGGAAAACTTGACGATAAAGAGTTTAAGGAAATGCAACGTCATGTTATTTATGGTGTTGACATTATTAAACACAGTGAATGGTTAAATGATGCTGTAGATGTGGTGAAATTTCACCATGAAAAATTTGATGGTTCTGGCTATTTTAGGGGGCTTGTAGGTAAAAATATTCCACTCAATGCTAGAATCTTTGCCATTGTGGATGTATTTGATGCATTAACCTCTATACGCCCGTATAAAAAAGCATTTTCTTATGCTGACTCAATAAATATCTTAAGAAAAGGTTCTGGTTCTCATTTTGATCCAGAGCTTATTCAAGTTTTTGATCAAATAGCTGAAGACCACTACCTTCAGATGAGCATCATAAAAACAGAAAAAGGGCTCAGTAAAAAACTTGATTTACTGATGAAAGACTATTTTATTCTTTGAAAACAACGCCCTTACGCTTGCCCAAAACATAAGCGATTACCATGTTTGTTTTATGATCAACAGCGTGCCATAGCCAGCCTTGACTGCTTTTATTCCCTACAAAAGACACGGTTCATCTGCTTCGACTTCTTCACAGCAGACCTATTCTAGCCTGACTTCTAATGGTTTCACTTGCTCAAAGGTCTGAAAAATAAGGTTCACTTGAACAAGGTCGTTTTCTTTATTTTTTAACGTGCGAGTGACCGTATTTTTACGGATTTTAAGAACCCTTGCAGTGTCTAGATCACCACTACTATTGATAGCCATTTCAACAATTTGTTCTTTGATTCCAAACTCACATGCTTTGTAACAATATTCCAACATAAAGGTCTTGATTGGACAGGTGATTATGCAATAAATCACTTTCTTATCCTATTATTCTTATGCTGAACACAGGTTTAACCCGCTACCGTATTTTTTTTGATAGTTGAACTATGGGGTTGAGTTTTCCTTTTCTCTATTTTGATGGGTTACTTTACCTCTAAAAATAATTAAAATTTAGATTAGCTATAACTCAATGTTCCAGTTTTTAAGTTTAGGAAAAATAGAAAAAATAGCCAAGGCAACTTACAATAAATAAACCACCCTCATCGTTCCCATGCCCTGCGTGGGAGTGCAGCCTGTGACGCTCCAGCGTCACGGAACGCAGGAGCGTTCCGTAATGAATTCCCACGCAGAGCATGGGAACTATTTGGTGGTTTAGTAAGAGTCAATGGATAAAAAATTTTAAAAACTGGAAGGTCGAGTATAAACTAATAGCAATAAAGGGGAGATATATCTTTATTATGGTAAGGTTAATCTTTCTTAATATTTACAAATAATTAATTGTTATTATGTTTTCAATTTAAAGGTAATGTTCCGGCAACCTGGGTGTGCTCTATCATCCACGTGATAAAAACACCTTCTGGTAAAGGTTTAGCAATGGCATAACCTTGAGCAAAAGTACAGTCCATTGATTTTAATAGAGTCAAATGTGCTTGCGTTTCTACTCCTTCAGCCACTATATCTAGCTTAAAAATATTGGCTAAACTAATAACCCCTTCTACTATTGCTTTATCCTCACTATCTTCCAACATATCTATCACAAAACTTTTATCAATTTTAAGCAATGAGACGGGAAGTTGACGTAAGTAAGCTAACGACGAATAACCCGTTCCGAAATCATCCAGTGCTATGCGCACATTATGGTTATGACAGTTTTGCAATGTCGCTTTGGCACTGGCAATATTTTGCATGGTAGCAGATTCTGTTATTTCCAGTATAAGTTGGTTAGCTTGAACTTCTGGGTAGCCAGCCAAAATATTAACAACGCTATTAAAAAAATCGGGGTGCTGGATATGACGAGATGCAACATTAACACTTAGCTTAAGCTGAAAACCGAGTGCATTCCAATGCTTAAGCTGCTGACAAGCTTGTTTCATAATCCAGACTCCTACTTCAATAATAAGATCTGTCTGCTCAATAGCAGGCAAGAAATCATCAGGAAAAATGAGTCCACGCTCAGGGTGTTGCCAACGAATTAAGGCTTCTGCCCCGACTACATCCCCAGTTAGTATATTAATTTGTGGCTGGTAATATAAGACGAATTGTTTTTTAGCTAAGGCTTCTTTGATTTGTGCACGCTGATAATGTTCCGAGTGTATTTTCTTATCCATCTGCACATTAAAAAATTGCACTTGGTTGCGGCCTTTTTGCTTAGCATCATACATAGCTTGATCAGCATGGCGAATAAGCCCATCAGCATCTGAGTCATCATCAGGATAAATAGTCACCCCGATACTAGGTGAAACTTTAAGTTGCCCTCCCTGGGTATTAATAGGCTGATTGACCAAGTCAACAATACGCTTTAAAGGCGGCTTTAGGTTATTTAAATTTTGTAGTTGCAACAAAATCACAAACTCATCCCCCCCTAAACGAGCAATCGTGTCAGGCTCACGGATAACCGACAGAAAGCGTTGCGCTAATTCTTTCAATAAAAAGTCGCCTTGATCATGGCCATGCATGTCATTGACTGCCTTAAAGCCATCGAGATCAATAAACAAAACGGCTAATATAGCCTTATCTCGATCGGACCTTTGTATCGCTTGAGAGAGCCTTTCGGACAACAGCGCACGGTTTGGTAAACCGGTTAAAGGATCATGCATAGCCTGCCAGGAAAGATGTTTTGTTCGCTCAGCAATTTTTCTTTCTAACTCATGGTTCATAACTTCCAATGCCTTTGTAGCTTCTTCTTTTTCCTGCCATACTGTACTTAAGCGTGAGCTCATATCATTAAACGCAATTGCTAAGCGGGATAACTCATTTTTACCGTACACGGGTACACGCTCAGATAAATCAAGTGTTAAAGCGATTTTTTCAGCCGTCTCGGTCAATAGTTTAATCGGGTAGCTTATTTTTCGACTAATAAAAAGAATGACGGTTAAGGTCAAGAATAGTGTTATTAACCCAATAAAAAAACCAATTTTCAAAATATGTTGCATGGGGGTATAAAACTGATTTTTTTCAGCGAGTGCAAACCAATGCCATAAATTAGTTAAAGGGGTTTTAGCGGTATTTTTTAATTCATGTACAAAATAAGTACTATCACCCAAATTTATTTCATGGTGTGTTTTATCAAGTATAGGCCTACCGATTAAGATCCTTTCCAACAGTGATGATGTCCAAGACTGAGGCTTAGCATTTTCCATGTTTTTTTGTGTAGGTCTTTGGGGTAAATGTTTATCCATAACAGCGATCCCCCCCGACTGATTAAATAAAATCAAATGGGTGTGTATATCAGAAAAATCTTGTAAATTTTCTATTTCCAACCAGGGGTATGTCATCACTAAATAGCCTAAAATGAGTGATTGGTTGAAACTTGCATGGATAGGTTGCCATAAAGCAATAATGAACTGTTGGTCGAGAGGGCTTAAATGCTTGTCTATTAAGGTATGATTCGTCTGAATTGCAGACATCCAAATTGAAAAGTTAACTATGGGTTCTACGTCTTGGTCGGTGGCAATTAATGCGCCTGAATTAGATAAAACATAAAGGTGACCAGACAAATCATACTGTTTTTTAAATGTTTCTAGGGCTTGCGTGATTCTAAGGTCTGCATCTTGAGTGATCACATCATTCATCACGTCTAATTTAACCCATGAATTAAGATTAACAAATTGTTGCTTAAGATGAGATTCTAATTGCTGCCGTTTGATTGATGTCGATAATAGAATTTCTTTAGAGGCACGAATATCTAAGTAAGCGGATAATTCGAGATATAAAAATCCAAATAGGCTAAATAATAAAAGCAGAAAAATAGCACTGTAACTTAAGAATAATTGTTTAAATATACTTACCCTCATCTTAACGAGCCTATTATTTTGATGTTTTTCATTCCTGAAGGTACCTCTCCTTCAATATAGGCAATAGAACCGGGAACTTTTTCAACAAAAGCCAGTACAGCCTGTTTAGATTCTTGAATGATTGGCAAAGACATGCCTTTATAATGCATTTTCTTTAGATATAAAGCATATTTTGTACTCGATAGACCTAATTTATGTTCAAATATTTTACGTGCAGAACTAGTAGACTTCCTATTAATAACAATAATGGGTGTTTTATTTGACCAGTTGAGTTGTTTAAGCAAGTAAATTTTTTTTATGCTCTCTATAGATAAGGGAGTTGAAATAGAAACAGGGGTATTAGCAACCAAGGTGAGAGACTTATCTTTCGCAAAAACCATAGGTATGACCAATAAGCCTAAAGAAAGTAAAAAATAACGCATTAGAACATGACTCCAAAAGAACCATAAACGCCCTCACTAAGTCCTAACAAGCTTCCTCTTTGTAAAACATATTCAAGCTTCCAAACCAGTGCATCTTGTTGACGGAAATTAAAGCCAAAGACTCCGTTATAATGCACAGAAGAAGCATCTCGTTGTATAAATGCTTCGCCTCGCGTATATAAATTCCAGCGTTCCTCCATTGGAAGAACAACCTGTAAATACCCAGCCGCTTCATAGTTACGCTGTCTTGTTATTTCATTGCCTGATACCGTGGTATAAGATATTTGCGAGCTTAATTGGACATAATCAAAATCATACTGTCCATCCACAGCAAATAAGGTTTGCTGCTCATGACGTGTTATTAAATCTGCATGTTGGATAGAAAGAGCTATTCGCCCACTAAATTCATCACCATATTGCAGGTTAATACCGCTTACATTTTGGTAGCGTATAGGACGAATAATAATATTTTTTGGTAATAATTCAGCCCACGGTTGATAATAAACTTTAATATTAGGCAGCCATACATGTTTGGTTTGATATTGCAGTTCAACGCCAGAAATAAATTCAGACAGATTTAAATAGGTCGTTAAGGGTCTATTGACTGTTGGCACTAAAGGATTAGCATGTATCAGATTCCACTCACTTGTAGGTGCAAGCATTTTCCCTAAGCGCGCTGTAAATTGCTCCGTGATATTCGATTCATTATAAAGACGCTCTACCACAAAATCCCCCGCAACTGGAAAAGCACCTTGGCCTTCTAGCCAGAATGGTTGTGTTGCGTATTCAATTTCAAAAAAAGGATTAATATATTGATTAACCTGACCTCGTACAAATAAAGCAACGTGCTCAAGCTCAATTTTAGCAGGACTTTGATTGTGTGTAGGTGCTTTAAATTGTATATTTGAATAGCCCGCAATATTCCATATCCCTAGGTTATAGCCCTGCCCTAAGATGTAATCAGAGGCATAGAGGGGCGTATTAAAAAGTAGTAAAAAAGAATAAATTAAATTTATTTTCCACATTATTTTTCTTCCTGAATTTAAGTCATAAGTAATGTCTAAATGGAAAAGCCAAGCACATGAATATATAAAGGGGCGCTGAGACCAGGCTATTACACTTATTATATAACAAGACCTGAGGCATAAATATGATATTAGAGGTATATACTTCATTATCACGGACCCAGCCAGTCAGGACAATCGCATTAAAAAATTAAGACAATAAAATCAATGTATTATGTATGTCAAAATTCAAACAAATTGCTATTTTAGGCATTCTGAATATTTTAACCTTAGGAGTTTCCACGTTTAAAATCCAGTCTTATTTTCATGATATTGCCTTTTTTCTTACTCATAAACTCTCCTATATAGTACAAGGGTAATAACTTTTTTATCTTTGCTTTTGGCTGATTTAGATAAATTTAAGGTATTTATTTTCATCATATCTCTCATCGTTTTTATAAAGAGAATGCGCTAATAAAATAACCTTTCTCATGACGGCTATTTGAGCGGACATCTTTACTTTTCCAGACTCAATCAAGCGTTCATAGAAGTGCTTCATTTCATTATTATGCTGAACAGCTGAAAGTATTGGCATATACAGCAATCCTCTCACGAGACTGATGCCTTGCTTAGATATGCGCGTTTTACTCTTCAATGATGTGCCTGACTCTTTTTGCACGGGGTCAAGCCCTGTTAAGGCCGTTATTTGTTGCCTTGATGCATTAGGGTATCTGAGGAACAAATAAAGCAATACGATGCCACTTGTTTGACCTAGTCCCTTAACAGACGTAATATTTTTATAGGCATTGAAATAATCAGTATTTGCTTTTATAAGCTTCATTGATAAGGCCATTAAGTTATCTTGCTCTTTATCAATTTGTTTGATTCTTTTTTTGACCTGCTTAAGGATATAGTCATCTTCCTG
>JALSLM010000202.1 GCA_026988295.1 Thiotrichaceae bacterium
AAGACAGTTGAAGAAGGCGAATAGCCTGTTGCAGCTGAGGAGTCATGGACATTGATTGCCCAAGTTTTACACTGAGTCCTTGCTTAATCATGCTGTAATTATTATTTCCACGTTTTTTTTCTCCTTTATCTCAAATTATAGCATGTCAAAAAGAGTTATTTTAAACAAAGTGATTGGTGGTATATAGCTTGCCAAATCTGCCAATATTTTCCACGAAGATTGTGACTAATTTTTCTGCGTTAAATTCTAATCAACTTAATCAGGTTTTCCTTAACTCACTTTCGTAACAGCACTTGTCTGCGAGGATTTTAGTATAATATTCACAATAAGACCTGGCTTATTATCATCCAGTTTGATTTCGGCATTATGCAAATCTACCACAGCTTTGACTAGACTTAAACCTAGCCCATTGCCTTCGGTACTACGTGCGCTATCCAGTCGGTGGAAGCGTTTAAATACTTTATCGTATTCATTTTTAGGTATTCCTGAACCGCTATCTGTGATTTGGATATTAATATTTGAGTGTTCATCAGAACTTGCATTTAATGTGACAAGCCCATTTATTGGAGTATATTTAAATGCATTGTCAAGCAAGTTAGTAAGTAACTGGGCAAGCAGGTGTTTACTTCCATATAGCTCCAAATTTTCTTCTGCTCTATATTCCCAAGTTTTTTGTTGCTCCTGTGCAACCGCCTCATACATTTCAGCAAGATCATCAAGTAATTTATTGAATGAGAATACCGCCCAATTATTACGTGGAATACCAGATTCTATTTGAGCAATACTCAACAAGGCATTAAAAGTTGAAATAACACTGTCAATATCATGAATTGTGTCATCAATAACTTCTGTATAATCTGCTTCTTGCATTTCTCTGATCTGAACAGATTCAAGTCGATTGCGTATCCGATTGAGTGGATTACGCAGGTCATGTGCAAGATTAT
Source organism: Thiotrichaceae bacterium (assembly GCA_026988295.1). Classification (GTDB taxonomy): domain Bacteria; phylum Pseudomonadota; class Gammaproteobacteria; order Thiotrichales; family Thiotrichaceae; genus Cocleimonas. Next base: position 945 of record JALSLM010000202.1, read on the forward strand.
TAGTCACTTGCTGCATACTCTGCATAAGCTCTTCATTTCGACCTAGCATTCTATTTAATGACAAACTAAGCCTATCAAGCTCATTGTTAGGGTCTTTCACAACAGGGATTCGCTGTGAAAGATCACCTTCTACAATATTATCAGCGGTTCTGGTAACGGCACTAATACGCCTCACCATATTACGCGCCATTAAAAAGCCGATAATAATTGACACTGTAAAAATAATAGAGATAGCAATAAGCGTTGCACGAAATAGCTGGTTAAGCAAACCTTGCGTTTCTTTTAATTCAGCCCCAACAAGCAGTTGATAACCTCCAGGTAAAACGGTCAATAACACACGTACTTCATCTTCTTTATTATGACCATCAATATATTTTGCCATATCTCCTAAAGGGCGACTTGCAAACCACTGATTTCTTTCTTTGATTATTTTATCGGGCTTTACAAAACGTGTTAGATCAAGTCTAACGCGATGAATTAACAAATAGAAAAAAAGTGGTTGATCACCTTTTTGGTTGTTTATTTTAACCGCTTCAATCAAACCTTCTACCGCAAAGCTCTCATATTTCTTAAGGAGTAGATTAGTTTGTAACTGAAGGCGTGTATCGACTTGCTCTTTAATCTGAGTTTCCGCCACTTTATAAACGGAAATAAGGGCAGCAGCGGCAATAAGACTAAATAACACCGCATAAAGAACTGATAAACGAAAAACAGAGGTATTAACAATCCGTCGAAAGATGCGGGGTTTAATCATCCACATCTGGCGCATTCAAGATATACCCTGAACCACGTACTGTTTTTAAAAGTTTGACATCAAAATCACGATCAATTTTACTGCGTAGACGGCTAATATGCACATCAACCACATTGGTTTGTGGATCAAAATTATAATCCCAGACTTTATCCAACAACATGGTTCGAGTAACGACCTGACCCGCATTACGCATCAGGCATTCAAGCAAAATATATTCTTTAGGTTGTAAGGTTACACGTTGACCAGCCCTAGTAACCTTACGCTTGAGTAAGTCTATTTTAAGATCACCAACATGCAGAAAATTAACTTCTTGGCTTGGTTGATTTCGGCGAATAATAGATTGTAATCGTGCCAACAATTCACTAAAAGCATAGGGTTTTACTAAATAATCATCACCACCTGCTTTAAGGCCTTCGACACGCTGATCAACATCACCTAGAGCACTAAGTATCAGGATAGGCACATTAAAACCCTGCCCTCTTAATTTTTCTATAATCGCAAGCCCATTCAGACTGGGTAACATACGATCTATAATCAAAGCATCATACTGATTAGACATTGCTCGCTCTAATCCACGCTGACCATCTGACTCGTGCTCGACCACGTAGTTACTTTCTTGGAGTCCTTTTTGAATGAACTGTGCTGTTTGAATATCATCTTCAATTATTAATACTTGCATGAGTTGAATCCTAAACTTGCTTGAGCAAAGAAGCAATATGACGAAACTTTTTATTTAAATTGAAATAGCTACTTTCACCGTAAATTCATGCACTTATGATTCAAGTTGATATTTATTAAATATCCTTAATATGTTGGCAAACAATCTGCAAGGTTATCTCTTGTAAAGTATATCCTATCAAAATAATTATGCAGGACACGATTAATGAAATTACCATTCACATCGAATCTATCAAGCTTGAATAAATCATTATTCTATAAAACAAAAATGACTATTGCCATGAGCGTATTAGTAGGCTCAACGGGTATCTATATGCTTTCAAGTTCCCCACTTATGGCTGACTCAACAACAGGTGTAAAGACAAATCTACCTATTACAGTAGCAGGAACTCTACCAGAGCTAAAAACATTAATAAAACAAAATCGTAACGCAGTAGTCAGTATCAGCGTAAGCCAAAATGCTAAAAATAGCATTCGTCAAAAACAATTTAAAGAACAGCTTAAGCGACTTCCTAAAGAATTTAGTGAACTATTTAAAAACATGCCTCAAGGGCCTCATGGTTTTCAATTTGGTGAAAAACATAAATCACAGGCGCAAGGCTCAGGATTTATTATCTCTAAAGATGGCTATATAGTTACTAATACCCATGTTATTGAAAATGCACATAAAATAACTGTACGTCTATCTGATAAACGAAAATTTGAGGCAAAACTTATTGGCTCTGATAAGCTTAGTGATATTGCACTATTAAAAATAGAGAGCAAAGATTTACCTTTCGTTGAGTTTGGCAATTCCGACAAGCTGGATGTGGGCGAGTGGGTGGTTGCCATTGGCACACCATTTGGGCTTGATTTCACGGCAACTCAGGGGATTATTAGCGCCTTATCACGCAGTTTGCCCTCTGAAACCTATGTACCCTTTATACAAACCGATGCTGCGGTTAACCCTGGTAGCTCAGGTGGACCACTGTTTAATCTAAAAGGTCAAGTAATCGGCGTAAACTCACAAATTTATAGCCGTAGCGGTGGCTATATGGGCGTTTCTTTTGCAATACCCATTAATATTGTAAAGAATGTTACCAAACAGTTGAAAACAGATGGCAAAGTTAGCCGTGGATGGTTAGGTGTAGGCATTCAAAATGTCGATGAGAACCTAGCTAAATCCTTTGGTATCAGTAAAGCAGAAGGCTCATTAGTTTCTAGCGTCGTTCCTCACAGCCCTGCTGAGAAAGCTGGTTTTCAAGTAGGTGATGTAATCACACGTTTTGGTGATAGTGCCGTCAGATCAGCACAAGATCTGCCATTACTTGTAGGAAACACTCCTATAGGTAAAGAAGTTGCCGTTACTATACTGCGCTCTGGTACAGAGAAAGTTATTGATGTTACGATTCATAAATTGGGTGGCAAAAATGACGAACCAGTGCTTGCATCACTAGAAAAAGGTTCATTAGGTGTCGCCGTATCTGCCTTGACCGAGAATGAAAGAACAAAACTTAAAGTCAAAGACAAAGGCGTTAAAGTTGAACAAGTATTAAGTGACAGTCCAGCTGAAAATGCAGGGCTTCAAACAGGTGATATTATTCTTTCAGTTAATGGACAGAATATAAAATCACCCGCCTCCTTAAAAAATATTATTCAAAAATCAGAAGGTGACAAACCCTTAGCTATCTTATTGCAACGTGGTGATATGTCTTTGTTTGTAGCTGTAAAATTAGATTCGTAAAAATTTTCATGTAAAACTCCCTACAGTACTTTTGTACTCTCCTTGGCACCAACAATTTTTGTTGGTGCTTTTTTATGGAGCTTAGGAGGCTGTCCGAGAACTAAGAATTGACTGCAAATCCCATAAATATCATAATCTGAGCTTATCAAATTCGTTAAATAGAACAACTATTCGCCTCTTTTGATAAACTCACCTTATAATATTTCTGGCATTTTCGTTTCAATCCGAGTTCTCAGACAGCCTCCTCGTAAATCCCTTGCACCCATCCCCCCCTTTTTTTACACATTTCTTTCTGTTAATTGTTTTTCTTTATTCTAAACCTGAATTTTTTAAAAACCCTTTTTTTGATAAAAATCAATTTTTTTCGTACAATGTCTACTAGCCAAGGAGAATAATAATCATGTCAAACACAGAAAATAATCAACTAACCTATCAGCCGCCTGTAGAAGTAAATAAAGTTGGTATTAAAGCTCCAATAAAATGGTTGTCCAAAGGAGTTTCTGATTTAAGGAAAGCAAAGCTTCCCAGCCTAATGTATGGCTTAACTTTTGCCCTTTTAGGCTTGCTTCTCATTCTTACAGCAGCTAAAAATCCGGTTTGGTCAGCGGCTTTAACATCCGCATTTTTATTATTAGGGCCTTTTCTGGCAATAGGTCTTTATGATTTAAGCCGCCAGATTGAAGAAGGTGAAAAACCCTGCTTAAAAAACTCACTCAAAAAAATCAGGAAAAATCTTATTAGTCTAGGTTTTTTCGCAATTTTACTTGGGATTTTATTAATGATATGGCTTCGAATATCAGCTTTAATTGCGGGTGTTTTCTTTGATGATATAGAATTAATTACAAAGGGTTGGGGGATATTGCTTGAAGGCGGTCGAAGCATTGAGTTTTTACTCTTTTTTACTTTTTTCGGATTCTTTATCGCTCAGTTAGTTTTTTCGATTAGCGTGGTATCAATTCCCATGCTGCTTCATCGCAAGGTTGATGTAATCACTGCAATTACAACCAGTCTTCGCGTAGTCATTAAAAATCCTTTACCAATGCTTATTTGGGCAATTCTAATTGTCATATTGATCAATATTGGAATGCTTTTGGCTTTTATCGGCTTAACAATTACTCTACCAATAATTGGTCATGCTAGTTGGCATGCATATAGAGAACTTGTAGTAACTGAATAATTATTCCAATCAAATATGTGTAAAAATAACTATGCATCTATTAAGACTGTTTAATAAAAAGCAAAAATATTACCTCATAATGGGTGGATTATTTATTTTGTTGTTACTTACTTTCAGTACTACTTTTGCAGATAACAAAGTAGCTATTAACACTGCTGAAAATATAATTCAAAATACAAAATATAATATTACAAATATTGATACCGAAGAGCTTCAGAGATTACTAAAAATAAATCCAAAGCTAGAGCTTATAGATGTAAGAACCAAGGATGAAGTTAACTTGATTGGTGGCACAATTGAAGCAGATGAAAATGCTATTATTCCGCGTGGCTGGCTAGAGTTTAATATTAGTGATGAAGTTAAAAGCAAAGATACGCCAATTGTTGTTTACTGCGGAACTAATAAACGTAGCCCTTTAGCAACGCAGACTTTACTCAATTTAGACTATACCAATGTTAAAAACTATGCCGATGGTTTTAATAAATGGAAAAAGCTTGGCTTGCCTATACGTGCTTCTGATAAAGCACCGAAACAAATGCTTTTTAGCAAGCCTATCAATGTTATTGATAATGTTTGGTCTGCAATCGGAGCAACTGATAGACCAACCTATGCTAATTCTGGTCATAATAATAACTTGTCTTTTATTATTACAAATGACGGTGTGCTTGTTTTTAATGCAGGTGATAATTACCTGCTTGCAAAATCACTTCATTACGAAATCAAAAAATTGACTAATCAAGCAGTAAAATATGTTGTACTAGAAAACGCACAGGGTCATGCCATGCTGGGGTCAAATTATTGGAAAGAGCAAGGCGCACAAATTATTGCTCATGCTGATGCGCTGATTGATATGAAAGCAAATCATGAGAAAGTCCTTGATAAAATGAAAAGAGGACGAAAAGATAAAGCAGAATTCACTGTATTTGTTTATCCTGATAAAATATTTAAAGATAAAATGACTCTTAAAATGGGAGATGAGATAATTGAATTACTACACCTTGGTCCCGCTCACAGCCCTGGTGATATTATGCTATGGATGCCAGAAAAAAAGTTAGTCATTTCGGGGGATATGGCATTTAATCAGCGCTTACTACCTATTACAGATCATACTGATACAGCAGCGTGGATCAAAACTTGGGATAAATTTGAAGAGCTAAAACCCGAAATTATTATACCTGGTCATGGTGATCCAACAACAATGGCGGTTGTTAAAAAAACAACTAAAGATTACCTTGTTTATATGCGAGCAAAAATAAGAGAAATCCTTGATAATGATGGCTCAGAACAAGATGCTTATAAAATAGACCAAAGTGCTTATTCACATCTTGATACATTTAAACTATTAGCATTACAAAATGCAGGTAGAATATACCGAATGATGGAATTTGAATAAATTCTCAGCACGAAGAAATAATAAACCCATCCCCCCTTTTTTTTTACATATTTTAGTCCTGAATCCAATGCAGATTTTACTTGCCTGAATCCGTGAGTCCAATGCGGATAGCAGGGGATAAATTATTGGTTTAGCACGGGATTTAAAAAGCTCTACATAATTGAGTTCACCATCTGCTAGCGCAGATGGGAAGCTCACTAAATCTTAGCTTCCCCCTTAGGTTAAGCAGGTATTTTTAAACCCCTGATGAATCAATAGTTTATTCACTGTGCCGTAGTGGACTCACGGATTCAGGACTTAATAATCGCATGAAGCATTAACCCATCAGGATCATTATCAGTTTTCTTTGGAATCCAAGGTGATAAGCATTTAACATTTTTCACGCATGGATCGGTTAGAGTTTGAAGAAATGAAACAATATTTTTTACATCTTTTGTGGATATATTCTTTATTGTATTTAGTTCAAGCCCATATTTAACGGCTGCTAATGTATTCTTCTCCATATCTTTGAGGTTTATACCCTTCTGTTTTATCTGTTTCTTATCATAATGATAAATGCTTTTCAGCGGCGCAAGCATGTGCCGAACAATCCCCTCCAGCGTGGTATATGCACCATCATGCCCCCACGGTCCTGTAACTTCTACATTAAGTAGAGATGGTGTGCGGAAGCGAAATTTATCACTCGCTTTATTGCTAATAGAACCACAACCAAAATCATTGGTTTTAGTTTTTCCTACACCCCGCCCCATTCCTATTTGTGGGATTGCGGTATTATGAAATAACTCGTCTGTGAAGAAGTCACCACTATGGCAACGGCTACAATTTGCTCCACCTTTAGCTTGTGATTTAAAAAATAGCAAAGCACCTTTTTTAGCATTTATTGAAATAGCGTTATCATCGCCAGCAAGATATTTTCTCCAAGGATTATTAATAAATACCTGTGAACGCTCATATTCACCAATGGCAAAAGATATATTTTGTTCCGTAATCAAATCATCAACATCAGCCTGAGAATCTGAAAAACCGTAGCGAAAAGCTTCTAACCAATTCTTTTTTAATCTATCGGCCAAAGATCTTCGTAAGGTTTCAGTACCTGCTTCTGACATAAAACTTCCACGCATTTCTGCTATTGAAGTTATTGGAAAACGTGCTTGCGCTTGCACCAAATTATTTCCACCGAGTGGATCATCTTTTTCAAACGGTACATCTGGTGTATTAATACCCGCGAAGCCTTGATCTGTTATTGCCTGTATACGTCCATCATGGAACAAGGATTTTTTATGAAAAATAATATTAAAAGTTGTTGGAGCATTGCGTGGAACACCCAATTTGTATCCTTTTTTTAGCCTACGCTTACTACCGAGAACATCAGGTTTTTGAGCATGTGTGCCAATAGGCAATGATAAATTATCACCTCCACCAAGCAAGGGATGATGACAAGAAACACAGGCAGTATCCTTTTCCCCACCTAAAGCTTTAGAATAAAAAAGTTTCATGCCAAGCTGAGCAATAGGTGAATATATAGAAGGTATATCCGATTTAGTTTTCGGCACAGCGGTTAATTTTTGCTGTTGTATTAATTCTCTAAGATTTTGATCTACTGTTGATGTTTTATTTTTAGCACTTGTGGAAAAATTGAGGCATATCAGCAAGAACAATATAGAGGTTTTATATAGATTCTTTTTCATTCTTTTTTTCATTATTTAAACTTTAATCAGTTAATTTGAAATTTTCTCTATATTTTATCTCAAATTTAAATTAGACAGGTCTATATTGATCTGGGAAACCATACCATTGAGCGTAAAAAAGTAATTTTACTCGGGAGAGAAAGAAAAGCTCTAAGTCTTAAAACAGAAGAGTCTGTGAAGAGACTGTTTGAAAGCTTGTCGGATTACACTATCGCTAATTCGACTTACACATAATTAACCCAGCGATTTAGGGTGAATTCTGATGTTTAGGAATGA
>JALSLM010000203.1 GCA_026988295.1 Thiotrichaceae bacterium
TTATTAAACGCTTCCCTAGCCTAAAATTTTATTACAACAAAAAATCTAAACAAAGCATTGATAGCCTACTTGCTAGTAATAAACCATTTTATTTGTTACCTTTACAGCTTAATGCTGATTCACAAATACGTCTGCATTCAACGGTTAATAGTGTCACTGATGTTATCCATAAAACAATCAGATCATTCTCTCAATGCGCTGATAAAAAAGCTATTTTAGTAATAAAAAATCACCCGCTCGACCCTTGGTTTGTTAATTATCCTAAGGTGATAAAAACAGCCACCCAACAATATAAACTGGATATAAGCCGAATACTCTATCTGGAGGCGGGAGATATTGATGCCTTGCTCAACAAAGCCAAAGGAACAGTCTTAGTGAATAGTACCGTTGGCATCTCATCAATCACTGTAGGATGCCCCGTTATAACATTAGGCACTGCCATCTATGATATGCCTGGGCTTACCTTTCAGGGTTCTTTAGATGAGTTTTGGACAAAGGCAACAACACCTGATAAAAAACTGTTTAAAGCCTTTAATTCAGTCATGATTGAAAAAACACAGATTAATGGCGGTTTTTATAATCAGAAAGCGATCAAAATGGCTGTTAATGGTAGTTTATCTGCTTTTAATATTAATGCGAATGTAAAAGCCGCACCAAAAACATCAAATGGTTTGATTAGTGAGCCATAAAAATATTCTGATTACGGGTGCTAGTGCTGGAATCGGTGCGGCTTTAGCAAAACGCTATGCTAGCAATCCGCAAGTTCATCTCATTCTTCTTGCCCGAAATACTCAAAAATTACAAAGCATTATAACTGTATGTAAAAAAAATGGGGCTACTGTTGAATATCATTCGATAGATATTACTGAGTTTACAAAATTACAAACACTGATTAGCAAGATTGACTCAAAAACACCTATCGACTTGATTATTTGTAATGCGGGGGTCACTAGTAGCATTGGTGAAAATGGCGAAGCAGAATCATGGGATGCTATTTGTAGCATTATTGACACCAATTTGTATGGAGTCTTAGCAAGCTTAAACCCACTACTCAGCCGTATGCAGCAGCGAAAAAGTGGGCAAATTGCCATTATCAGCTCTCTTGCCGCTTATAGAGGAATGCCCATCACACCTGCCTATTGTGCCAGTAAAGCAGCAGTTAAATCTTATGGAGAGGCTTTGCGTGGCTGGCTTTGTGAATACAATATAAAAGTTAATGTGATTTGCCCAGGCTTTGTTGAATCAGAGCTTAGTGCTCAATTTGATGGTGATAAACCAATGATGATTAGCGCAGAAAAGGCGGCCAATATTATCTACAAAGGTTTAGCAAAAAATAAAGCAAATGTTTCTTTTCCTTTTCCGCTCGATCTAGGTATGTGGTTCTTAGCTTTGCTTCCCTCAGGAATTTCAGATTGGTTTATGCGTTTATTTTCTTACGGGGCTAAACGATAATATGATTAAACTTCAAATGGATAAAAAATAACAAAAATGCTGTCCTTTTTTTCAACACTATTAGTAACTGTACTATTATCATTTTTGCCTGAACGCTGGATCAAGCTAAAGCCACCGCGCCCTAGCCTGAAAGCCATATTATTACAAAGCTCACTTGTTACCATTGTATTTCTGATACTGACATTGATTGTTCAACGTGCCATTTTTTCAGGCATTGCCATATTTATTTTTTTGATCATTCTGGTTGCGGTCAACAATGCAAAATATAAGGCTTTAAATGAGCCGATGGTTTTTTCAGACTTTGCCATGTTCTCTCAGGCATTTAAGCACCCTCGCCTGTATTTTCCTTTTTTGGGTTTGCTTCCCGTTATTCTTGCACCGATCATTATTATTGGATTAATTATTACCGTGCTTAAGTTAGAACCAGCTTTAGCCTTCACATGGCAACGAATACTAGCAACGGTATTTAGCATTCTTGGTCTATCTTATACAAGCAAAAAAATTGCCTCCAGCCTGAAACTGAGTTTTAAGCCAGAAGAAGATAATGCTTGTTTTGGCTTACAAAATAGCCTCTATGCCTACACCATTTACGCGCTCTCTAATCAACATGAACAATTAATTAAAACAGCACTTAAAACATCACCCTTTTTTACTGATAACCCATCCCCCCCTATTTTTACATATTTTTCTAATAACAAAAAAATCAAGTCCAATATCAAACCCAATATTACAGTGATTCAAAGCGAATCGTTTTTTGATGCACGTCGGCTTCATCCTTCCATCAAAACAGATCTACTCAAATATTTTGATGCTATGTGCAAAGAATCAATACAATATGGTCAGCTCCAAGTTCCTGCTTGGGGCGCAAATACCATGCGTACTGAGTTTTCTTTTTTGAGTGGTATTGATAATGAAAAAATGGAATTATTCCGCTTTTATCCCTATCAGTTTCTTTCAAAATACCCCCTAAATTCAATTGCATCTGCTTTAAAATCTCAAGGTTATTACTGCGTCTGCATTCATCCACACCCCGCTTCATTTTTTGGACGTGATCGACTATTCCCTTTATTAGGCTTTGATGAGTTTATTGATATTAATGACTTTAATAATCCAGAAAAATTTGGCCCTTATACTTCTGACCAATCAGTTACTGATAAAATTATTGAAATCACAAAAGAAAAAACAGATAAACCACTGTTTATTTTCGTCATTACTATGGAAAATCACGGGCCATTACACTTAGAAAAAACATCAACCAAAGAGCAAAGTACTTATTTTTATAACAATTCACTTAACAATACCAATGATCTCAGCGTCTATTTAAGACACCTCAAAAATGCTGATAAGATGCTCAAAACACTTAGCGATACATTTAATAAATCTGCCAAAGCGCACACACTCTGCTTTTATGGTGATCATATACCCAGTATGCCAAATATTTACCGTTTAACAGATTATAAAAACTCCAATTCTGATTACATCATCTGGACAAATAAAAAACCCAAAAAAACACCAGCAAGTAACACGACCATTAGTGTAGAAAACCTTGCAAAAAGCCTGTTAGAAATATAATTATGAACTAGCCTCACGCATTGCCATCTTCTCATCCATTAACTCTTGTGGTGATTTAGGCTTACCTGTTTCTTTATTGATACTAGATGGAGCATCTTCACTTGTTTCTTCTTCCATTTCCTCAAGGCTTAAACCTGCAAACATTGAATTACCACCCTCTTCATCATCTTCTTTATGCATATCAGAGAAGTCAGTTTTTTCCAGATTGATTCGTACTTGTAAATTACTTTCAGAATCAGCATTCTTAAGTGCTTCCTCAAGCGAGATAACACCTTGTTTGTATAACTTATAGATATGACTATCAAAAGTCTGCATTCCAAGCTCTTCTGATTTTTCCATCACTTCTTTAAGAGCCATAACATCACCCTTCATAATCAAATCTTTCACAATTGACGTGCCAATTAAAATTTCAATAGCAGCAACTCGCTTGCCATCAATAGTTGGTATCAAACGTTGTGAAATAAAGGCTTGAATATTGATTCCAATATCCATAAGCAATTGATTATGACGCTCTTCAGGGAAGAAGTTAATAATACGATCAAGTGCCTGATTGGTATTATTAGCATGCAGAGTAGACAAACAAAGATGCCCTGTTTCTGCGAATGCTAGCGCATGTTCCATTGTCTCTTCAGTACGAATCTCACCGATTAGAATAACATCAGGTGCTTGGCGCAAAGTGTTTTCTAATGCATCCTCATAACAATCGGTATCAACCCCTACTTCACGCTGACTAATAAGTGATTTTTTATGTGGATGAACATACTCAATAGGATCTTCTATGGTGACTATATGCCCTGTTGCATTAGCATTTCGATGATCAATTAGCGCAGCCAAGGAGGTTGACTTACCAGAGCCTGTTCCACCAACAAAAAGTACAAGACCGCGCTTTTTCATTATTGTATCTTTTAATATCTGTGGCAGGCCAAGATCATCAGCATTAGGAATATCCACTTTAATATTACGAATAACCAATGCAATATGAGTACGTTGCTTGAAAATATTGATACGAAAACGTCCAATATCTGGCTCATCAAGCGCAAGATTCATTTCAGGCTTGCGCTCAAACTGCTCTTGTTGCTCTTCACTCATTAAAAGATTTGCAATTTCAATCAGTTGCTCTGATGTCATTTTCTCTCGACTCAAGGCTTTTAATTCACCCTGAAACTTTGCCGCAGGCGGCGCATTAAAAGTGAGATAGAGATCCGAGCCATCATTTTGAACTAATGCTCGCAGATACTTTTTAAAATCCATTGTTGAATGCCTTATTGTTATTGTTATCGCTCTGATTCTAGAATAATTCAGAGTCTGATTGAAGAGAATTCTGATTAAGTGTAGTCTCTCTCATTTTCAAATATTTTACGCTATTGCCTACTTAGAACCTTCTTATTATGAATAAAATATACATAACTGCTAATGATCTACTACTTGACTCCTACCGTTTGGGAATCAAAATTCTAAACAGTGGTTTTAAACCAGACTATATTGTCGGCATCTGGCGAGGTGGTACACCTGTCGGCATTGCAGTACAGGAGATTCTTCATTATTTAGGCATTAAATCTGATCATATTGCCATTCGTACCTCATCATACTCCGGTATTGAAAAACAAGAAAAAGTAGTACGTGTACATGGCTTAGAATATATTCTGAAAAATATAAATCATGAAGATAATCTATTACTTGTTGATGATGTTTATGATTCTGGACGAAGCGCTCAAGCAGTTATTACAACAATTAAAAAGAAGGCAAGGCGCAATGCCCCACATGATATTCGTATTGCTGTTCCTTGGTATAAACCCAATAAAAACGTAACAGGGCTTGAACCCGAATATTACTTGCATTCAACCGATGATTGGCTAGTTTTTCCTCATGAGTTAGATGGCTTGGAAGAGCAAGAAATATTCACAAACAAGCCAGGTCTGGAAGAAATATTAAAGCACTATAAAAATAACAAAAACCAATAAAGGAGATAAAATTAGGCTCTAAACCTATATATACCCACCCCCCCTTTTTTTTATATATTTTTATAGTAAAAAAATAAATGTAGTAATATCAATCACCTGAGTAACAGAAATTATTAATGAGAATCATTCTTATCAGGGAGCTTTTAAAAACTAATTCTCAACATGAAGAAAAACTTTTAACTAATTGATATTAATCAGATTACACAAAAAATAGATGAGATCATCCAGAACAATTATTTTAAGGGGAAAAACACACTTTTTGTCAGTAGATGTCAGGATGTTGAGTAAAAACTTACAGTCGCCCCGCAAAACAGCATTTTTTTACTTTAAAATAAAATACTTACAAGAGATAGCGTAATTGACCCGACTTTATGAACAGGATTTAGCGAGCTTGCCCATTCAAGTGTTTTTCTTGAAAGGGACAACTCGATTATGTCGCCGTCTTTTGGTGAAAGAAAACAAGATTCAGACCGCACGATGCTTTTGGCGACGGAAAACAAACCATAGATTGAGAATAGCACAAGCCCGAAACACCGTGCACGAATATTCATGCGGAATTTATCGATATACTTTCTAGCGCCTAGGAGGCTGTCTGAGAACTAAGAATTGACTGCAAATCCCATAAACATCATAATCTAAGCTTATCAAATTCGTTAAATAGAACAACTATTCGCCTCTTTTGATCAACTCACCTTATAATATTTCTGAAATTTTCGCTTCAATCCGAGTTCTCGGACAGCCTTCTAGCAACACAACCGCATAAGCTGCAATGCCTTCTGAACGACCAGTAAAACCTAAGTGCTCTGTAGTCGTTGCTTTAACACTGACAGCATTGACTTCAACTTGTAAATCATTTGCTAAATTCTTGCACATATTACTAATATGGGTTGCTAACTTGGGGCTTTGTGCCACCACTGTACAGTCACAGTTTATCAAGTAATAACCCTTATCTTTGATCAATGCCACAACCTGAGTTAATAGTTTTCTACTGTCTATATTCTTAAATTCACTATCTGTATCTGGGAAATGTTTTCCAATATCTCCTAATGCTAAAGCACCTAATAAGGCATCACAGAGCGCATGAATTAAAACATCACCGTCAGAATGTGCTATAAATGATTGATTATGCGGTATATTAACCCCTCCAAGCGTTATGTGGTCTCCTTCTTCAAAGGCATGAACATCATAGCCATTTCCAATACGGATATTTAGCGCCATAGGATAGACCTGAAAGAGTTAGAAGCAAGAATAGACTTAGCAAAACTATAGTACCCATCCCCCCCCTTTTTTGGGAATTTTTCACTGTGCCGTAGTGAACTCACGGATTCAGGACCTTGTTTGTTTTGCGTGATAAAAACCAGCTTGCCAATTCTAGATCGGCGGGTTGAGTAATTTTTATATTGCTACTACTGCCTTCAACTAATAATGGGGATTTTCCTTGAGCCTCAAGTGCGGATGCTTCGTCGGTTATTTCCAGCTGTTTTTCAAGACATATTTTTAGTGCTTCGCGTAGCTCCCCTAAACGAAATAGTTGAGGTGTTAAAGCGTGCCAAAGACCCGTTCTCTGTTCTGTATGGGATATTTGCGAAGTATCTGATTTTTCCCGTTTCATCGTATCTCTAACGGGACTTGCCAGAATTCCTCCAATACTATTTTTTGAGCGTATTTTTAGCAATGCATCAATATCCTTTTGTTGCAAACAGGGTCTAGCGGCATCATGCACCATTATCCATGTTGTATCTGGTAACTGTTCAATTAAAGATAAGTATTCCAGTGCATTTAAAACAGAATCACTACGCTCCTCACCGCCTTCGACGGTATAGAGTTTCTTATTTGAAACATCGATTTTTGCAGTATTCCAATAGGGGTCATCTTCATGCAAGGAAACAACTATCCCTTCAATATCATTATGATATGAGAAGCAGTTGATAGTATGCTGTAAAACAGTTTTACCATTAATCTTGAGATATTGCTTCGGTATATCAGATTGCATACGTTTGCCAACACCTGCTGCGGGTATCACGATCCAGACTTTATCAGTCATTTGACTCTACTTTATTGGGATTCTTGCTCACACTATTTTTTGCATGACTATTCTGCTTGTTTTTTAGGAGCTTATTTGCTTCTTTTTCTTCTTTAACTTTATCCTTTTTAGTAGGTTTAAGAATCACTTCAAAATAAGTTTCCCCTTTTTTTGTCATACCCAGTTCACTGCGGGCGCGCTCTTCAATAGCATCATTACCTGACTTAGCATCATTTAATTCAGCCTGTATTTTATCAATCTGCTCTTGTCTTTTTTCATTCGCAGCTTTTTGAATGGTTGTTCTTTCCTGTGTACGCCAACGCTCAGGATAGCTACCCGTACCTACCCATAACCTTGCGACAAGCAAGATTAAGAGTATGGAAAAAACAACAAGAAGCGCCTTCATCTGAAAGATCTGAACTTATAGAACATTATTAAAATAAATCCTATAGATATTTAAAAGAAGATTTTCCAGCATACACAGCATCAGAACCCAGCATCGCTTCAATTCTAATTAATTGATTATATTTTGCGATACGATCAGAACGGGATAAAGATCCCGTTTTAATTTGACCTGCATTAGTGCCGACAGCCAAATCAGCAATTGTTGTATCTTCAGTTTCACCAGAACGATGAGATATGACCGTTGTATAATCAGCAGCATGTGCCATTTGAATGGCTTCTAATGTTTCACTTAATGTACCAATTTGATTAAATTTAATCAGAATTGAGTTGGCAATGCTTTTTTCAATTCCAGCCTTAAATATCTCAGGATTGGTTACATATAAATCATCACCCACTAGCTGTATTCTACTCCCTAGTTTAGCAGTTAATGCTTCCCAACCATCCCAATCTGCTTCATCCAAACCATCTTCAATGGTGATAATTGGGTATTGATTGACCCAGCTACTCAAATAATCAATCATCTCAACGGCATCAAAGCTTTTGCCTTCTGAGGCAAGTACATATTTACCTTCTTTATAATATTCAGAAGCAGCACAATCAAGCCCTAGATAAATATCTTTACCGGGTGTAAAACCTGCATTATCAATCGCTTGAAGTATTACTTCGATTGCTTCTTCATTTGATGATAAATCTGGTGCAAAACCACCTTCATCACCTACCGCAGTATTCAAGCCTTTTTTAGCTAAAACTGATTTTAGATTATGAAAGACTTCAGTACCATAGCGAACTGCTTCTGCAAGGCTCGGCGCACCTACAGGAACAATCATAAATTCCTGCATGTCGACACTATTATCAGCGTGCTCACCACCATTAATGATATTCATCATGGGAACGGGCAACTTAAATTTTTCTGTTGTGCCAAAAATATCACCAAGATATTGAAATAATGGTAATTGTTTTTCATTTGCCGCAGCATGTGCGCTTGCGAGTGACGCTGCTAAAAGTGCATTCGCACCTAGACGACTTTTGTTATCTGTTCCATCAAGATCAATCATGGTTTGATCAATGGCTTTTTGAGCCGTCACATCCATACCTTTTAAGGCAGCCGCAATTTCACCATTAACATGAGAAACTGCTTTCAAAACT
>JALSLM010000204.1 GCA_026988295.1 Thiotrichaceae bacterium
TATTGAAGAGAACTACAAACGACTTAAACAATGGGTAGAAATTGAGAACTTTTCAGGCAAGTCGGCGCTGTCGGTTAAGCAGGACTTTTATGCAAAAATAGTGGCTTCTAATTTAACCACATTACTGGAGATACAGGCGCAGAAAATAGTCGATAAAAGAACCTGGGATTTAAGACAAAGGTATCAAATCAATTATGCCCAGGCGTTATCAAAAATGAAGCGCCGAATCATCCTGTAAATCACCCGCCAAACAGGAAAGGTTACAGCGCTAATAAAACAAAGTATAGAGTATCTCAGCAAGACAGTTGAGGCGGTCAGACCAGATAGAAGTTATCCGCGAAGGCTTAAAAACATCAAGAATAATATCCACTATGCGGCTTATAAATGCTCATTGTAATTAACGACTTAGCGCTTAACTTACTGGCATTGAATCTGACCCCTTTGATTTCCTAGCTTTGCACAAACACCACAAACATAAAAAGAAGAAATACTAGAGGCGTTAGGTCAAACGCGCTGGAATAGAACCGCCGCCAAGAAATTAGGCATGACATTTAGACAGCTACGTTATCGAATTAAGAAATATCAGTTAGATGAGGTTACTTAAGGACAACCTGATAAAGTCGATTAGAATTTAGCAAAGCTAAAAATAATTGGACTTAATCAGGCTTTCCTTAACTACTAACAGCTAGAAATCAAATTTATTCCATGTATTTTTTATTTTTAGGTCTTATTTAAAAAGAAAGCTGTATTACCCATCCCCCCCCTTTTTTTATACTTTTTCTTTAAATATGTGGAGTTAGCCTCATGAATTCAGATCAGAATCAAACTCAGCAAATTTGAATTGAATTAATTTGTTTAATATTTGAACATGAATGACTTCAACTGTATTGAGCTCAATACCATCCGATTAATTATTACTCTATCAATCTATTAATAATTATAATTTGCCTTATAAATAAAAACTGTTCATCATAAAAGATTAGTAAATTAGGATTTACTAAAATACCAAGAAATATGAATTCAATTATCCTCGGTTCTAATGACTCACAAGGATTGTCATGAAAAAAATTCCAATCGTTAATCAAGCAGAAGGCGTTGAAGTAAAAACCACGACTTGTTATATGTGTGCCTGTCGTTGCGGTATTAAAGTTACCGTTAAAGATGGTGAGGTGCGCTACATTCAAGGTAACCCTAATCACCCTTTAAATAAAGGGGTGTTGTGTGCTAAAGGCGCATCGGGGATTATGAAGCAGTATTCTCCAGGGCGTTTGACTAAACCTTTATTACGCAAGCAGGGTACTGAGCGCGGGGATGGTAAGTTTGAGGAGATTTCTTGGGATAAAGCCTTTGAGATTATGCAAGAGCGTCTTAGCAAAATACGCGCTGAAGATCCAAAAAAATTCGCGTTATTCACAGGGCGCGATCAGATGCAAGCACTTACAGGTATGTTTGCCAAGCAGTTTGGCACACCAAACTATGCTGCACATGGTGGTTTTTGTTCGGTAAATATGGCCGCTGGCATGATCTATACCATAGGTGGCTCATTTTGGGAGTTTGGCGGGCCTGATCTTGAGCGTTCCAAGCTGTTTTTTATGATTGGAACAGCAGAGGACCATCACTCTAACCCTATGAAAATTGAGCTATCTCACTTCAAGAGAAATGGCGGTCGCTTTGTTGCGATAAACCCAGTCCGAACGGGTTATGCAGCGATTGCAGATGAGTGGGTTCCTATCAAGCCAGGCACAGATGGTGCTTTCTTACTCGCAGTCATTCATGAGCTGATTAAACTCGGTCTTTATGATCGTGAGTTTCTTGTCAACTATACGAACTCAGCTGAACTGGTTGATATGACACCAGATAGCATGGAAGAAGGCATGTTTCTGCGCTTTGAAGTGCCAGAGGAAGAAGGTTGCTTTGACCCACAGAATAAACTCTGGTGGGATAGAGAACTGGATATTCCCATCTCTATGCACACCGAAGGGGTTGACCCTTATTTAACAGGTGAATTTGAACTTGAAGATGGCACCCCTTGTAAGCCTGCATTTCAATTATTAAAAGAACGTGTTGAAGATTATACGCCAGAGTGGGCAGAAGGTGTAACGGGGATACCTGCCGAGACTATTCGTCGTTTAGCCCATGAAATGGGTATTGTTGCCCGTGATCAGAAAATTGAATTACCTATTCAGTGGACAGATGCCTGGGGTAAAGATCATGATAGTGTTGTCGGTAATCCTGTCTCTTTTCACTCAATGCGAGGGCTGGCAGCGCATTCAAATGGCTTCCAAACAATTCGTTCACTGAGTATTTTAATGACGCTACTAGGCACGATTGATCGTCCTGGTGGTTTCCGTCATAAAGCACCTTTCCCAAGACCCATTCCTCCCTGCCCCAAGCCACCAAAAGGCTGGGATGATGTACAGCCTAATACACCTTTAAATGGTATGCCACTAGGCTGGCCTGCTGAACCTGATGATTTATTTGTGGATGATGATGGCGAAGCGATTCGTCTTGATAAAGGCTTCTCATGGGAGTATCCGCTATCTGTGCATGGTTTGATGCACAACGCTATAACGAATGCATGGCGAGGTGATCCATACCCTGTTGATACCTTGATGTTGTTTATGGCAAATATGGCATGGAATTCATCCATGAACACCAGCGAAGTTCGCAAGATGTTGGTGGATAAGAGCGAAGATGGCGAATATAAAATCCCTTTTATTATCGTCGCAGATGCCTATCACTCAGAAACGGTTAATTTTGGTGATTTGATTCTGCCTGATACCTCTTATCTTGAACGCCATGATGCGATGTCAATGCTGGATCGCCCTATTTCTGAATATGACGGACCTGTGGACTCGGTGCGAATTCCTGTCGTACCACCTAAAGGCGACTGTAAACCATTTCAGGATGTTATTGTTGAAATGGCATCACGCCTTAAATTACCCTCTTTTATTAATGATGATGGTAGTCGCAAATACCGCGATTATCGTGATTTAGTGATTAATCTTGAGACAGCTCCTGGTTCTGGCATCGGCTTTCTCGCAGGCTGGCGCGGTAAAAGTGGCGAAAAATCACTGAAAGGCGAACCAAACCCAAACCAGTGGGAAATGTATGAAAAGAATGATTGTGTCTTCCAATACAAGCTTCCAAAATCATTCCAGTATATGCGTAATTGGAATAGAGGCTATTTACACTGGGCACAAGATCATAATATGACTCGCTATGATGAACCGATTAATGTACATATTTATTCTGAAATATTACAAAAATTCCGTCTCGCCGCTCAAGGAAAAACAGATGGAAGACAGCCACCTGAGCGTTTACGCAAGCGTGTAGAAACCTATTTTGATCCACTACCGTTTCATCATGAGCCATTAGAATCACAACTGACAGACACGCAAAAATATCCACTCAATGCGCTAACACAGCGTCCGATGGCGATGTATCACTCATGGGATTCTCAAAATGCTTGGCTACGTCAAATACACACACATAATTATCTTTATGTCAGCCCGATTCTAGGTCGTCAAAATGGCTTTGAAGATGGTGATTGGGTATGGGTTGAATCCATGTGGGGCAAGGTGCGTTGCATGTGTCGCTTCTCTGAATCACTTGAGCCTGGAACGGTCTGGACGTGGAATGCTATTGGTAAAGCATCAGGAGCTTGGGGCTTATTGCCAAAAGCTAATGAATCCACCAAAGGCTTCTTGTTGAATCATATTATCTCAGAAGAACTACCTGCACATGATGCAGGGGAGCATTTATCCAACTCTGATCCTGTAACAGGGCAAGCAGGTTGGTATGATGTTCGTGTACGGGTTTATAAGGCAGATGCCGATGAACCCGATGTAACTTCACCGCAGTTTACAAGCTTAAAACCATTGCCAGGCATGGAAAAGAAACGAAAACGCAAGTGGCAAGCCTATGTTGCGGGTAAATTTCGCAAGGCACTTGGGCAAAAAACAGGGGGAGCAAAGTAATGACCCAGTTAGCATTAGTTATTGATTTGAATGTTTGCGTGGGCTGCCATGCGTGCGTAACCTCTTGTAAAGAGTGGAATACTTCTGGTGAAGCGGGACCAATGGTTGATAAAAATGCCTATGGTGAAAACCCAACAGGGACTTTCTTTAACCGTGTGCAATCTTTTGAGATTGGTACTTATCCGCAAACTGAAACGGTGCATTTCCCAAAAAGTTGTTTGCATTGTGAAGAGCCGCCCTGTGTGCCTGTTTGCCCAACGGGTGCGAGCTATAAGCGCGAAGAAGACGGCATCGTACTGGTTGATTATGATAAATGTATTGGCTGCAAATATTGTTCATGGGCCTGCCCTTATGGAGCGCGTGAGCTGGATGAACAACAGCGAGTGATGAAAAAATGCACCTTATGTGTTGATCGAATTTATGATGAAAACTTACCCGAGGATGAGCGTAAACCTGCCTGTGTAATGTCATGCCCTACCAGTGCCAGAATGTTTGGCGATATTCATAATGAAAACTCAGATGTATCAATCGCCATTCGTGAAGACGCTGGCTACCAGCTAATGCCAGAGTGGGGGACTAAGCCTTCAAATCATTACCTTCCGCGTCGCAAAATCAAGATTAAAATTCACAAGGATGAGCTTGAACGTGTTGATAACCCACTCAGCAAAGAAGAGCGTAAACGTCATAATGCACCAGGTAAAGGTCCATCGCTTGATGATATGACAACGTGGTAAAAATATGATTTTTATTATCTTTAGTACCCATCCCCCCCTTTTTTTACAACTTTTTCAAATGGAAAGAGTTTAAGGAGTCATTATGCACCCAGCATTTTCAGTTATATTTTTAACCACTTTAATTGGCGCAGGTCAGGGACTATTTCTTGCTCTATTTACGGGTCAGATATTTTCACAGTTCAACCTAATGCCTGAACAGCATAATTCTAATTTTTATGTGATTGGTAGCCTTATTGCTCTAGTTTTAATGACACTTGGCTTATTTTCATCCTTTTTTCACCTAGGTCATCCTGAGCGTGCTTGGCGTTCGGCGGCTAAATGGCGTACTTCATGGTTATCGCGAGAAGTAATCGCACTACCTGCAACAATGGCAGGAATTTTCGCCTATGGTTTGGCGCATTATATGGGCTGGACATCCCCAATATTTACCATGCCTGGCGGTACAGCTGTTGATGCAACACTATTAACTGGCTTGCTAGCAACCATCCTAACTTACACCCTATTTGTTTGCACGGGTATGATTTATGGTTGCATAAAGTTTTTACAAGAGTGGCACTCTCCACTGACTGTTATTAACTTTATTCTACTCGGTACAGCCTCTGGTTTTACCTTGGTAACTACACTTTCAGCTTATATGAAAACTGATTTAACAAGTTTCTATGCGAGCTGGGCAATTTTCTTTACCGTTTTGGCACTGATCTTCCGTTTGGCTTCTTTGCGACGTAACAAACGTATTAAACCTATATCAGATTTACGATCAGCTATAGGCGTTAATCATAAAAACATCAGGCAAATGGCGCAAGGCTCAATGGGTGGATCTTTTAATACTAGAGAATACTTTCATGGCAAGAAAGCAAGTTTTGTGAAAAGCATGAAAGTAATCTTTTTGATTTTTGCCTTTATAATCCCATTAGTATTACTCGGAGCAAGCCTCGGCACACCATCTGCTTACATCATTCCTCTGATTGCAATTGTGATTCAATTTATGGGATTAATTGCAGAACGCTGGTATTTCTTTGCCGATGCAAACCACCCGCAGAATATGTATTATCAGCAAATATCATAGTTATAAAATAATCCTGAATCTGTGATGAAGCAATAGCTTATGCGCTATAGCGTAGCAGACACATAGATTTAGGATAATAACAGGCAATAAAAAAGCACCTCTAAAGGTGCTTTTTTATTGCCTGTTATATTTTCTCTTAAATAAAATTAGAAAAAAACATTATCCAAGCAAATACAATTAAACTTAAAACAATAGTTGAAGGTAAAGTCCAGTCCCACATGGCAAATCTCCTCTTAATTTAATAACACAAAAACGTACTATAATCTATCAATCAACTAAATACAAACATGACTACTACCTGAATCCGTGAGGTCAATGCGAATAAAAGGGCGTAAGATATTGGTTTAGCATGGGATTTAAAAAGCTCTGCATAATTGAGTTCACCATCTGCTAGCGCAAATGGGAAGATCACTAAATCTTAGCTTCACCCATAGGTTAAGCGGGTATTTTTTAAACCCGTGATGAATCAATAGCTTGCGTTCTGTTCCGTAGTGACCTCACGGATTCAGGTACTACTCAGCCACCTTATTGATAATTTTGAGACATAGATCTTTTTTAATTGTAGTAACTTTCGGTCACAGTCATCTTGCGGTAAACTCTTCTATTTACATTTGTACTAAAAGGTGATCTGTTGTGGATAGAAATGATATTAAAGAAGCAGGCTTAAAAGTTACCAGACCAAGAGTTGAAATCTTAAAGCTTCTTGAAACATCTGATAAACAGCACTTTGGCGCAGAAGAGATTTACCATGAGTTACTTGCAAATAACATTAAAATTGGCATAGCCACCGTTTACCGTGTATTAACTCAGTTTGTAGCAGCAGGGCTAATTATTAAACATAATTTTGAAGGTGATCAATGTGTTTTTGAATTAGACCGAGGTGAACACCATGATCACATGGTCGATATGAAAACAGGGAAAATCATCGAATTTCATGATGAAATCATTGAGCAAAGACAACGAGAAATTGCAGAAGAACATGGTTTTGAGCTAATGGAACACTCATTAACACTCTATGGTGAGTTTAAAAATCAGTAGCTGTATCCGGGGTTAAATTACTGAGTGTAACAAAATAAAAACAATCTAAGCCAACGAGTCAGATTGAATTCTATTTGCTCACTTTTGCTTATAAAACCCATCCCCCCCTTTTTTTGTAAATTTTAAGTTATTATTTCTTTGTACTCCATCAAAAACCAATTAGGAAGCCGTCACGTTTATCGAACTTGATACATAATCTAGTGTCTATCAATTATCAGCACGCCAACAAGGATGATTGAAATGATGTTCAAGGATTTAAAATTAATAAAGATACGAAACAAATTACAGAATTTTTATTCCAAAGCGAAGGACTTAAATTGGCACATTGTCTTTCTACATAAGAGTTTCAAACGATTTAAGCTAAAGCAAAAAAGTATAAAAAAAGGGGGGGATGGGTTATCTACAACTAAAATAAGGCTCACACTGTTTTTAAGTGGACTAATAGTAATAACATCATTGCTAACTGCTCAGAACAGTTATGCCGAAGTGGGGATTATCAATGTCTACTCTGCACAAAAAGAAGCTTTAATTCGCCCTTTATTAGAACGCTTTGAAAAGCAAACAGGCATTATCTTCTTTCTTGTTACGGGTACAGCAAATGGATTACTAAAGCGACTAGAAATTGAAGGTGATATGACGGCTGCTGATATTTTTATTGCAGATGGGGCTAACAAATTACAAGAGGCTAAAGTTGCTGGTCTATTGCGAGCTATTCACAACCCTATTCTCGAAAAAAGAATACCTGCTAATTTGCATGATAAAGATAAGTTTTGGTTTGCAATATCACAGCGCGCCCATGTTCTAGTCTATGCAAAAGATCGTGTTAAACGAGAAGAAATATCAAGCTATGAAAATCTTGCTGATCCTAAATGGAAAAAACGTCTTTGTGTATCTTCAGCAACAAATATCTCCAATCAGTCACTTGTCGCTTCAATGATTGTAGAAAATGGTGAAAAAACAACCGAAGAATGGACGAAAAAATTGCTGAAGAATTCTGTAACACCTCAAAAAGGTGATGATATCAATCAGCTTAAAGCGGTCGCGGCAGGTACTTGTGATATCGCATTAGTTAATACTAATTCCCTTGGAGAAATGATAAAAAGCAAGGAAAGTAATGAGATAACTAAAAAATTAGCAATTTTTTGGCCAAATCAAGGCTTAAAAGAACCTGGTGTTTATATCAATATCAGTGGCGCAGGTATTACAAAATATGCAAGACATGCAAGAGCGGCACAGCGCCTATTGGAGTTTTTAATTACCAATGAATCACAAAAATGGTATAGCGAAACAAATAACGAATACCCCGTTGTTCCGCGCTCTCCAGTATCGGCTACCCTTAAATCATTTGGTAATTTTAAAGTTGATAAATTAAGCCAGACAATAGTGGGTGAAAATAACAAAAAAGCAGTAAAGCTGATGAAGAGAATAGGCTGGAAGTGATCTACCTGAATCCGTGAGGCTAATGCGGATATGAGGGATAAGGTATTGGTTTCACAGTGGAATTAAAAAGCTCTGCATAACTGAGTTCACCATCTGCTAGCGCAAATGGGAAGCTCACTAAATCTTAGCTTCACCCATAAGTTAAGCGGGTATTTTTTAA
>JALSLM010000205.1 GCA_026988295.1 Thiotrichaceae bacterium
GTGTAAAAAGCAACACTGTTGCAAAGATAATGATAAACCACAGGGGTATTTTATCCTTATCGGGGTTTGTTTTGATATTTTCTGCTACATTACTCATACTATCACTACTGTAATTTCCTTGTGCTAGGAAGCTGTCCGAGAACTAAGAATTGACTGCAAATCCCACAAACATCATAATCTAAGCTTATCAAATTCGTTAAATAGAACAACTATTCGCCTCTTTTGATAAACTCACCTTATAATATTTCTGGCATTTTCGTTTCAATCCTAGTTCTCAGACAGCCTCCTAGATGCATACTTAACAGATTTTCTACAATAATTAATCTTCAGCCCTTAATCAGCAAGATAAATAAACTATGCCTAAACAAACAATTATTCTTGGAAAAGATGCTGCATTAGAAGATTCCATTGCTTCAATGCAAGATAAATTATCGAACCTAGGTTTCCATATTATAGAACAATCTTGGTTAAACCCTGTGGCTAATGTCTGGTCTGTGCATATTAAAGACCGTGATTGCCCATTACTTTTCACCAATGGCAAGGGTGCTTCAAAAAAGGCGGCATTAGCAAGTGCTCTTGGCGAATTCTTTGAACGACTTTCTACACACTATTTCTGGGCAGATTATTACCTTGGTGATGAAATTGCAAATAGCCAGTTTGTTCACTACCCCAATGAAAAGTGGTTTACACCGACAAAAGAGGGCTCTTTGCCAGAAGGCTTGCTTAATGATGAGCTAAAAGCATTCTATTTTTCAGAAGAAGAAATCAACTCGGTCAGCCTGATTGATGTCAACTCAGCGAACCACGAGCGTGGAATATGTGCCTTACCTTATACCTGTGTCCGCACTGCTGAAAAAATCTTTTTCCCCGTAAATATCATTGGAAATCTATACGTTAGCAATGGTATGTCAGCAGGAAATACTCGTTATGAGGCACGGGTTCAGGCACTTTCTGAGATTTTTGAACGCTATATAAAATTTAAAATTATTGCAGAAGGCATTTCTCTGCCCGATGTTCCCAATGAGGTTTTGCATCGCTATCCCAATATTGTCAAAGGCATTGAAGAGCTTGAAGCCGCAGGATTCTCTCTATTAGTACAAGATGCTTCATTAGGCGGTAAATACCCTGTGATGGTCGTGACCTTATTACACCCCGAAAATCAGGGTGTTTATGCTAGTTTTGGTGCTCACCCCCGATTTGAAGTAGCTCTTGAGCGTGCTTTAACTGAACTTCTACAGGGACGAGGACTAGATGCGTTAGATGGCTTTGCCGAAGCGGGTTTTGATCGTGATGAAATCGCTAGCCCTCAAAATTTAGAAACACACTTTATTGATTCAAGTGGAATTATTGGCTGGGACTTTTTAAAACATCAGCCTGACTATTCATTTACTGATTGGGCTGCTAATTCTGACAACCCTCATATTAAGGGTACGCCACTCAATAATACCGAAGATGAATATCACTGGTTGCTTGAGCGTATTCACCATGAAGGCAATGACGTTTTTATCGCTGATTATGAGATGCTGGGCGTTTATGCCTGTCGCATATTAGTCCCTGGAATGTCAGAAATTTATCCCACTGATGATTTGATCTGGGAAAATAACAATAGCGGTATCGGTATACGCAGAGCCATTTTGAACACCAATAAAAGCATTGATGAGTGTGAGCAATTAATCCAGCAAATTGAAGAATTAAGCATTGATGACCAGCACCCTGTAGCAGCACTCGTCGGCTTGCCAGCAGATCAAGATAATATTTTTTCTGATCTGCGTATCGCCGAACTGCTTACATTATTAGCTCTAAAAATAGCCGATAAAGAACGTGTGCAAGAAGGTTGCGAATGGTTATTACACTTTAAACAAATCAATCCCGAACGCCTAAAAACATATCAATGCATCAATACATTATTGCAAATGGATAATATGAGTCAGTATGGCAAAGCACTAGAAAAACTTTATGGTGCAAAAACTCTAGAAAATGCGCTGTCACTTATTGAAGGCAAAGATGTGTTTCCCATAGAGAGTAATTGGAAAATGCACGGAGTTTTAATCGAAGCTTATAAAAAGATTAATTAATCTTTAGTATTATCAAAAAAGCTATCTAAAAAATAATCTTCCAATTTGCGAAATAATACAAAACGACGAAGTTTATATTCAAGCTCGAGAAGTGGTGTTGTGCTATCACTTTCAATAATATAATCAAGATCTTCGCCAGTAGCAAAATAAGTATCTGTGAGTGCCATAGCGGGAGTTACGCCCATCCAAAAACAGACAATAAATGTAAATTGCAAAAGATATTTTTTCAAAATTTCCCCTAATTTTAGTTAGTTAATATTATTTTTATCATTACGGGAGACTCTACCTTATTTCTCCCGAAAATGGAAATTTATTATACGAATTATAAGTATATTCTTTCTTCTTGTAATAGTTTTTTTTGCTTTTATAGATGTATAATTTATTTTGATTTTTACTTGCATTTAAATATCAGTTGTAGATTTAATCCACTATAGAAAGATTAATGCTCGTGAGGCGTAGGAGGAGCAAGAGGTTTTCCAGCAAGCACTGTCTCTACCGCTGATTTAGGGTCTGTTTCTGAGGTAGGGATGACCTGCACATTATGTGAAGCCAGGCGATTAATAAAGCCACCACCACAGCCTGCTGTTATTAATAAATCTAAAGAAAATAGCGGATGATCTTCACCTGCATACCCGTGCATTGCCATTTCTTTAGGAAGATCAATTCGCTCAAGCTCTTTAAATCCGTCGGCTGTTTTCTCAAAAACAAAAAAACGCCGAGCCTTACCAGCATGCCCAGTTATAGTTCGAAAGTTTTGGCTACTTACTCCAATTTTCATTGTATTAATCCTTTGTTATCCTTTTTTGTTAATGTAATGTTTCTAAGTGATTT
>JALSLM010000206.1 GCA_026988295.1 Thiotrichaceae bacterium
TGTTTTTCTGTTTCCTTTCTTTTCGACGCATTCCAGCCAGATATATCGTTGGAATGGCAAACAATGTGAGTACTGATGAGAACCCTACGCCCCAGACGATAGCAGTTGCTACTGGCCCCCAGATTAGTGATTGTCCACCTAGCCCCATTGCTAATGAAAACAGCCCAGCAATAGTGGTTAGTGTGGTGATCATAATCGGGATAATACGGCGGCGTGATGCGTAAATGGTGGCATGTATTACGCTCATTCCTGATTTTAGGCGATCATTAGCGGCAGAAATCAATACGATAGCAGCATTTACGGCAATTCCTGCCAGTGCGACTACACCATAGAGTGTATACAAACTGAGTGGATTTTGAGTAATCAGCAAGCCAAGTATTACCCCTGTAAATGCCAGTGGCACGGTTGCGAGGATAATCAAAGGCTGAAAATAACTAGCAAACTGTGTGCCGAGTATTAAATACATCAAACCTATGCCAATTAAAAATAGTGTGCCAATTGAATTAATACTTTCATTAATATCATCAAGTTGACCTGAAAAATCTAAATCAATATCAGGAAAATCTTTGCGGTGTTTCTCCCAGCCTTCAAGTAGCAATTTATTGGCGGTGACAGTATCCAATTCACACTTGTTATAATCACGTTCTTCGCCATAAATTGCAGGGCGTAGACGACAGGCTACAAAATCTTCTTTTTGTTTTAGCTTTTTAATATCCGCTTGCAAGGTAATGGCACGACGGAAATTATAGTGGCGAATATTGCCCAGTGATATACCACGCTCTTGTGTCATAAGTTGATTGAGTGGGATGCTAGAGCCGTTTGCTGTGGGCATTCTAAAATTAAGCAGCTCCCCAATATCCTGCAAGTTTTCATGATTTGCTTTGACCCGTATTTGCAACTTTTCACCTTCATCTTGCATTTCTGCAACAACCTCACCATCTACTAACAGGCGCACGGTGCGCGTTAAGTCGATGGGGTTTACACCCGCTCGCCGTATTGCATCATGATCCATTTTAAGCGTGAGTTCCATGCGCCCACGACTGGCATCATCACTAATATCGCTAATACCTTTAATGCCTTCTAGGATTTTAGTTAAAACATCACGCGCTTTTTGAATGGTTGGATAGTTATCACCACGAATTTTTACACTAATCGACTTACCCGTTGGTGGACCGCCTTTTAATGCCAAAAATGATATATTATTTGCACCAACAACACTTAAAACATCCTCGCGCATTTCATCAATAATAGTATGCACATCACGCGAGCCTTCTTCTTTTGAATAAAGACTGATCACAACCTGTCCAAATTGGTCGCCATACATAGGTTCTGTTTCGGTAAACATTAGCCCAGAGTAGGCAACCACCGCTCTAGCATCTTTTTCTTTAAGATGTTTTTTGATGGCTTTTTCAACCTTGAGAGTGGTCTTCATGGTTTCAGTCATCGGCGTGGAAGTCGGCATTTCTACATTGACATAGAAGATGCGGAAGGTATCACCAGCAAAAAAATCAACACGAATCATCCCCGCAGCGAGTGCGCCTATGGCTGTAGCAAAGGCTAGAAAAATGGTGATCAGTGTCAGTTTTGGCCAGCGCAATGCATGAATCAACATTTTGGAGTATTTTAGCTGAATCCAGTGTATGGCTGATTCACGCCAGCGTTGTATGCGTGACTTCTTTGTAAAATCCAAATTAGTATTATGCACATGGCTAGGCAACATCCAGAAAGCTTCTATCAAACTGAGAGTCAGTGCCATGGTTACAACCATAGGAATAACCCGCATAAACTTGCCTAAAATCCCAGATAACAACATTAACGGCAAAAAAGCAGCGATGGTGGTTAATACAGCCGTAACCACAGGCAAGGCGACTTCCCGCATTGCTTCTTTTGCAGCAGTTAATGAATCAACACCGCGTTGTAGTCGGTAATAAATAGCTTCAACCACCACCACGGCATCATCCACAAGCATTCCTAAAACAATCACCACTCCTAGCAAGACGGTGATATTAAGCGTTTCACCTGTTGCGGATAGCACCCAAAAAGTTGCCGCCAGTGTAAAAGGGATGCCAATAGCAGTGAGTATTGAAATTTGAGTCCCTAAAAACAGCCATGCAACAAATAGCACGAGTAACAAGCCGATCAAGGCATTACTTTGCATGATTTTAATCGCTTTTACTGTGGGTAGCGTTTGGTTATCAACCATTTTAATGCTAACACCGCTGGCTGTGTTTATTTGATTTTGCTCATTAACCCAGTTTTCGAGGCGTTCAACCAATTCAATGACATTGGTATTATCTTGTTTCAGCACAGAAAGCAAAACGGAAGGCTTGCCATCCATGCGAACTTCTTGTGATGATTTTTTGCGTGCCCGTTGAATATTGGCTACACGCGATAAAGGTATCTCACCACCTAAACTAGGGAGAGGCATATCAGCCACTTTAGAGGGATCACTGGTTTTGCCAACCATGCGAACCAACCAACTTTGCTTGCCTACATTCATTGTTCCTGCTGAAATATCTTGAAACCAGAGTTTGAGTGAATCAGCTAATTGACCTGGCGTTAGATGTAAAGATTCAAGAGCCTCAGGAATAAAGCTAATTTGTAATTCTGGATCATTCAAGGCAACGGCATCAACTCGATCAACGCCTGACATCTGCTCTATAGTCTTTCTTATTGAATGCGCCCTTTTACGCAAATTCTCATCATAATCCTGTGCGCTAATAGCAATTAGGGCGGCAGGAAAAGCATTGCCAGATGTGATTTCTATAATCCTAGTATCAGTCGCTTCATCTGGAAGTAGGTCTTGAACATTTTGTAATTCACGGCGCAAATCAGAAAGTCGCTTGTCATAGGTGCGCACATCCATATCTTCAAAACGCACTAGAATACTAGAGGTATTTTCACGGCTATTGCTAGAGACAAAACGCATATCAGGAATACCATTAATAGCATCCTCTAATACATCAGTCACGCGGCTTTCAACATCAGAAGCTGATGCACCTGGCAATAGCGTGATAATGGTTATCCAATTAAAATTAATGGTAGGGTCTTGCTGTCGGGGCATCTGTTGATATGACAGATAGCCAATAATCAACACTAATATAAAAGTGAGATTGGCAAGAACATGGTTTTGTATCAGCTTGGCGTACATTTATTTTTTAGTCTTGTTTTAATAATTAGAGGCTTAATGATTGATTAGAGACGATGTGACAATGAAGTTTTTATTTTAATTGTTTCGCCATTCTGCACACGGTAGCGGTTATTGGTGATAATAGCACTATGGCTAGGCAAAGAGATGCTCGCAGCCTGCCCTTCTTTAGCATTAGGCAAGGGAACAAAACGTGCCTTGCCAATACCTTCAACAACATCTTCTGCAAGCATAACACCTAGCTGATTATTGCGTCGAATAACAAACTCAGCGGGAATCTGCTTATTAGCGCTACTCCACTCAATCCGACCCGATAAACCAGCAGCTAACTTTGCTCCTTTTGGTAGTTTAAGACGAACCTCAAGCGTGCGCGTTAGCTCATCAATATTCTGAACAACACTACGAATCGAGGTTTTAAAATGCTTTTCAGCAACATTAAAAGTTATTTCTTTGGCAGCCTCAAGTTTAATTAAATCTGCGCTCGATAAAGTTGCTTTTATTTCTCGATGATTATTTTGCATTAACTGTAATAAAGGCGTGCCAGCCGT
Source organism: Thiotrichaceae bacterium (assembly GCA_026988295.1). Classification (GTDB taxonomy): domain Bacteria; phylum Pseudomonadota; class Gammaproteobacteria; order Thiotrichales; family Thiotrichaceae; genus Cocleimonas. Next base: position 3,697 of record JALSLM010000206.1, read on the forward strand.
GACTAACTGCCCTTTTTGCACCATACGTTTTGTAATTTGACCTGAAAAAGGTGCTTTTATCTGACAGCGTTGAATACTTAAATCAGTCGCCTCAATAGATGCTTTTTTCAGCTCAATATCTGCCAGAGCAGTGAGTTGTGCAGCTTCTGCCTTATCAAAAAGCTCTCTAGGGATGGTTTTTTGTTTTAACAGACGTTGATTACGAATATATTGTTTTTTAGCATAATTTAGCTGAGTAATTGCCACTTTTAAACCCGCTTGAGCTTGTTTTTTTGCAAGAATATAGCTTCTACAATCTAGTTTTAGCAATGTTTTTCCCTGTTTTACATAAGCCCCCGTTTCGACGAAAATATTAAGAGCACGTCCTGTAATTTCAGCACTAATAACAGCATGATTCAAACTGATAATATTAGCAGGTGCGCTATATTTTTCCGTTGAAAGCAAAGTCGAAAGAGGGGTCACACCAACAACAAGAATTTTATTATCATCCGTTTTTGCCAAAGCCGTTGAAGCAAAGCTCACAAACAAACCTTCCAGCACAATTAGAATAATTATTAGTCGTATGCTTTTCACTGTTAAGAATTCCTCAATTAGGTACAACTTATTTTGTGAATAGCCATCTTGGTTGCATTCTTATAAAAATTATCATTCCCACAAGATATATTCTGATTCACAATAAATCATTTTCATACATACCGGTCGGTATGTCAAATAAAACAAAATATGTAAAAAAAGGGGGGGATGGGTATCTATTATCTATATTACCCATCCCCCCTCTTTTTTGCACTTTTTATCATAGTCTACCGTGCTATTCACGATGCAAAAATATAACACACCGTCATTCCCGCATGCACCACACCACCGTCATTCCCGCATGTTTTAAGCGGGGGTTTATTTGAACTTTGTGTATGAATTGTGTGTATATATAACGAGATTCCCGCTACAAACATGCGGGAATGACGATGTGGGGGAATGACGATATAGTAGAGACGCAATGCTTGCGTCTCCAATGCATTGCGTCTCTACGTTATAAAAAAGGAAAAGACAAATTAAGCTAGTGCGTTTATTATTGCGCGATTCTCAAGTAATTAAATCAATGGCTCATTTATGAATGTAGATAAAAACAATACCGAAGAAAAAGCTGAAGGAAATGCTGAAGATAAAGCTAAAGAGGTAATAGAAGAAGCAAAAGGCGGTATGATCAGCATCACTGATAAAGATAACGAAGAAGCTTATTTGTACAGCATCTTACCAGAGGACTTCATTAGTGAGCACGGTCTTATGAATCTGGCTGTTGTCGGTGGCTTCTCTGATAATAAAAAAGATAGTGAAGGAAATCTTGTGGTCGATTCCTTTAAAGCAAATCCAGAATTTATAAACCTTTTACATCAATTTTTAGAGAATTTTGGTCGCTATTCAAATATTGTATTATCACAACTCCCTCATCAAGAAGAAGGCTCTTGGGTTTATCTTATTGATCAAAGAGTCCCTGACCTAAGTGCTGCCATAGAACCAAAAGATATTATTGGTGGTTTCAAGGTTGAAGATGGAAAACTTGGTGAGTATGCGGGTAATCCTAGTCATGAGCTGATTACTAACGATGGTATTTTTATGATCGGTGCAAGACTAAAACAAGAGCTTATTGAGTTTATTAAGTCTAAATATAAACCTAATTGATTGATCCTGAATATTAAAG
>JALSLM010000207.1 GCA_026988295.1 Thiotrichaceae bacterium
GGTAATCCTAGTCATGAGCTGATTACTAACGATGGTATTTTTATGATCGGTGCAAGACTAAAACAAGAGCTTATTGAGTTTATTAAGTCTAAATATAAACCTAATTGATTGATCCTGAATATTAAAGTTGTAGGTTGGTGCTGAGCTTGCGAAGCCCAGCAAGCTTTGTAATATTGAATTTCTTAACTTTGTACCAAATCTATTCAGCTTTAATACCCATAAAACGCATTTTCTATCCAGTTAATTTGCTGGTTTTTGCCCTCTCCTTCAATGGCAAGTACATCAAAACGCATGGATGATTGTGGGGCATTTTTTTGTTGATAAGCAAGTGCGGCTTTTATGATTTTTTGTTGCTTTTTGGGTGTGACACTCACTGCTGCGCCACCAAAATCACGGTTTTTGCGATAACGAACTTCTATAAAGACTAGACAATCTGCATCTTGCATAATCAAGTCAACTTCACCAAATCTTGTGGAAAAATTTCTTTGTTTTAGTTTTAGTCCTTTTTTCTTTAAAAACTGACAGGCCTGATCTTCCGCCTTATCGCCCGCTATTTTTCGTTGACTTAACTTTTTCAGCTTAGCGAATAATGGTAGTTGCTTCTCTTTCAAAAATATCTATTTCCTTTTAACTGAATCCGTGAGCTCAATGCGCTCTGTATCGTAGTGACCTCACAAATTCAGATTTTACTTAGTGGGTTTTACACCACCTAGATAAGGAGTCACCTTGGCAGCAGGTTTGTAATTTAATAACTGCTCTACTTTTCTATTTCCAGGGTGGGTTGGATAATGTTTTTGCCAATCCTTAAGTTTTATACGAAAAATGGGGCTAACACTGCCACTACCTTTGAAGCCTTTGACAAGATAGCCTAGCTCAAGCCAACCTTTTATAACAGGGTGTTTCATTGTCTTTCTTGCACTATCAAGCTCTTGTCGAGGCATTAATAGCACATGATTCCAGATACGATCATTATTCAGTTTGATTTGGTACTCTTCTGAAAGAGTTGCTTCTTGTAAAACTAATTCTTGTACTAGAGCCAGTTTATTTTGGCTTGCTTTGGCAGAATCCATTCGTGTTCGTAGAATTTTTTGAGCTAAAGCTATTGATAAACCATTAACTCGCTGGGGCAAAATACGCAATACCTCTTGATAATTTCTATCATTTTTAGCGAGCAGTGCCTGAGTAAAGCGATAACGCGCTTGGTTTTCAGTGTTTAGGCTAGAATAGTTGACGGGTGCTAGATAGCGTTGGGTTAAATCAATATCATTAAAGCTTGCGGCAAGCTCAGCCGCCTGCAACATTAAGCGCTCACGCTCAGGTGAACGATATTTTTTTGACGCTGAAAAATAAGCACTCGCTGCGTCACGTTTTTTCCCCGCTTTTAAAAATGTATTTGCCTGTTGAACCTCTTTGCCATTTGGAAGCGGATTAAAACCTACATTAGGAATTCTTAATTGAGGTACAATATTGGGTATTGTAGGTACATTAGAACAAGCACCTAGCCATAAAAATACAGGAAGTAGAAGAGTTCTTTTTTTAATTCTTTTCATTTTTTTCACCTTATAAACTGCTCAATATACAATATTGTAACTATAACCCATTATGCTTAACGATAACTATTAACTATGACTATTAAGAATACAGAAGTTCCACAAAAACAAACAAATAGCCTAGTAAATAGCATAGAAAATAATATAGGAATCTTATATATTGTAGCGACACCGATTGGCAACCTTGGTGATATAACACAAAGAGCCATTGAGACTCTAAAACAGGCAGATAAAATTCTTGCAGAAGATACTCGAAATACCCGAAAACTACTCACACATTTCGGTATTCAAGGAAATTTGCAAGCACTCCATGAGCATAATGAACAACAAAAAATTGGATTAATCAAAGATTACTTAGATGCTGGTGAAAGTATTGCATTAGTGAGCGATGCTGGAACACCGCTCATCAGTGATCCTGGCTATCATCTCGTTAATAATCTGGCAAATGCAGGCTATACAATCACCCCAATTCCTGGTGTTAGTGCAATCATCACTGCCCTATCAATAGCTGGTTTGCCTACTAATCGTTTTAGCTTTGAAGGTTTTTTGCCAGCGAAGTCAACAGGGCGCGATAAAATGCTACAAGCCAATGCAAAAGAAGCTCGTACACAAGTTTATTATGAATCCTGTCATCGTATCATCCCAACCATTCAAGCTATGGCAAAGGCTTTTGGAGATAATCGTAGCGTAGTGCTTGCTCGCGAGCTAACCAAAATGTATGAACAAGTCTTCCGTGGAGATTTAAAGAGTCTACAAGAATGGATAGTCGCAGACCCTACACATCAAAAAGGTGAATTTGTGTTAATGGTTGCAGCTTATGAGGAGGATGATACAAACCTTGAAGAAATCACCACAACAACGGAAGATTTATTAAAGATTCTCATTGAAGAACTCCCCATAAAACAAGCCGCAAGCCTAGCAGCAAACATCACAGGTCAAAAAAAGAATGCTTTATACCGTAGAGCGATGGCTTTGAAAGAAGATGGGCTACGGTGAGTCTGTTCTGCCGTTAAGGAAAACCTGATTAAGTCGATTAGAATTCAGCGAAGAAAAATCTGTCGCTATTTTTCACGAAGCTGAAAATAATTGGACTTGATCAGGTTTTCCTTAAGTTGCTCAGGAATTACACAATAATAAATCCAATGCTTTAAGTCGTTCTGGTGTGCCTATATCATGCCATTCACCAGAAAATATCTCGCCGCTGACTTGATTGTTATGCATGGCTTTGCGTAGGATGGGGGCAAGTGCTAGTTTTTGTTCTGGAAGGTCTTTAAAGAGTTCGGGGTGATAGTAGCCGATGCCGCTAAAGGTGAGTTTACTTTGATCTTGATCTTTACTTTTATATTCAACATCAACACGATTATTAAAAAGTGCAAAGTCACCTTTAGGGTTGTGGTTGGGGTTGTTGACTAATATTAAGTGGGCTTGGTCATTGCCTTTGAGTGGGTTTTGATTGCTGTAGTGATAGTCACACCATACATCGCCATTAACAACCAGAAAAGGTTTATCGCCTAGCAAAGGGAGTGCTTTAATTATTCCGCCTGCTGTTTCTAACGCACCTTTATTAGGTTCATTTTGCTCATCTGAATAGATCAGATTTACGCCAAACTGTGAGCCATCACCCAAGGCTTTAGGGATTTGATCACCGAGCCATGCGATATTGATTACAATATCTTGAAAACCTGCTTGTTTGAGGTTTTCTATATGCCAAACAATGAGTGGCTTTCCTGCAATTTTTAATAATGGCTTGGGTGTATGATCAGTTAAAGGGCGCATTCGCTTTCCGCGTCCTGCCGCTAGAATCATTGCTTTCATGGCTTATATATGCCAATCTTTTGGGGGATTTCCCATTGATTGAATAACTCGATTAGTGGGCGAATCAGTGGGTATTTATTCCCAACCTGCATAATATAATGTAATGTTAACGGCAGGTCGTCTAGGTAGTTGCTTTTGCCATCACGATGATTTAAACGTGCAAAAACACCTAGCACTTTTATGTGGCGTTGCAAGCCCATAAAATCAAACCACTGTATAAATGTAGCCTCAGGAACTTTATCCATTAGACCTGCGGCTTCTGCCTTAATTTTATAGGCGAATAGCCACTCGGCAATTTTTTCATTTGACCAACTGATATAACAATCACGCAATAGTGATACTAAATCGTATGTAATCGGCCCGAATACGGCATCTTGATAATCAATCACACCAGGATTATTGTGCGTTGTTAGCATAAGGTTTCGTGAATGATAATCACGATGCACAAAAACTTGAGGTTGTTGCAAAACCAATGTGCTAATAACGGTAAGTGTTCGATCTATAATTTTTTGCTGCTCAGCTGTCGGCACAATACCCAAGTGAGTGTTCAAAAACCATTCAGGCATCAGCAGCATTTCATCTTGCAAAAGCTTGTCATTATATTCAGGTAAACCCTGTGTATCAGCTTGCTGGATTTTTAATAGGGTATTGAGAGCATCCCCATAGAGTTTATCCGCACTGCTATCATCTAATTTATTGAGATAAGGTGTATCACCCAAGTCTTCCATCAATAGAAAGCCTTGCTCTAAATCGTGCTTGATAATCTCTGGTGCGTAAACATCTGCATTGTGTAATCGCTGAGTAATATCAATAAAAGCGGCACAATCTTCTTGCTGTTGTGGCGCATCCATTACGATCATGCTGCTATTGTTGTGCGTAACTCGAAAGTAACGACGAAAACTGGCATCGGCTGAGGCAACCTCTATCGTTGCATTAGGTCGGTCTTGCTGAATCCAGTGAGTGAGTTGTTGTAGACGATTGTCTTTGCTCATCTTGTTTTAATTCTAAAATATGTAAAAAAAGGGGGGGGATGGGTATATACAGATATTGAAGCTATAAAAAATGCTGATAGCGAATTGAATCTGTATTATACGATTCAGGTTGTAGCTTGGTGCTGAGTTTGCGAAGCCCAACAAGCATTTATAATGCTGGGATTCGTACCTCAGCCACAACCTACAGTTTTAAATGTTTTACTCTTTGCCTTTAAATGCACAGCCTGATTTAAAGCCGAACATACCAAGGATTTTTGCAGCAGGGCAAAATCCTGTAAAAGCTGATTGCAATAAATTTGCACCAATAAATACGGTAAACCACATAAAGCCTGGGTGAACGTATTGGGTGAGTACAACACTGATTAAAATCATTGTGCCAGCAAAGGCAAACATTGCATTATCTAAATTCATTTTTATCTCCTAAAAGTTATTAAATGCTCGTTCATTAGCGTTTATTGAGTGGCACATAATCTCGCGGTAATGCGCCATTATAAAGCTGTCGAGGACGACCAATACGCGACTCAGGATCTTGTATCATTTCATTCCAGTGGGAAATCCAGCCAACAGTTCGCGACATGGCAAATATCACAGTAAACATATTTAGTGGAATCCCCATTGCTAACAATATAATACCCGAATAGAAGTCAACATTGGGATAAAGATTACGTGAAACAAAATAATCATCTTTAAGCGCAATACGCTCAAGCTCCATTGCCGTATCGAAAAGCTCTTGATACTCGTTATCTTTACCCTCTTTATTGAGGTGCTCCAATAAATCATGGCAGGTTTTGCGAATAATACGCGCGCGTGGATCATAATTTTTATAAATCCGATGACCAAAGCCCATGAGGCGAAAACGATCTGACTTATCTTTAGCGCGGTCGATATAATATTGCACGTCATTATCTGATTCAACAATATCAACCAGCATACGAATCACTGATTCATTCGCACCACCATGTGCCGGCCCCCAAAGTGATGCAATACCCGCAGAAACAGCCGCAAATGGATTCGCTTCAGAGCTACCCGTTAAACGTACCGTAGATGTTGAGGCATTTTGCTCATGATCAGCATGTAAAATCATAATCAAATCAAGAGCTTTCACGTAAAAAGGATCAGCCTTATAAGGCTCGGTTGGCATACTGAACATCATCTGTAAAAAGTTTTCAGCATAGCTCAGATTATTATCAGGATAGGTAAACGGCAAACCATTAGCATAACGATATGACCAAGCAGCGATAGTCGGCATTTTAGCGATAAGCTGATGTGCCGCAATCATACGATCTTGAGGATCATGAATATTAATCTCATCATGATAAAATGCCGATAAAGCACCAACCACGCCAACCATAATCGCCATTGGGTGACCATCACGGCGAAAGCCACTATAAAAGCGTTTCAATGCCTCATGTAGCATCGTATGGCAGGTAATAATTGTGCTAAATTGCTTGAATTCTTGTTCATTTGGCAACTCACCATCTAATAATAGATAACAGGTTTCCAAAAAACTACTGTGTTCAGCAAGTTGCTCAATCGGATAGCCAGCATACTGCAAAATACCTTCTTCACCATCAAGAAAGGTAATAGAGCTTTGACAGCTTGCAGTCGATAAAAAACCAGGGTCATAGGTGAAATACCCCATTTTTTTATAAAGACCCCGCACATCAATGGTGGGAGTCCCATTACTAGGGCGTAAAATAGGTAACTCAATTTGCTTGCCTGTAGAGTTATCAATTAAAGTAACAGTTTCTGTTTTGCTCATATTGTGAATTATCGAGGGGTTTTAAAGTGAATCAGGTATTATACCCTAATTTGATTTAATTTTTGAGATCACCTAAATGAGAACTTTTATTATTATTGGTTTATTATTACTAACTGCCTGTGACTCCCAAACAGAAGAAACAAGCAAAACCTATCTACCTTGGAATGTAACAGCAAATTCAGATAGCGCAACCCATGTTTTAGGTGTTGATATTGGAACAACCACCTTCAAAGAACTGATGTTTGCTTTGCAACTACTCGCTGAGCCTGCACTTTTTCAATCAAAGGAAGGCAAACTCACCCTAGAAGCCTATTTTGGCAAAAAGAAATTTGGTCTTTTAGAAGCACGCCTAGTGGCTGAAATAGATGCCGATGAAGCATTTTTAAAAACCATGCTCAAAGAACAGGTCGGCAGAGATTCAACCCCCAGCAACCACTGGAAATATGAACTCAGCGTTAAAAATACCCGCATTGCCAATGATCTACGTGTCTGGCGTTTGATTTATATGCCCGTAGCCGATTATGAAATCAAGCAAATCAAGTTTTTTGGCAAGCCAGAAGAAACCATTAAAATCAACGAAACCGCCCAATACCTACTCTTCCCATCCAAAGGTTTAGTCGTGCTATGGGATAGCGCAGGCAAAGAAATGTTTTATTATGTAGCAAAAAAAGATTTTGAAAGACTAAAAAAATCACTACCAATGAAAAGGCAAATTTTAACTGATTGAGAGGTTTCTGACATAACAGAACTGTTATGTCAGAAAAGCATGACATGCTTTCAGGGAAAGCTTAGTCAATTTCAATTATTTCGGACTTCCAATTATATCTATGTTTTTTCATGGAAATCAGTAATATCTATCGATTATTGCGTCTCACTTCAAGGAAAGTAATGACAGATTTTTCTGTACTAAGTTCTAATCAAGTTGTCTCTAACGACAACAGCCTGAATAAAAGTTGTTATTGATTGTTGTTTTAATTTCATAGCGATAACGCTTTTTGGATGATCCCACTCGGCAGGCGTTTGTTCTTTCAAGGTTAACATCTATGACTGAGTTTCTGCCTCTATTGCCACCGAGACTCATTCGAACTTTGTTATTTGATGTCCAGTCATTATAGCGAAGAGGTACTTTTAAGCTGGGCTTTCCTAGAAAAGTAATATTCATGGTATTACCGCTGACGCTCATTTTCATGTTCCAAGGCTTAGGTGATATGCCTTTGCAGATCAGCTTGTGGCTGCTCTTGTTCTTAGGCGTATAAGCTGTTTTTACTTCTTTTGCATTCATTTCAAGAGTTTGATCGTAGCGATCTCCGCCAAATTCTTGAGGTGGCATTTCGATAGGTATATTTTTAGATTTGATTGAGCGAGTATTGCGTGAAGATATTTTTCGCTTGGTGCTTGAGTTGATTTTTGTTGCTTTGTTTCTTGACTTTGCTATGTGCTTTTCCTTTATGGGTGATGTTACGTCTGATTTTATGGCTGTTTTTAGCAAAACACCTGTTTTCTTAAGATATTTAGCATTGACCCAGCCTTTATTTTTATTCCAAAAAACTTCGAGCCATTGTGTTCTGCCAAGTTTTTTCTTTTTTCCTGTTGCTATAATATCTTTTGCATTATACGGCAAAGAGACTTTTATGCGAGATTTTGGACTAGGCCAAGCTCGCAAGCGTAAGTTTTTACCTGATGTGACATTAGCGACTTTGTAGATTGTTATTTTTGTTTTTGCGTGAGCAATTGATAATGATATATCAAATGTAATGAGCACTATAACAAAAAGTGCTGGTATGAAAGTTCCCCGTTTCATAATTTTTCCCCTTGTGTACTTTAGTAAGAAGGTTAAAGGAAATTCTAATCGACTTGATCAGGGTTTCCTTAATGAGAGATAAACTGCGGATTACTTCCTTGTTGATCTTTTTCTTTATCATCATAATAATTATTGTTAGCATTGCCAAGTATAGTGTGTTTTTGCTTGTTTTTCAAACAACTAATCAATACTTGATAAATTGTGACCAAGGGATGTATTCTTTATTGTAAAGAGTATAGTAAACCCACCCCCCCCTTTTTTTACATATTTTTATTTTTTTGTCGATAAGCACATAGACATCACAGATAATAGTTGGTTCTGATAGTTTTGGTAAAGTTATAATATGCCCAGTAAGATTTTTATACAAACACATGGTTGTCAAATGAACGAGTATGATTCAGCAAAAATGCTGGATGTGCTAAATGCTTCAGATGGCATGGAACTCACTGATAATGCAGAAGAAGCTGATGTTCTGC
>JALSLM010000208.1 GCA_026988295.1 Thiotrichaceae bacterium
ACAGGTTTCACCATGAACTGAGTTAAGTATTTGGGCAACACCGGTCATCTCATCAAAAAGTTGATTAGCCCAAGTCGTTAGCTTAATCGCTTTGCCATTACGCTGGAGCTCAAGTTTAGGCTTGCGGCCTTGGTGGGCAACTAGGCTCTGATTGTCATCAATCTCTTTCGCTTCTGCTGCATCAATTTCTGGGCTTTCTTGCAATAAGCAGAAGAGCATAAAAAGCTCTAAAAAGTAGAGTTGTTGGTGAGTCAGTCCAGCAGGGCGAAAAGCATTAATATCAACTGAGCGCAGTTCTACATATTGAATGCCGCGTCTCTCTAACGCATCTGTGGGTTTTTCAAGCCCTTCTAAAACACGTTTTGGGCGAACACTACTGTAGTATTCATTCTCAATTTGTAGGATATTGGTATTTAATTGAAGATATTTATCACCTTTTTTTAAGCCTATTTTTTCATAGGCTTCATGTGGTGTATTAATCGCATCTCGAAGGCTTTTTATATATGCCTCCATCGTATTGTAGTTTGCTTTTATGCCCCGCTTATCTTCTTTACGATTGGTATAACCAATGTCCCCCATTCGCAGTGAGGTTCCCCAAGGCTCATAAAAAGTATAATCATCAAACACTTCCATACTTTCAGGCTTAGGGATTCCAGCTAAAAAAGATTTACAAATAGCGGGAGAGGTTCCAAATAGATAGGGTATTAACCAGCCATATCGCTGAATATTGCGCGTCATACCCATATAGCGTTCATTGATAAAATCTTGAGGTGCTTTAGTCGTCTCGCCTTCAATCTCCTGAAAAGCAGGCCAAAAATCTACGGGAACAGAATAATTAAAATGGATGCCAGCTATCACCTGCATCAACTTGCCATAACGCTCTGCTAATCCCTGCCGATAGACTGATTTCATTTTCCCAGCGTTGCTACTGCCATAGTATGCAATGCTTATATCATCCTCGCCACGAATAACGCAGGGCATACTGCTTGTCCATAGAAGCTCATCTTTAATATGATGATAAACAAAGGTCTCTACATCCAACAGAAAATCTAGTGAGTGATGAGCGCGATCACAAGGCGGGGTAATAAGCTCAAGTAAAGACTCAGCATAATCGGTCGTAATCCAAGGGTTTTTTAAAGCAGAACCTAACTCGATAGGATGGGGGCGTTGGGAGATATTCCCCTCAGTATTCACACGAAGACTTTCTTTTTCTAGCCCAGTAAGTGAGTTTTTAAGTAATTTCGAATAATCATTGACTTTAATCTTATTCAGGCGTTCAGCGAGTGTCTGGTACAAGGGGATACACCATCTTCAAAATGATGCATTTTATCCTAGGAAGCAGTCTAAGAATAGTTGATAATCGTTTCTATTTAGAAAAGACTTAATTATGACATATCACATCTCTGTTCAACCCAGTGGTCATTCATTTGATATTGAAGAAAATGAATATATTCTTGATGCAGCATTACGACAAGGTATTGCTTTTCCGTATGGCTGTCGCTCAGGCTCATGCGGAACCTGTCTTGGCAATGTTATAACAGGAGAAATTGAATACCCTGAAGGTTTGCCACTCACCGTTATGGAACATGAACACGAACAAGGAAAAGCTGCTTTTTGTGTTTCGGTAGCAAAATCTGATTTAACACTTGAGATAAAAGAAGTCAGTAGCTCAACTGAAATTGAGATTAAGACCTTGCCTGCTCGTGTCGCATCATTAAGAAAGCTATCTGATGATGTTATGGAAGTGACCCTAAAATTACCAGAAGCTGAGCGTCTTGCTTTTAAGGCAGGGCAATATATAGAAATTATTCTCAGAGATAAAAGTCGTCGTGCTTTTTCTATCGCTAATTCACCTTCAAATGATGAAGTCTTAGAATTACACCTGCGTCATATAGAAGGCGGAAAGTTTACAGAGCATGTTTTTAATGAAATGAAAGAAAAAGCCATATTGCGCTTTGAAGGTCCTTTTGGAAGCTTTCATATTCGTGAGAATTCAAATCGACCTATTATTTTAGTGGCTGGTGGCACTGGTTTTGCGCCGATTAAGGCCATGCTTGAGCAATTAATTGAGGAAGAAGACACCCGTCCAATTCATCTATATTGGGGAGTGCGTACAAAATCTGACTTATATCGTAATGACCTTGCCGAGAAATGGGCTTTTCAACATAAACATATTAGTTACACTCCTGTATTATCAGAAGTTAAAGATGATGATAAAGAATGGCATGGTCGTAGAGGCTTTGTGCATATCGCTGTTATTGAGGACTTCACAGACCTTTCTGGTTTTGATATCTATATGGCAGGACCACCTATCATGATAGAGACTGCTAAAGACAGCTTCACAAAACAGCAATTGCCCGCAGAACAACTCTTCACAGACTCTTTTGAGTTTTCAAATAATTAGCTATATCCTGAATCCGTGAGGTCAATGCGGATAGCAGGGCGTAAGATATTGGTTTAGCACGGGATTTAAAAAATCTTAGCTTCACCCATAGGTTAAGCGGGTATTTTTTAAACCCGTGATGAATCAATAGTTTGCGTCCAGTGCCGTAGTGACCTCACGGATTCAGGTATATAAATGCACAAAGTTTTCGTAGGTCGGATTAGCGATAGCGTAATCCGACAGATGATTAGCAATTATTTATGATGCCAAACCCGCAAATAAAAAATGTAAAAAAAGGGGGGGGATGGGTATGTATACCAATAGCTTATTGAGTAATAAGCCAACTCAAGCTACATCCTTTCCATTACATCAATACCTAAAAGATCCAAACCTGTTTTTAGGGTTTCGGCTGTCAACTGCGCTAATTTTAAGCGACTTTGTTGGGTTTCTTCATCAGCTTTCATAATCGGACAAGCCTCATAAAATGTCATAAAGTTACCCGCTAATTCAAAGAGATAGTTGCATAATAAATTAGGCGTACCTTCTTTAGCGACAATATCTATGATTTCAGATAATTGTAATATTTTAGTGGCGAGCTGCCTTTCTTGTGGCTCACTTAATATGATTGTTGCTTTGGTGTTAATCTCACCTGCTTTACGAAATATACTCTGAATACGTGCATAGGCATATTGCAAATAGGGGGCAGTATTGCCTTCAAAACTGAGCATAGTATCCCAGTTAAAAATATAATCAGAAGTACGGTTTTTACTAAGGTCAGCATATTTAACCGCACCAATACCCACTGTTTTGGCAATTTCACGGCGGCTGGCCTCATCCAAATCAGGGTTCTTTGATGTAACCAAATCAAAAGCGCGCTGCTGTGCCTCACTCAACAAATCAATCAACTTGACTGTGCCACCATCGCGGGTTTTAAATGGCGTGCCATCTTTGCCCATCATAGTGCCAAATGCCATGTGCTCTAATTGAGTCTCCTCAGGAACAAAACCTGCCTTTTTACCCGCAGTAAAAACCTGCTTTAAATGCAAGCCTTGACGTGCATCCACTAAATACAAGCCACGATTCATCCCCAGCTCATTATGGCGATAACGTAAAGCGGCCAAATCAGTGGTTGCATACAAATAACCACCGTCTGATTTTTGCACAATCATGGGAGTGATTTTGCCATCTTTAGCTTTAAACTCATCCATAAAGACACATTGCGCGCCCTGATCTTCAGTGAGCATTCCCGCCTTATCCAAATCTTTAACAACTTGAGCAAGATCATCATTATAGGCGCTCTCTGGCATCACATCATCACGAGTTAGTAAGACATTCAACGTGCTATAAATCTCATCACAATGGCTTAGAGATATATCAATAAACTGCTGCCAAAGCTTTAAAAAATCAGGATCACCCGCCTGAAGCTTAACCACGTTTTCACGCGCCTGTTGTGCAAAAGCCTCATCTTTATCAAAACGAATTTTAGCTGCTTGATAAAACTTTTCCAGATCAGCCAGCTGCATAGAAAGCTCTTCATCTTGCTGCTGTAACTCACCCATATAAGTCAGCAACATACCAAACTGCGTACCCCAATCACCAACATGATTTTGACGGATAACCTTATGACCCATAAAACCCAATACACGCGCCATAGCATCACCAATAATGGTAGAGCGCAAATGACCGACATGCATTTCTTTGGCAAGATTAGGGGCAGAATAATCAATTACAACCGTTTCTGGTTTTATTACCTGCTCAATCGCCAAATGATCAGAAGCTAAGGTCTTTTGCAGACGCTCAGCCAACCAATCATTTTTAAGATGGATATTGATAAATCCCGGCCCTGCAATTTCGAGTTTATCCGCAATATCCGATAAATCTAAGTTTTCTAAAACCTTTGCGGCAAGATCACGCGGATTCATTTTTAGCTTTTTAGCCGCGCCCATCACCCCATTAGCCTGATAATCACCAAACTCAGGGCGAGAAGAGGCTTTTATTACAGCTGGAGAGTTTTTATCTGCGCCTGCGGCGACCAATGCTTGTTTGACTTTTTCATCAAGTAATGTAGAAATATTCATAACAGGGATTCTACATTATTATGTTGCTATGAAACTATAAAACCCAGAAAAATGCTTAAAAAACTACTTGAAATTAGCGAGGCATCCATATTTGTCCTTTAATTTTTGACGTATTAATATTTTTAGGCTGCTGAAAGTTGAGTCACATGAAGCTCATTTCTATGTTTCTCAGCTTCCCAGAGGTCATACTGTGACTGTTGGTTTAACCAACTTTCAGAAGAGGTATTAAAAGCTATAGATAATCGAACAGCCATTTCTGGGCTAATACCAGCCTTACCATTAAGTATGCTAGATAGGGTTTTCCTACTAATACCAAGACCTTTTGCTGCATCTGTTACCGTTATTCCTAATGGCTCAATGCATAATTCTTTTAATACTTCGCCAGGGTGTGGAGGATTGTGCATTAACATAATTTCACCTCAATGATAGTCTTCATAATTTACAATCTCGGCATGAACTCCCTCAAATTTAAAAGTTACACGCCAGTTTCCATTAACTCTTACAGAGTACGTTTCACTTAGATCACCCGATAATGGATGAAAGAATAATCCTGGTAAATTCATATCCTCTGGTGATGTAGAAGCATTTAACCGACCTAAAATTAAATTTAGACGGTTTGCATGGTTAGGTTGAATACCTGACTTGCGACCCGTTTCAAAGAATAACTTTAGACCTTTATGCTTAAAACTCTGTATCATCGAATAATTGTAACTCATAACGTATCAGGTTACAATATTTGAAATTTACATAAATCCATGAGAAGGAATATGATTCTCTACATTACAAAATATGTAAAAAAAGGGGGGGATGGGTAATAGATGTATCTGTTAAAACAATGATTCAGGTCATATACATACCCATCCCCCCTGTTTTTTGCACTTTTCTGTATTGATTATAACCCTCAGCGTCTAAATACCACGGTTCTATTTCCATTTAATAAAACACGATCTTCACAATGCCATTTAACGGCACGATTTAATACAACAGCTTCTATGTCACGACCCATTTCAACCAGTTCTTCAGGCAGGTTTGCATGTGAAATACGTTCTACTGCCTGTTCAATAATAGGCCCTTCATCGAGGTTAGCTGTTACATAATGTGCTGTAGCTCCAATGAGTTTAACGCCTCGATCAAATGCTTGATGATAGGGCTTCGCTCCTTTAAAGCCAGGCAAAAAGGAGTGATGAATATTGATAGCTCGCCCTATAAGTTGTTGGCACATATTATTTGATAAAATTTGCATATAACGTGCTAAAACTAATAATTCAACTTTGTTTTCTTTCATGCACTGCAAGATTTTTTGTTCTTGCTCTGGTTTGGTTTCTTTGCTTACAGGAAAATAATAATAGGGGATTTTATACCAGTCACAAAGTGCTTTTAAATCCTCATGATTTGATACGACTCCCACAATATCAGCATGCAAAACACCGCGTGACCAAGCATTTAGAAGGTTGCTTAGGCAATGATTCCATTTTGATACTGCAATCAATATGCGTGGTTTAATCTTGTTTTCGCGTATATTCCAAAGCATTTTATATTGCTTTACAAATATAGCAAATTCAACGCGTAAGTCTTCAATTGGAAGAGGTTTTTTTGCTAATGGTGAAAATACAGTACGCATAAAGAAAAGATTGCTATACGGGTCTTCATGTTGTGAAGATTCAAGTATATTGTATCCATGTTTGGCAAAAAAAGTTAATACTGAAGCTGATATATTGGGCTGGTCAGGGCAGCTAAATTTAAGGGTGATTGAATTAGGCATGTTTACTCGTGTAGATTAATAGCTGATAGGTTAAGGTATTATGGATATGTAGCCAACAAATATAGTGGTGTAAACTACAGCCTCCTGTGATTAATGATACAGTCATTCTTGTATAGAATAAAATTTGATCAAGTTGATTAGAATTTAGTAAGCTAAAAATAATTGGACTTGATCAGGGTTTCAGGTCTTATACAACCAACAGAATTAATTAAGATGCGCTTTATAGATAGTCATAGTCATTTAGATTTTCCAGAATTTGATAGCAACCGAGAGACCATAATAGAGCGCGCTAGAAAAGCTGGATTGGAAAAAATTATAGTCTCTGCAACCATTGCTGATCGTTGGCATTTAATAACGGAGCTAGAAAATAGATACCCCATTATTGCAAGTGCTTATGGTTTGCACCCTATGTTTATGGATAAGCACTTGTATGAGCATTTGGAGCTTTTACAAACAATAATTAAAAAGCAAAAGCCAGTGGCAGTTGGTGAGATAGGGCTTGATTATTTTATTGATGGGCCTGATAAATCCGCTCAGCTAAAACTCTTTGTGCAACAATTAGAAATAGCCAATGAATTTCAGCTTCCTGTAATCATCCATGCGCGTAAATCTTTAGATATTGTATTGCGTGAACTTCGCCGATTTCCACAATTAAAAGGCTCTATTCACTGTTTTTCTGGCAGTGAACAACAGGCAAAACAGTTAATTGATTTAGGTTTTTATTTAGGTTTTGGTGGTCCAATCACTTATACTCGTGCAACTAAATTACGAAAGCTGCTAACGGTTTTGCCGCTGGAGTCCATTTTATTAGAAACGGACTCTCCTGATCAGCCAGATTCAAGCCATTATGGAGAATGCAATGAACCCTCCTATCTGCCTATCGTCGCTCAAGTTATCGCAGATCTACGGGGTATATCTTTAAGTGATGTTGCAGAACAGACCTTATTAAATACAAAAAACTTATTTAATTTATGAAAACATTTACTACCATTTTTATGGTACTAGCTATCGTTGCTGGATTTATTTTAGCAGTTACCCCATTCGTGGCAGAAAAGCTACTACCTATGCCCAAGGATGTTGTTAGAGTAGCCAAGCCAGAAGCCGCTGCGATTGCTCTTAAACAGTGGTTTAACTCCCCTGATACGTTATTTACAGATGTTCAAGCACTCAATAAAAGCTCAAATAGCAAACGCACATCTTGGTTTTCCTTTAGCGTGGGGCGTAGACCCGTAGAGAAATATATTATCGACAAAAAGCTACAACAGATAGAGCTCGATGATAACCATTTAAAAATAGTTTTTTTTACAGAAAATCCTCCTGCAAGTTGGTGGCAACCTGAAGCGATTGCTCAAAAAACCTTTTTTACAGGAGAAGATCAGGGAAGGAAAGTTTCACTCATATATAACCCCAACTCTAAACGTGGTGTTCTCGTCACTACGAGCCAGTAGTGATTGGTGTGATTTTATACTGCCCAAAGATTTCATGCTGACCTGTTAGTTTACCCTGTCAATTTTCATAGAGCTTATTCTCAATTTTTCTAATCACTCCCTTCAAACGGAGCTAAATCAATATTTCAGGACAGCACTGTAAAGTTTCTCACCGCTCTACGCTACTTGAAGGGGCTTTATAAAAGCGCATAAGAAAGCCCGCTAGTAGCGGGCTTAATAGTGTCCTAGGATTTCTAGGACTCTTTAAATGGTGCCGATGGCCGGAGTCGAACCGGCACTGCTTGCGCAACACGCCCCTCAAGCGTGCGTGTCTACCAATTTCACCACATCGGCTTTTGTTGATCTATTTTGGTATATCTGTTGGTGCGTTATTAGCTGGAGCACTGCTACTCGCACTGTTATTGGCTGGCGCACTGTTATTGGCTGGCGCACCGTTATTGGCTGGCGCAGCTGCTGGTGCTGTTCCGCCAGGCATGTCTGCTGGAACAGAGGCAGCTGGTTGCTCAGTGATTACTGTTGGTACGATAGATTCTCCGCTTACATTATCAGGGTGAGCTACCAACCAAGCTAAAAATAAGGAGTTGGAAAAGAAAACGATGGCCAACACGGTAGTTAACTT
>JALSLM010000209.1 GCA_026988295.1 Thiotrichaceae bacterium
GTAAAAACGACGAAAACAAGCTAAAAACACGCCATTTTGTGATTAAAAAATAATCATTTGTTTTTTAAGAAAATAAAGGGCTTTTGATGATTGCAGAAGTGATTGTTCTCAGACAGCCTCCTAGGTGGTTAAACTAAAAATAAAATAGGGATTATAATAAGTGAAATCAGAAGTAGTATTGCGAGATAGAATGAGGCAGTGTCCTCTTTTTAGAGATTTAACCGAACAGCAATTTTCAGAAATACTCGAACATACAAGTGTTTCTGATTGTAGGTTGGATGATGTGTTGTTTAGGCAGCAGGAGCCAGCCACAGATTTTTTCTTGTTAATATCAGGTAAAGTCAAATTAAGTCTGTTGTCTTTTGAAGGTACAGAAAAGGTGGTTGACATCATCAATCCTGGAACATCCTTTGCTGAAGCAGTGATATTTAGTGGTAAACCTGGTTATCCTGTTAATGCGACGGCACTAGCCACATCAAAGGTGTTAAAAGTGAATGCTAATGCCTATATGAAAATACTTGAGTGCTCCCCTAAAACTTGTTTTAAAGTGATGGCAACGCTCAGCTTACGATTGCATAATCTTTTGGGTGAGATAGACCGTTTAAGTCTACATAACGCGACTTATCGTCTTATTAGCTTTTTGCTAGAAAATATTCCTGTTGAAAATATTGAGCGCTCAGAAATAAATCTATCAATCCCAAAACATGTTGTTGCCTCTCGTATATCTGTTACGCCTGAAACGCTATCACGCACACTCAAACGTCTCTGCCAAGAAGGTCTGCTGGAAGTGCGTGATAGTCATATTGTATTAATAAACCCAGTTGAGTTGCGACGCTTAGTTTCAATATAGCCTATTCATATATCACTTAAACTTGATTAAGTCGCTTAGCATTTAGCGTAGAAAAATCTGTCGCTATTTTTCATGAAGTGAGTCGTAATAGTCATTCTATTGCGTTGATCTTCGCGGAAAATATCGGCAGATTGGAATAAATTACCCCGCTAATCCCGGTAATAACTTGATTAAGCCCAGTGCAATCATTTGTACGCCGATAGAAGCAAGTATTAAACCCATAATTCGAGTGGCAATATTCAAGCCAGTAACGCCCAAGGCTTTACCTATCGGTTTTGCTAAGTGTAAGGAGATGAGCACAACCAAAGCAACCGAGAGAATACTCAAAGCAAGTATGATTTTTTGTGGCATTGAAATTGCCTGATGACCATGAATAATTGCCAAACTGATCGCACCAGGGCCAGCCATAAGTGGCATAGCTAGAGGAACAACAGCAACATTTTCTTTTTCTTCTGCGTATTCTGCTTCACTCGGACTTTGTCTTAATCGGCTCTGCTTAGCCTGCAACATTGAAATAGCCATTAATAAAACCAGTATCCCTCCACCTACGCGGAATGATGGCAAACCAAGACCAAAAAAAGCAAGAATAGCTTCCCCTGCAAAAGCAGACATTAATAATATTGTAGCCACAGAATAAGCACTAATATGGGCAGTATGTTTACGTTCTGCAGGTGTTTCACCTGTGGTCAAGGCAAGGAATATTGGCACTATTCCAATAGGGTTAATAATTGCTAAAATTGCCACAAATGACTTAAGAAAGTCTGCTAAGTTTATATCCACTGCTTGTTCTCATCCTTATGGGTAGAAAATAGAGGTATAGAAATAATCATACCCATCCCCCCCCTTTTTTTAGTAATTTTTTATTTTGCTATTTATAAATATTAATGCCGTCTCAGCATTATTATAGTCAAGAGGTACCATTTTATATTCCCGACCATTGCTTATTATCAAACTAGGAAATCCTTGTGAGCCAATCTGACGAGAAAAGCTAATCTCTTGATCCAATTCATTTTGTACTGCCTGACTATTTATGTCTGCAATAAATTGCTCCTTATCAAGCTTGAGTGACACCGCCAAATCAACCAAAACAGATTCATTTGAAGGATTTTTTGCCTGTAGATAATAGGCGTGCTGTATGGCTTTGATCATTGCTAATTCCGCATTTTTGTGTTGCTTTCTTGTAGCAATAACAGCACGACACGCAGGATAGGTTGAGCGACGAGGTTGGCAGTTTTCCCAAAAATCAAAATTAAACTCTGTGCCAGGTATATGCTTTTTTATCTTACGCCAATGAGTAGCAATTTCCTTTTGCATTACTATTGGCATCGGGGCATCACTATCTGGAGCTAATCCTCCAAGAATATATCTGACTTGTACTTTGTCTGATAAGTTTTGGCGAATCATATCCCAAACGGGACGAAATCCCCAGCACCAACTACACATAGGGTCATGGATATAATAAAGTATCATGGAACCATCCCCCTCATTATTTATAAATGCTAGGAGGCTGTCCGAGAATAGAGAGTCTACTGCGGAAAAGCTGAATTTGGCTAGATTTCCCTCCAATTTTCGGTGAATAGAACAACTATTCCCCTCAAATTGGTGAAAAATCTAGCTCAAATCAGCTTTCCCTCGCTACGACTCCTATTCTCAGACAGGCTCCTAGTAGATTCTCTATTCTCGGACAGCCTCCTACCCTAAACAATAATTTCTGACACTAGTTTATCTTTAAAAATTAAAGCTGATACACCATTTTCCAAGCTAAAAACACCATAACCATTTGAATAGATTATTTTGTTATCTGCACTTAAATCATAAGATGATACAGAATTTGCCAGCACGGTTTCTTGGCCGTGTTGATTGCGACAAATTAACTCCCAAGTCTTTGGCACTAATGATGGTATTCCCTGAATATTATGCCCTTTCTTTAGTGCCTTTTCGGCATCAATACGTTTCCCTTTAAGCATAATATCCTTCATATCAGCTTTACCATAAGGTGAAGAAGCGCTACTTAATGGCTCGCGTGAATACATTAATGAAAAGAAATTTAGGTAGTGAAAAATAGCGCGTGATAATCGAAATGGAAACAGAATGGTATCCAAAAATAGGTTACTTGTTTTGTATTGATCTGTGTCATAAGGGCGACGGATAAAATACAAATCTCCCTGCTTGGATACTTTAGGGTCAAGAAAGTCATAGTTTTTATTTTCCAAGACTGGAGTTACTTCCCCCTTGTCTGTGTCCAATAATTGAATGGAAGCTGGGCCACGAGCAATCACAAAACCCTCTGCGCTACGGGCTAACCCCATTGATTGAAATACAATTTGGTTATTCCCATTTGCGTTATCCGCTCCATCTGATAGCCAGCAAGGAGAAATATCTTCAGTATCACCACCTGTTAATTCATGCGATGAGTCACCTTCTTCGTCCATTAAAACAATGTTAGAAACTCCACTACTTAAGTTGGAGGTACAAAGAATTTGTTTACGACTTGGATCATAACGTAGGTCGCTATAGTCTAAATTTTGATGGTGTGAAATACGTAATTCTTCTTTGCTTTTTAAATCATAGCGAAATAAGCCACCAAAGCCTTCACCTTTTAAAAAATAAAGAATCTTATTTTCAGGAAGTATTTCAGCCGCAGCAAAATGAACATCAATATTATCTGCACTAAATTCTCGAACACCTCCGACTGGAGTTGTTCCCCAGCTTGTTCCTTCTTTCCAGCCATGTTGTTGCTGTTTCTTCTCAATTCGGTCTATAAGCTTCTGAATATATTCGCTATGAATCTCTTCAATCTGATTATTCTGATTTTTACAATAGAGCTTCCCTTTTGAGAGGTAGGCAACATTTTTATTATCAAAACTAGTCGACTCTCCTAATTCAAGCTGATGACTGCTATCAAGAGCCCCCTGAGGATCAGAAGTATTAGAATTTACAGAACGAAAGTAAAGGAACAATGCCAGAGCTACAAGCAAAAAAATGATAATGTGCATAAGTAAATCCAGTATTTTAATGCTTTGATTATAAAATAAGTACTTAAGGAAATCTTGATCAAGTCCAATTATTTTTAGCTTGCTAAATCTGCTGATATTTTCCATGAAGGTCGACACAATAGAATGACTATTACGTCTCACTTCGTGAAAAATAGAGACAGGTTTTTCTGCGCTAAATTCTAATCGACTTAATCAGGTTTTCCTTAAAGAATACACACCATCCCCCCTTTTTTTAGATGTTTTCCTATGATTTGCATAAAAGGAGAGGTATTTACCTTGAATACTAAATGTAATTGACCATTTATCTAATAGTCGCTAAAGGCTATAAGTGATCGTACAAATAAGTTGCAAGCAGTTGATATTAATTAAAATATTTGTTTTCTACATGGATTAGAATAGTATTAGTGCTATTTGTTTTATTTATCTTTTAAATCAATATCTTGTGATTAATATACCTAGTTATCAGAAATAGCGGGCTAATAAATTATTCTTTTCCTCGTTTAGCTGGGGTTCAGTTTGAATATTGCATACTTTGCCTAAACCCTGTCGTGAAAAAAATATTATGAAAAAAATTGTTATTCTTCTTAGTTTATTTGTAAGTACTAGTACTTTTGCCGACCCTGCATCAAATTTATTATGGCATGATGTTGGTGAGGATTCCTTATTACAAGCAAAGTCACAGCGATTATTACAAAAACCATTAAAAAAACGTACTCTTACTCTTAATGAGGGAGGCTTAAGAGAGTTATTATCAGCTAAAAAAGCGAAATCACGATCTTCGCAAGCCATTAATTTCCAGACAGAAATTGAATTACCTTTGCCCAATGGAAAGTTTACACGGCTCAAGGTTTTTAATTCACCGATATTATCCCCTGATATAGCGGCACAATATCCAGAAATTAAAACATGGCGTGTACAAGGTGTAGATAACCCCGTTATTAGTGGGCGCTTAGATTTTACCTCAAAAGGTTTTCACGGCATGTTAAATATGCCTGATGGTGATACTGTTTATATTGATCCTGATAAAACCAATAGCAAAGGTATATATCAAAGCCTTAGTAAGTTAGAGAATATTTCATGGTTTAAAACAGAGTTTAATTGTCAGACACATGATAAGCATCCATTATTTAGCAATAGAAAATTTAGTTACAAAAAATTTAAGCGCACAGAAAATAAAGAATTATCTGGAAAAAAACTAGCTCAAGTACCCGCTTTAGATTTAATTACCTATCGTTTAGCCATTGCTGGTACAGCTGAATACACTAACAGTCAGGGTGGAACGCCTAGTTCAGCTTATGCATCAATGATCACGACGATTAATCGTGTCAATGAAATCTATCAGAGAGATTTAGGCATAAAATTAGAAATTGTTAGCGACAGTAGTTTAGCTTATACCAATGCATCAACTGATCCTTATTCGAATACTGATGCAGTTGCTATGGTTGCTGAGAATATAAACAACCTAAACAGTAATTTTGGTGCTGCTAATTATGATATTGGACACGTTTTTGCACAGGGTCCTCTAGGTGGTCTTGCTTATGTAGGAGCAACCTGTCAAGAGAACTATAAAGGGGGTGGGGTTACAGGTATCCCTGATCCACAAGGTGAGATTTTTGCGATTGAGTTTGCTGCCCATGAAATGGGGCATCAGCTTGGGGCAACTCATACATTTAACAGTGAGCAACGTTCTTGTGCGAGTCCTAATCGCACAGCAGAAACAGCTGTAGAACCTGGTAGTGGTAGCACCATCATGTCATATAGTGGTTTATGTGGTACAGATGATATTCAAAAGGATTCAGATGCTATATTTCATTTTGTGAGTATTGATCAAATCAATAACTATACTCGTATTAACGGAGGTAATAGTTGTGGCACTAGAAGTTCTACCGGCAATCAGAAGCCTGTCGCTAATGCAGGCACAGACGGTACTATTCCACGAAGCACACCTTTTCTATTAGAGGCTTCTGCCACAGGTGGGCTAACATACTCATGGGATCAAATTGACGCAGGTAGTGCATCCTCAGTAGACATAGATATGGGTGATAATGCGATTATTCGTATGCTATTGCCCTCAGCTAAGATAAATAGATATATACCTCGTTTGAGTGATTTATTTGCAGGAACTCATACAATAGGTGAAACCCTGCCAACAACTGTTAGAGATGTGAATTTTGCCTTGGTAGTACGTGATAATAATGGTGGCGTAGATTCTGACCTAAAAACAATCACAGTAAGAGATACAGGAAGTATATTTAGGGTTTTATCACAATCATCTGCTGAAATGTTCACAACAGGAGAAGCAGTCAATATTACTTGGGCTACCGGAGGAACAAATACAGCTCCAATTAACTGTAGCAAAGTAGATATTCAGCTAATTCGTGAAGATGGCACAAAGAATGCGCTCTTAGAAAATACTGATAATGATGGAGGTCAGACGCTAGTTGTACCTACGACAACACCCGTAATGACAAATGCCCGTGTTATGGTCGCCTGTAGCAATCAGCCTTTCTTCCAGATTTCATCAGGGAATATCACTGTTCAACAAGGCTCAACAAGTGCTGATACCACTCCACCAGTAATCACAATTAATGGCTCATCCTCAATCAGTATTGTAAAAGGCACAAGCTATACCGATGCTGGTGCGACAGCACAAGATGATATAGATGGAGCGGTAACAGTTGTCCCTTCAGGAAGCGTCAATACATCAGTCGTGGGAACATACACAATTACATACACCGCAACAGATGCCGCTGGAAATACTGCAACATCAATTCGTACCGTGCAGGTGACAGCTATAATTGATAATACTCCACCAATAATTACTCTTATTGGAGCAAGTTATATAGAAGTAATAGAAGGAAATACATATATAGATGCAGGTGCAACAGCAACTGACAATATTGATACGATTGTTTCAGTGTCAAAAACAGGTGCTGTAAATACAGGAGTCGTTGGGACTTATAAGCTCACCTATAATGCTACAGATAGTTCTGGCAATAGGGCAGATAGCAAAATACGAACTGTAAAAGTTATGCCGAAAATTGTGGTTGATACCACCCCACCTGTTATCACGTTGAGGGGTAATAGTGTTATTACTCTGAATATTGGACAGGCTTATATTGAACCAGGTTTTAGCGCTACAGATAATCATGATGGTGCTGTTAGTGTAGTAGTCAGTGGAACAGTTAATATCGGCAAACCAAATAGTTATGTTCTCACTTATACAGCAAGTGATGCCGCAGGTAATTTTGCAAGTAAAATGCGTATTGTAAAAGTTATTTCTAATACCACAGCTGATACCACCCCACCTGTTATCACTTTACATGGCAGTTCAACCATAACATTGACAGAGGGTGATAGTTTTATAGACCCTGGTGTGAGTACGCAAGATAATATTGATGGAAATGTAAATGTGAGTACTACAGGAGCGGTTGATACAAATAATCCAGGAACTTATGTTTTAACATACACAGCAACAGATGCCGCTGGTAACTCTAGCTCATTGAGCAGAACAGTCATTATTGTAAAAAATGATAATACAGTAAGCTCTAAGAAATCTGGATCAATAGGGTTTTTATTGCTACCACTTGTACTCATTGGGTTGCGTCGATATTTTATAAAGTGTAAGGCAGTGGATTAAATCAGTGTTTTTGTAGGTCGGATTAGCGATAGCGTAATCCGACAGGTAGCTAAAATTTCAGAGGCAATAAAACCTGAATCTGTGAAATCACTACGGTATAGGGCGCAAGCTGTTGATTCATCACGGATTCAGGTAAAAAGAAAGAGTAAAATAGGGAAGTTTGGTTATGATTTAAAACTCTGTAGCTCTATGATTATTCTGTTTTATAGGCTCTGTGTCATAAAAAATGCAAAAAAAGGGGGGGATGGGTATTTGTATATATTTACCCGGAATCCGTGAGTCCACTACGGCACAGTGAATAAGCTATTGATTCATCATGGGTTTAAAAATACCCACTTAACCTAAGGGTGAAGCTAAGATTTTTTAAATCCCTTGCTAAACCAATATCTTATCCCCTGTTATCCGCATTGGACTCACGGATTCAGGTTTACAAATTTGTCCTTATTCAGTAAGCAGCCTCCCTAAAATAATCATCGCTTTTTCTAATTGTTTTTTATCTGCCTTGCCATAATTCATCCGAATAAAGTTTTTATATTGACCACTTACAGAAAACAGTGGGCCTGGCGCAATACTAATGTTTTCCTTACGAGCTTGTTCAAATAGCACCATGCTGTCCACATCTTTGCTGAGTTCTATCCATATCACATAGCCACCTTCGGGATGCGTAATACGGATATTTTTAGGCAAATGCTCGGTTGCTAGATAAAGAAAGTAATCTCGTTTATCTTTGTAATAACGTCGCATCTGGCGCAGATGTCGGTCAAAAATTCCCATTTCTAAATAAC
>JALSLM010000210.1 GCA_026988295.1 Thiotrichaceae bacterium
TACAGAAAGAAGCTTCAAAACTAAGCATTAAAAAGAAAAGACTTAAAGCAGCTTGGAATGACAAATTCCGCTATAAAGTGTTATTCGGCTTATGATTTTAATGCGTTTGCCCTGGGGGGGATGGGTATATACTCCTTGATTGCAATCGCATTCGCCTCATGGATTCAGGTATATGAAAATAAAAATAGCATATATCGTCATTTTTTTGCTGATGCTTTTTATTCTAGTACCTCTTGCTAGTCTATTCTTTGCCAATGATCTTCTTAGCAATCAGTCCTTTGATACTAATAATTTATTTGCATTCTGGGAAGACGACTATTTTCGTCAAGTTATCTTTTTTAGCCTCTGGCAAGCGAGCTTATCAACTTTTTTAAGTATTGGAATTGCCGTGGTTGTTGCCAGAGCTTTTGCTCATTATGGGCACTTTCCCTTGCGCTCTCTTATTTTGGGGTTATTCGGCTTGCCTTTAGTTGTGCCTGCTGTAGTTGCCGTATTAGGCATAGTTTCAGTTTATGGTTCACAGGGGTGGATTCCACTAGGTAGCAAACTCTATGGCATAAATGGTATTTTATTGGCGCATCTGTTTTTTAATATACCACTTGCTGTACGCTTGCTTTTACCCGTTTGGAATAATATTCCACAGCAGTATTGGCGCATAGGTGCGCAGTTTGGTATGACAAACTGGCAGCAGTGGCGACATATCGAATGGCCAGCTCTTAGAGAAACTCTGCCTGGTGTTAGCGTATTAATATTTATGCTTTGTATGACCAGTTTTGCTGTTGTTTTAACGCTGGGTGGAGGTCCTAAAAGTACAACGCTTGAAGTTGCAATTTATCAGTCATTACGCTTTGATTTTAATCCTGCGCAAGCTGTTTTATTGGCGATAATACAACTTATTCTATCCATATTAATCACCATTATTGCCGCTTGGTTTAGTCGTCTTCCAGATGTTGAAGCGAATTTGCATATTCATAGTCAAGTGGTAGCTCAAGGCAATAAGCTACTCTCTTTATTATTCATCTTGATTGCTATTATCTTTGTTGTATCACCCTTAGTTGCAATGCTAATTGATGCGGCTAAAGGCCCTGTATATCAAGTATTAAATGATTCCAAACTATGGCAAGCGGCCGCTTTTAGTTTATTAATTGGCTTAAGTGCTGCCAGTATATCTATTATTCTTGGGTGGATACTACTTTCTGCAAGTGCTGAAAAAGCATATTTGGGAAATAAACGTATGGCACAAGTTTTTGAATTATCAGGATCAGTCGTTTATGTTGTGCCTCCTTTGGTTGTTGGGACAGGTTTATTTATATTATTAAGCAAATGGGTTAATATTTTTGAATGGGCTATTCTGATAGTGATACTCATTAATGGCATTATGGGCTTACCTTTTGTTATCCGCACGCTAGGAGCAGCCATGCGACAAAACACTGCGCGTTATCAACGCCTCTGTGAAAGCCTTGATATATCAGGCTGGCAACGCTTTAAGCAAATTGATTTTCCCTTGTTACGCAAGCCTTTAGGTTTGTCTTTTGCACTAGTTACAGCAATGGCAATGGGAGATTTAGGAGTAATAGCACTATTTGGAACACCCGAAACAGCAACTCTACCACTGTTATTGTATCAACGCTTGTCAGCTTATCAAATGCCCCAAGCAGCTGTAATTGCAGTATTCTTGTTAGCGAGCTGCTTACTCACATTCTGGTTACTCGAACGAGGAATTAGTGGCAAAAGTAGCAGAAAAGTTGGCGGAGAAAAAAATGCTGGTTATTAATGAGCTGAAATATGTTTATCGTAATGATAACTCCTATCTACCTAAAAAACAGAAGACATTGAGTGATATGAAAATGTGTTTCAACCTTCAGGTTAAGGAGGGTGAAATACTTAGTATCATTGGCGCAAGTGGCTCAGGAAAGACAACGCTACTTAATTTGATTGCAGGTTTTTTAAAACCTATTTCAGGTGAAATATTGGTTAATAAACAGGATATAAGTCAGTTAGCTATTGCAAAACGCCCAGTCACCACTGTCTTTCAAGAACATAACTTATTTCCTCATCTTGATGTGTTTACCAATATTGCGATAGGTATCAAGCCTTCTCTCAAGCTTGATAAAAATGAAGTTAAAAAAATATCTCAGGCTTTAAATGATGTGGGCTTGTCTGAGTTAGAAAAACGTTTGCCAGCACAGCTTTCTGGTGGTCAACGACAGCGCGTAGCACTGGCACGAACATTGGTTAGGAAACAAAAAATTCTTTTGCTTGATGAGCCACTAGCAGCACTTGGTCCTGCAATGCGAGAAGAAATTATTGAATTAATTAAATCACTGCTTAAAAAAAATAAAATGGCAGCTTTATTTGTGAGTCATCAACCTGATGATGCCTTAATCGCATCAGAGCGTGTTGCTTTTATACATGATGGAAAAGTTTTGGAAATAGGCGAAGGCCAAAAAATTCTGAATAATCCCAAGCATTCTTTAATACAGGAATATCTAGGAGGCTGACCGAGAATAGGAGTCGTAGCGAGGGAAAGCTGATTTGAGCTAGATTTTTCACCAATTTGAGGGGGATAGTTGTTCTATTCACCAAATATTGTGGGGGGGGGGAATCTAGCTAAATTCAGCTTTTCCGCAGTAGACTCTCTATTCTCGGACAGCCTCCTGGGAGGCTGATCGAGAACTCGGATTGAAACGAAAATACAAGCTACAAAATCATATACTACAAGTCATAGAGGTGTAAAAAGTTTAATCTGAGTCCTCCCCAGCCCTCCCCGTATCAGGGGAGGAAGCAATTACAGCAAGGAATGCCAGAAATATTAAAAAATCACTGGTTGAAGTCTTAAAATACCCATCCCCCCTGTTTTTTAGATTTTTTGGGTTATACTAATTTTACCAAACTTGCTGGTATGCTTAGTCTTGTAAACCTGCTTTTTTTGCAGCTTCTTCCCAACCTTCGGGTAGATTATGTGCAATTCCTTTATGACAATCTATACAGGTTTTAGTGGGTTCTTTGCCATCCTGAACTTCCCATACATGCGGATCATGGCGCTCTGCACTACGCTCCTCTTGTTTTTCTAAATCCATAGAACCGAAGTTGTGGCAGTTACGACATTCGCGTGAGTCACTATCTTTCATGCGTTTCCATTCATGCAGTGCTAGCTCAAGACGCTTGCTTTCAAACTTTTCAGGGGTATCAATTGTTCCAAGTAGCTTGTGATAAATTTCATTTGAAGCCTGTATTTTACGAATGATTTTGTGTGTCCAGTCTTTAGGAACATGACAGTCAGGGCAGGTAGCGCGTACACCTGTACGGTTGCTCCAGTGAACAGTTTCTTGAAGTTCTTGATAGACATTTTCTTCCATTTCATGACAAGAAATACAGAATTGCTCTGTATTAGTCATTGCCAGAGTCCAGTTAAAACCACCCCAGAATAAAATTCCTAGAATAATTCCTGTTAATAAAGTTCCTTTTATAAAAAAACCAGCCATACGTTTAGGGCTTTTCATCTGCGACATTTAATTTCTCCTTGTGTATAAGCTGAATCCGTGAGTCTACTACGGTATAGTGAATAAGCTATTGAGTCATCATGAGCTTGAAAAAGCACCCACTTAACCTAAGGGTGAAGCTAAGATTTAGTGAGATTTTTTAAATCTCATGCTAAACCAATATCTTATCCTCTGCTATCTGTATTGGACTCATGGATTCAGGTATAAATTATTATGATCTATTTTGTTTTTTCTATTAACAAATTGTTTAGCTCAATATCATTGGATTTAAAGGTGTTTTTCACTAATGGCTTCACATCAGCTTGTGGCGTGTGACATTGTCGACAAAAATATCTGCGTGGAGAAAGTTTTTCGAGTACTTTCATATCACGGGTAACAAAGTGGCTATCAGAAACAGCAGGGGCTTTTTCTTTTTCTGCATTGGCTTTTGCATGACACTTTAAGCAGGTGTTATATTTTAGATTTACACGATCTTTTTCGACACTGTGAGGAATACTGGGAGGCTGTAATTTCCAATTTCTTTCAATGCCATCGCCTGATTTTTTCTGCTTCTTTCTTTTTATGGGTTTTGCAGGCTTGTCTAGTTCATGATCTCCCCTTAGTGAGGATACTTTTTCTTCACTCGACGCCAGCGGAGCCTGAAATAGTATAAATGCCCCAACGATTGTTACCAATAATGCTTTTTTCATAACAGCCTCCATCAGACTTTAATAAATATTAAAATAAATTAACTTACAACTGAATCCGTGATGAATCAATAGCTTGCGTCCTGTGCTGTAGTGACATCACGGATTCAGGTTATAACTTCATGTTTGTTACCAATAGCCTTATTCACTTTTGATTGATTATTTTTGTAACGCAATCCAAAGTGGAATACTTCTTCGGCACAAACATCAACACAACGACCACAGTTTGTGCATTCTCCCGCTTGTATTACGGGAAAAATCCCTTTTTCTTCACCTTTTAATACGGGTTTTAAAATTTGTGGTTCTGGGCAAACAACATAGCATTCTCCACAATCATCACAGGCGGATCGCGCATCGGCTCGCACCTTTAATGGGCTAACTTTTCCAACGAGGCTATAAAAAGCACCCATTGGACAAATATGTGTACACCAGCCACGTTTTGCGACAAATAAATCAAATAAGAAAACTGCCACTATGACAAACCAACCTAAACTCATACCAAAAAATAAACCACGATGTAACATGGATACAGGGTTTATTAACTCATAGGCAAGCGAGCCTGTTACTGCTGAAAGCACCAGAATCATGCCTAAAACCCAATAACGAATACTACGAGAAAAACGTGCACCACCCGTTAGTTTTAACTTACGACGTAGCCAAAAGGCGGCATCGGTAACGATATTTACGGGGCAAACCCATGAGCAAAAAACACGCCCACCCACTAAAAAATAAAATACTAAAACAATGATTGCTCCAATAATGGCATCCATTGCAATTTTGCTAAAGCCTGAAGCAAGCATCTGCAATAACAGCGTCGGGTCGGTTAAAGGAATGGTGTTAAATACTTTGCTTGAGGCTAAGTTTCCTTTAATAATCCATCCTAAAGCACAGTCTGCTTCTGGGCTTAACCAGCGACAGATAGGCACTAACATAAATAGCAATAAGATGCTTATTTGGCTTAAACGCCTTAAAAGCAACCATTTATAAGACTGCCACCAGCCTTTTTTCTCAATGGCTTCTTTGCCAATGATTTCATTCTTTTTTGCCGCTACCATTATTCTGCTTCCTTAATGCCTTGATTGAGGATGTCTAGCGGGTTATTTGAGACTGGTTTTTTGTTTTCTTTTAGCTCAGTTTTTTGTTTAGGCTTAATTAATGATTGATCAATAATGGGGTTGCCCGCTTCATCGGTGATTAGACCAACGCCTTCGTAGTCATAGCGTACACCTTCGGGCAAATTATATTGATGCTTGTCTTTTGCTTTAATAAGACTGCCTCCATTTGCTTTTTCTTGCTCCCATCCCACACGGTAATGATGCCCTAAGTCGCCCTTGGCCAGATGCTCAGGAAAAACCTTGATTGCTGGTGCATCTTCTAAAATACAGGCTTTTTCACAAAGACCACAGCCAGTACAGTCTTGCGAATGCACCACAGGTATAAACATGGCGTGCCTGCCTGAGCGTTTATTGTGTTTGGGTTCGATGGTAATGGCTTTGCCACGAACGGGGCAAACATTAAAGCAAACTTCACAGCGTAAGCCCAAAAAGGCAATACAGGTTTCTTGGTCAACAACGACAGCGACTCCCATTTTGGCTTTATTGATATCCACTAAACTGTGATCTAAAGCACCCGTGGGGCAGTTGGGAATACAAGGAATATCCTCACACATTTCACAGGGACCAGTACGTGCCGTAAAGTAGGGCGTTCCTGTAGGTACATCATCGCCAATTTGAGCCAGCTTTAGAATATCGTAGGGGCAGTCACGCACGCAGATACCACAGCGAGTACAGGCTGCCAAAAAATCTTCTTCAGCTAACGCACCAGGAGGGCGAATAGCCAAGGGTTTTATAGCATTTGCTGATTTTGAATATAAACCAATACCCAAACCGAAAAGCCCCACACCACAAGCAGTACCCGCCATATCACCTAAAAAGCGACGACGTGAAACCTTGCTTTTCTTTTGAGAGTTTTTGGATTGAGAATTAGACATTATTTGTTTTGCTCCTATTTAATCAGTAAAAATTAGCGATCTGGCTAAAACCAGATCGCTTTTTTTCTTAGGAAACTCAGATAAAATTAGGCTTTTTCAATCTTAATCGCACATTTCTTATAATCTGTTTCTTTCGATAACGGATCAGTTTGATCAAGTGTGACTTTATTGATTAAGCGCGATGCATCAAACCAAGGAACAAACACTAAACCTTCAGGAGGCTGATTACGTCCACGAGTCTCGACCGTGGTGATAATGCTACCCCTGCGACTGGTGACTTTGATTTTTGCACCATTACGCAGTCTGCGTTTCTTCGCATCTTTCTTGTGCATATAACAAACTGCATCAGGAACGGCACGATAAAGCTCAGGGACGCGACGTGTCATAGAACCAGAATGCCAGTGTTCAAGTACACGACCAGTACATAACCATAAGTTGTACTCGTCATCAGGTGGCTCGGCCGCTGGCTCGTAAGGTGCTGTGATAATATTGGCTTTACCATCTTTTTTGCCGTAGAAGTAAACATCACCTTTTTTAACATCAGGGTTTAGTGCTTTTACATGTGGGTCATAACCCTCACGGAAGCGCCATAAGGTTTCTTTGCCATCAATAACAGGCCAACGTAGACCACGAGCCGCATGGTAATCTTCATAAGGAGCAAGTTCATGACCTTTCTTCTTACCATCCCACTGGAACATACGATATTCTTCAAAAAGACCTTTTTGAATATAATAACCAAAGTCTTCGGCTTCATTATTGTCGTATTTATTACCTGCTTCATCGACAACTTGGACTTTAGGGAATTTATCGACCTGTCCATTGGTATAAAGTACATCGTAAAGAGTCTTGTCTGCATATTCAGGCTTTTTAGCAATCAAGTCCTCTGGCCAAACGTCGGCAACTTTCACATATTTTGAAAATTCAACCATTTGCCATAAGTCTGATTTTGATATGCCTGGTGCTTGTACCTGTTGTCTCCAGAACTGGGTACGACGCTCAGAGTTACCATAAGCACCTTCTTTTTCTGCCCACATCGCTGTTGGTAGAATTAAGTCAGCACCCATTGCTGAAACAGTAGGGTAGGGATCAGAAACAGTGATGAAGTTCTCAGGGTCACGCCATCCTGGCCATGATTCTTCATTAAAGTTTGCAGCTGCTTGTAAATTGTTATTACATAATACCCAGAAGCAGTTCATTTTCTTGTCTTTTAAGGCACGATGCATGGCAACCGCATGAATTAGCGTCTTGCCCATTGGTTTGCCTGAAATATCCGTCTGTTCTTTACCATTGGCTTTGCCGTTATGTCTTGGAATAGTGCCTTCAGGTAATTTCCAGATTTTCTCACCAAATTTACAATGTGAATCTTTTTTGACTACATAGTCAGCAGGTAGGCGATGAGTAAATGTACCAACCTCTCGTGCTGTACCACAAGCAGAGGGTTGACCCGTTAATGAGAAGGGACCATTGCCTGGCTCAGAGATTTTACCCATTAAGAGGTGAATATTGTAAACAAGGCTGTTCATCCAAACACCACGAGTGTGTTGGTTGAAACCCATTGTCCAGTACGAAGAAACCTTTTTCTTAGGATCAGCATAAACCTTAGCTAGTCTTTCCAGTTTTTTCTTGGATACACCAGAAATTTCAGAGGCTTTTTCAAGTGTGTAAGGTTCTACTGATTTTGCATATTCTTCAAAAGTGATTGCGCTAAGCTTGCCTTTATTGGGGTTTTTAGCTTTCTTTTGAAGTGGGTGACTGGCACGTAAGCCATAACCTATATCAGTAGGGGTTTTCTTGAAGTTACAATGCGCATCTATAAATTCTTTATTGTATGCTTTGTTTTGAATAATGTAGTTTGCAATATAGTTACCAATTGCTAAGTCAGTCTGTGGATGGAAAATAATGCCATTATCGGCTAATTCAAATGAACGGTGCTTGAAGGTAGAAAGCACATGTACTTCACAACCTGGCTTAGTTAAACGAGTATCCGTAATTCGTGACCAGAGAATAGGGTGCATCTCTGCCATATTTGAGCCCCAGAGTACGAATACATCGGCATGTTCCATATCATCATAACAGC
>JALSLM010000211.1 GCA_026988295.1 Thiotrichaceae bacterium
AATTCTAGCTTACCATTGTTTGAGGCATTAACACTTAATCATCTAGGTGATGATACACACCGATACAGCCGTATTCGACTTTGGGGGTCTGTTGGTTTTATTGTGATGGTGGTTGCTTTGCCTGTAGTTATTAGTCGCTTTGATATTGCTATCTTACCAATAATACTTATTGTGTTATTAATAATTAATGGCTTAACGAGTCTACTAGTAAAAGATAAGCAAAATACCAAAAGAGCAAAAACAAATACTCAGCTTAATTTAAAAGTGTTATTGAAGAAACCAATGGTGATTGCATTATTGGCAAGTTGTGCTTTGCAGTCTATGAGTCATGGTGCTTATTATACATTTATCAGTATTTATCTTGATGATCACCACTATTCTGGAACAGTTATTGGTAATATGTGGGCACTAGGAGTAGTTGCTGAGGTTGTACTTTTTATTTTTGCCTATAAGCTATTGCATCGTTTTGGTATTTATCGTCTATACACAATCGCAATGCTGATTACTGCTTTACGCTGGATGATTTTAGCTCTTTGGGTAGATACTTTTGTGGCACTTATTTTAGCTCAGTTATTACACGCAGTCAGTTTTGGGCTTTTTCATCTTACTGCAATCAGCCTTACGCATTTGTTGTTTCCTAGGCAAATGCAGGGTAGAGGGCAAGCTCTTTATGCGGGTTTGAGTTTTGGCCTAGGCGGCGCTTTAGGTAGTTGGATTAGTGGCAACACATGGGAATCTTTAGGCTCTACTTGGACTTTTATTGCATCGGCAATTATTGCTTTGTTTGGTGCTATGATTGCTGCTAGATTTATCCGAGAAAAGTATTTGCCTGACTATGTAAACAATGTATGAATATAGATCGTATAAAACAAGAAACAACTACTAAAAAAATCAGTTACTTTCAATCAATCGACTCGACAAATAGTTATTTATTAAAGCATGGGGAATGTGGCGAAATCTGTATTAGTGAGTCACAAAGCGCGGGACGGGGTAGCAGAGGAAATACTTGGGTGTCCCCAGAGTCAGGGAGTCTTTATTTTTCACTTTATTGGTGTTTTGATAAAATACCAGAGACTTGGTCATTATTAGGTTTGCTTGTTGGCATTGCTATTGCTGAGACATTGGAAGACATAGGGCTTAAAGGGCACGGAATTAAATGGCCTAATGATATTTTCTGGCGGCAGCAAAAAATGGGGGGGATTCTCGTTGAAACAGTCAATCAAACGGGAAAGCTTGTGATTGGCATTGGTTTAAATCTTAAGCTATCAAAACAAGATCAGGCACAAATTGATCAAGATGTGGTTAGTCTCGAAACAGCCATGCAGGGGCAGCCTTTTTTTAGAGATGATTTGCTTATTGTCTTAATTAATAAACTATCTTATCACCTAGATTCATTTAAAAATCTTAATAAAGATCATTTTATTAACTTGTGGAATCGCTGGGATATTTTATATGGTGAAATCGTGACTGTTTTACATCAAGGTCATAAATTAACGGGGCAAATTAGTGGGATTGATTCACAGGGAAGGCTCGGTTTTATAGACACAAAAACTAACGAGGAGTTATTTTTTTCATCAGCTGATATTAGGCTGAAAGCCTTAAATAAAATATGAAAATAGCCAGCGAAACAATAACTAACATACTCTTAATTGATGCAGGAAATAGCAGTTTAAAATGGGCTTTTCTTGAAGAAAACATGCTATCGATACAGTATCGCAGTTTTTATTCAAAACATAGCTCAAAACAAAATTCAAAACAAATAAGCGCAATACAACAGTTCAGAAAGTTATTAGAAAAAAACCTAAATACAATTGATGCGGTTGTTATGGTTTCAGTATTAGGTGATGAGTTTAATCATGAAGCTTCTAATATTTCACAAGAACTTTCTTTGGTCTTTGAACAGGTTAAATCGATTGAATCATTATCTGGCATCGTAAATGCTTATGATGAGCCTTACAAATTAGGTGCAGACCGCTTTGTTGCTTTGATAGCCGCCTATCATTTAAGCAATAAAAAACAAAAAAAACAAAAAGCCTGTATTATCATTGATTCTGGTACAGCAACTACAATTGATGCAGTTGATTCACAGGGCAATCATCTAGGTGGCTTAATCTTGCCAGGTGTCGATTTATGCAGTAGTAGTTTATTGCAAAATACGCAACAATTAGCACTTTGGGGAAAAGCACAGAATCAGAATAAATTTGAGCCTAATTTATTCTCAACGAATACTGTTGATGCAATTAATAGTGCCAGCATATTGGGGCTTAGTGGTGCAATTCAAAATATCTGTTTTAACATGGTAAAAGCAATTAAACTCAAAGAGAAAAATACGATGATTGATAAATTCTTATGCGGTGGTTCGGCTGAATTGCTTCATCCTTATCTTGATTCTGATTTCTGCCTGCAAAATAATTTAATTATGCAAGGCTTACAATTTTTAGTTCTCGGAGAGTTGTCTAAGGATTTTTCAGCAAGCAGTTTAAAAAGTAATATAAAGAAAAAGCATGACAAAAAGCCATAACAAAATACTGATAAACCTAATTATTCTGCTGCTCAGCCTAAACGTGTTCTATTTTGTCTGGTCTTATATCAATCGTTATACTTATACGCCTCCTCCCGTTAGTGAGGATGGTATCCCGAGCCTTACCCTAATTCCCATATCAGATTCTATAACGAAAAATTCAGGCTTGAGTCGTTGCTATAGTTTTGGTCCATTTAGCACAAGAAAAGCTGCTCACTATTTATCAAGACGTATTAATAATTATGGTTTGGCAACAGCAGTAAAAAAGCTAAACACCAAACAATCACTTAATTTTCTTGTCTATTTAAAACCATTGCCATCAAGAAAGGCAGCAGAAGAAGTGATTAAGGATATTAAAAAGCAAGAAATAAAAGACTACACAATTATTTCATCAGGGCCTTATAAAAATGCGATTGCATTAGGTTCTTTTAATAACTTGGACAAAGCTAGGCGACATGCTGAATACATCAGGTTTTTAGGATACGATGCAAAATATACAGCACAAAAGAAACAGAAAGAAGTATTTTGGGTTGAATATGACG
This sequence comes from Thiotrichaceae bacterium, assembly GCA_026988295.1. GTDB lineage: Bacteria > Pseudomonadota > Gammaproteobacteria > Thiotrichales > Thiotrichaceae > Cocleimonas. The sequence continues at coordinate 3,064 of JALSLM010000211.1, forward strand.
AATCAGCCAATACTATCGCGCCAGTCTTCAGTTGGGCAAAAGAAATAGATTCAAAAGCAGATATGCAGAAAATACCCAGAGCCTGTGAGTTTTAAGGAAGACTGAACAACGCAATAAATAAAATAAGTTAGAAACACAGACAAAAAAAATGGGTGTCTACCGAAGTATCGTGAAGTAAACATCGACCTTGAACCGAAAAGGCTCAAGTGGGTGATCTAGTAAGTTTATTAGGCTTACCACCGTAGCGGTCATGCACACAAAACTTATTCGAACTCCCGATGTATGTAATTAGGCTCAAGGGACTAACCCGCTTACTTCACGAATACCCAAGAGGACACCCGTGATAAAGATAGTATTACACTATTCACTGTTTGTTAAGTACTTAGTGATAAAAATATGACCGATATCACTTTTTCAGCTGTTAAAAATCATCTAGTATCAATAAATATACACTTAAAGAATACTACTATACTTTAATGTTTTCAGTTACCTAGGGATATTATAACTCCATATTATAAAGCTTAAAATACCTCAATAAACCGCTTATCGTTTTTTTTTATTCTGTTTATTAAGCACTAGTTTCAGCATAAAAAACTTGCAAGTTTCTTTTTTGTTCGCTATAAGTAACTAGGAGGCTATCCGAGAACTAAGAATTGACTGCAAATCCCATAAACATCATAATCTGAGCTTATCAAATTCGTTAAATAGAACAACTATTCGCCTCTTTTGATAAGCCCACCTTATAATATTTCTGGCGTTTTCGTTTCAATCCAAGTTCTCGGACAGTCTCCTAGATAAGTAAACAAAGAGAGAACTTTAGAGAAGAAAAACCATGCTAACATCAAAACAAGCACTCGTCTTACAAACTATTCAACATTTAGCCCAACAAATGGGTTATCTCCCCACATTAGAAGAAATTGGTCAAGAAGTTGGTGTGGGACGTAGCACCATACATAAACATATTCGCTCCCTAATCAATAATGACTACTTAGAAGAAGCAGAGGGTAAATCTGCCTATCAGCTAAAAAGCCACAATGAAGAAAATGAAAATAGTCTGCCTTATATGGGTCGAATAGCTGCAGGTTGCCCGATAGAGGCTATTCCTGACCAACAGAATATCAATATGGCACAATTTTTTTGTGGGCCAAATCGCTATATCTTAAAAATTTCTGGTGACTCTATGATTGAAGCAGGAATTTGGGATGAAGACTATGTGGTGATTCAAAAACAAAACCATGCCAGAGAAGGCAATATTATTGTTGCATTGGTAGATCGCTATGAAGCCACATTAAAATATTACCATCCGAAAGATACTGGAGTAGTCGAACTTCGCCCAGCAAATAGCCAGCTAGAATCTATGTTCTATCCTGCAGATATGATAGAGATACAAGGTGTGATGATAGGTGTTTTTCGGGACTATCTTTCGTAAGAAAAACCTGATTAAGCCGATTACAATCTAGCACAGAAAATATCGGTAGATTTGGCAAGTTAAAAATAATTGGACTTTATCAGGATTTTCCTAAAGGAGGTATCAGCTAGCGATACAAGTACTGTAGATGGTAGATGATAGAAAGCCCAATAACAAAATATGTGGTTTTTATACAGCCTTAAACCATGCAAGCAACAAAAAGTGAAACAAAGCCGAGCAAAGCCATTCCTGCTATACCTACGACCGCATACCAGATAACAAGGAGAAGCATAGTGAGTGCCCCTCCATCTTTGGGCTGCGGGAATGGCTCAGTATGATTTGTATATACTTCATCTTGTTTAGACTCTGAAGAGTTTTTTTTATCAGTCATTTAGTTTTTCTCAGATGGTAATATGTGTATGAAATCTTAATAGTCTTTTGCTATTAATAAATTTAAGAGTGATACAATATATTTGATATGAAAAGTATATCACCCACCCCCCCTTTATTTATACTTTTTTAGGATCGTTGGCTTTAACCTCGATAAGGAAAACCTGATTAAGTCTCTTTACAATTCATCCCTTGTGTTTTATATGATGCTTATTTTTGAGAGATTGTTTAGAATATTTTTGTTCTTGATATTTACGAATAAGCAAGGAGATATTCCATAGGTTAGGTAAATACTCCAATGCAACGCGCATGGATCTATCTGCGGAGTTACTCTCACTTGACTGGTATAGATAATGATAAAAGTTAGAGAACTGCAAGGCTGATTCATCTTTGACAACACCTTCTCTAAGCATTTTTAAGAGGATTCTTTTGATATTTCCAGCACCCCAGTTATAGGCAGTAACTGAAAATAGCCACGCATCGGCTTCGCTAAAGTTCGCTACATGACGAAAATAAAAGTAATAGCGTTTTAAATGAATGACAGCAGCTTCGGTACTCAAAGAGGGGTCGGAGCGGATTTTATCAGGGTGTGCTTTTTTTAAGGCTTTGGAAGCGTGATCTAATGTTTTAATTTCGGCCACGACCTCACTCACCATTTGCCAATAACCATAATCTGATTTTTTTCTTCCCTTCGTTGGGCGCCAAGCTGATTCAAGATAGGGGATAAGAAATACAAAATCAGGAACATCATCTCTGAAAAATTTTTTAAACTGCGGCATGGAGCGTCTATAAGCTGATTGATACTTATTTTTATTGCTTCTTGTTTTCCAGAAAATATTATTTTTTACTTTCGCTGTAACCTCTTTAAAATCTGTTAGAGCCTGACCATGTAAGGCTGATGCGATATAGTGCTCAAAAGAATCAAATTGAAAATACGCTTCTGCATGTGCAGAACTTACAAAAAAACTGCACAGAAGAGAAAAGTATAGAAGAAAATTTTTTAAGATTAACTAGTACTCCAGCAACTTTAGTTTGATGGATATAGGACAAATTTGTAGATACCCATCCCCCCCTGTTTTTGCATTTTTTATAACATAGAGAGCCACAGGATTTCCTTAAGATACTATCCCGTTTTAAGTTGATAGCTCAAACGCTTATAGCTAAAAATATTTATTGAAAAGTGTTGCAGTCTTTTAACATACCGCTTTTAACACCTTTTGCAAACCATTCAGCACGCTGTTTGGATGTGCCATGAGTGAAGGTATGTGGTATCGCAAAGCCCTGAGCTTGCTTTTGCAAACGATCATCGCCAATTGATACGGCAGCATTGAGCGCCTCTTCAAGATCACCTTCTTCAAGAATATTAAATTGTTTTTGTGCATGATTCGCCCAAGCTCCCGCATAGCAGTCTGCCTGTAGCTCTACCATTACCTGAAGTTGATTTGCCTGTCCGCCTCTTGCTCTTTGCTTAGCTAGCTGAACCTTATCCAGAGTACCTTCCATATTTTGGATATGATGCCCCACTTCATGTGCTAATACATAGGCTTGTGCAAAATCACCACCTGCCCCATGCTTTCTTTTTAAGTCATTAAAAAAGCTTAGATCAACATAGACTTTTTGATCTGATGGGCAATAAAATGGCCCCATGCCCGCACTAGCAGGGCCACAGCCACTACGAGTACTACCACGGTATAATACTAGCGTTGGTGAGGGATAGCGTTCACCTGCCTGTGCGAAAATTTTGCCCCAGACTCTTTCGGTGTCGCCCATTACTGTTTTAATGAATGCAGCCTGCTCATTATCTTTTGCTTCATTCGCAGGTTTTGAGCTACCGCCACTCATAATTGAAGGCATGAAAAAATAGGCGGTAGCACCGACACCGACTACAGCAAGCCCCATTTTTGAACGCAACAAAGGTTTAATTAATGGCCATAAAAACATTAATGTTCCTATAGATGGAAGCCCTCTGCCACCTCCACTACGACCAGAGGATAATCTTCTATCATCGACATTTCTGCTTTGCTCTCTATCACGCCATTTCATATCTTCAACCTTTAATTTCTAACTATTAAACAAGTATACCTCGTAGAGAATTAGGCAACGCTTCGGTTATTTCAAGCTTAGCAAAATTTCCGATAAGTGATGCTTCACCTTTAAAATTCACAATTCGATTGTTTTCTGTTCTGCCTGCTAACTCTTTGGGGTCTTTTTTGGATGCCCTTTCAACTAAAACGTTCACTTTAGTTCCTACCATTTTCTGGCTGATAGCTTGCTCCATCTCGGTAATACGCTGTTGTAGACGATATAAACGAGTCTTCTTCACCGCCATCGGAACATTATCTTCCATAGAAGCGGCTGGCGTACCAGGTCGTGCACTATAAATAAAACTGAAGCTCTTATCGAAGCCGATTTCTTCGATTAAATTCATGGTGTCTTCATAGTCTTTATCGGTTTCACCAGGAAAGCCGATAATAAAATCAGACGATAAACTAATATCAGGACGAATTTCACGTAATTTTCGAATCTTTTGTTTGTACTCAATTGCCATGTGCCCGCGCTTCATAGCGGCAAGGATGCGATCAGAACCACTTTGCACAGGCAAATGCAAGTGATTAACAAGTTCAGGAACTTCAGCATAAGCTTGAATCAAGCTATCACTAAATTCTACAGGGTGTGAAGTGGTATAGCGTATACGATCTATCCCCTCAATCGCAGCCACATAATGAATCAGCATCGCCAAGTCAGCAATATCACCATCATGCATTTCGCCTCGGTAAGAATTTACATTCTGACCCAATAAATTTACTTCTCGTACCCCTTGATCTGCAAGCTCCACTATTTCAGCAATAATATCATCAAAAGGGCGAGAGATTTCTTCACCACGAGTATAAGGAACAACACAGAAAGTACAATATTTGCTACAGCCTTCCATAATTGAAACAAAGGCACTAACACCTTCTGCACGAGGTTCAGGCAAACGGTCAAATTTTTCGATTTCAGGAAAAGTAGTATCAATCACAAATTTCTTTTCGCTTTTAGCCTTCGCAACTAATTCAGGTAAGCGGTGCAAAGTTTGTGGTCCAAAAACCACATCAACGACAGGTGCTCTATCATGTAAAGCCTTGCCTTCCTGACTAGCGACACAGCCACCCACACCAATTATTACATCGGGGCGGTTTTCTTTAATCTTACGCCAGCGGCCTAACTGATGAAAAACCTTCTCCTGCGCCTTCTCTCGAATTGAACAGGTGTTCAGCAGCAGAACATCAGCTTCTTCTGCATTATCAGTGAGTTCCATGCCATCTGAAGCATTTAGCACATCCAGCATTTTTGCTGAATCATACTCGTTCATTTGACAACCATGTGTTTGTATAAAAATCTTACT
>JALSLM010000212.1 GCA_026988295.1 Thiotrichaceae bacterium
CGTTTGCTTGATCTTGTTGGTGATTTGATGCTAGTAGGTGGGCATGTTCAAGGGAAGATTACCTCCCTAGGTCCCGTTCACCGTTTAACACATCAATTATTAAAAAAAGCATTTGATGAGCAGGCTATTGTCGAAGGGTAAGTGATTACAAATAAAATATAATACTTTTGATTTTTCTCAAGAAACTTGACTACACTCTAGTAAACCAACCTAGGAGGGTCAAATGATCAACACAAAAGTACAAAAATATTTATTTACTTCGCTATCTACTTCACTATTTACTTCACTATTTACATCTCTATTTGCTACATCGCTAGCACTAGGAATGAACACGATGGTTTATGCTGATACGACTGCACCATCAGAAAACGAGAATAAAACAGAAACAACTAATGCAGTGAAACATCAACTAGTGATTCAAGTCAGCACTGATGATCTTCGAACTCAAAAAATAGCAATGAATAATGCTGTTAATTTACAAAAATTGTATGGTATTGATAATGTTACTATTGAGATTGTAGCTTATGGTCCTGGTTTAGGGATGTTAACCAAAAAAAGTCAGTATTCCAGTCGTGTTCAAAGTCTAGCAATGCAGGATATAAAATTTAGTGCCTGCATGAATACAATGAATAAAATTAAAGCAAAGACAGGTCACTTGCCAAAACTGACTGATGGTGTTGATACGGTTACAGCAGGTGTTTCACGTATTATGGAATTACAAGAGCAGGGGTATTCTTATATTAGACCGTAGCCCTCTTTACCAAAATAGTTGAGATCCTGTTGATTATTGCCTCATTGATTTAATTTCAACCTGAATCCGTGATGGATCAATAATTTGCGTTCTGTCTGTGCTGTAGTGGTCTTACGGATTCAGGTATAATACCCTGTTGTATAAAAAATATTCTGTTTTTCATATTCTTGTCATATCTTTATTGTTCAATTAGATTCATCTAAAAAAGTTGAAAAGTATTATAACTATGAACATTGAAAAGAAGCCACTTTTGGGTGCACGGGTGAAACTAGAACCATTGGATAAGTCACACTTGAATCGTCTGTCTGATGCTTTGAGAGATGGGGAGCTATGGAAAGTAAAGGAAACCGATATACCTCATCCGAATGAGCTATTGGATTACCTGAAAAAAACAGAGGCTAGTTTTAGGCAACAGAAAAAAATCGTATTTGCCATTATTGATCTAGAAAGCCAAAGAGTCGTAGGTTGTACCGGTTTTTATGACATTCGTATGCGACATAAAAAAGCCATTATAGGTCCAACATTTATCGCATCATCATGGCAGCGAACACACGTCAATACAGAATCAAAATATCTTTTGTTAAAACATGCTTTTGAAAGTTGGGAACTGAATCGTATTGAGTTTTATTCTGATGTGTTAAATATTCGCTCACGTAATGCAATACGCAGACTAGGTGCTATTGAAGAAGGTTTTCTACGCCAGCATAGGCTGATGAAAGATGGGCGAGTGAGAGATACCGTTGTGCATAGCATCATACGGCCACAATGGCCAAGAATTGAGCGAAACTTGCGGCATAAAATGGCAACTTATGAACTTGCTTTAAGTGCCTAGGAGGCTGTCCGAGAATAGAGAGTCTACTGCGGAAAAGCTGAATTTGGCTATATTCCCCCCAAATTTTCGGTGAATAGAACAACTATTCCCCTCAAATTGGTGAAAAATCTAGCTCAAATCAGCTTTCCCTCGCTACGACTCCTATTCTCAGACAGCCTCCTAGGAGACTGTCCGAGAACTAAGAATTGACTGCAAATCCCATAAATATCATAATCTGAGCTTATCAAATTCGTTAAATAGAGCGACTATTCGCCTCTTTTGATAAGCCCACCTTATAATATTTCTGGAATTTTCGTTTCAATCCTAGTTCTCAGATAGCCTCCTAGCATGTATTGTTTATACCCATCCCCCCCTTTTTTTGAAACTTTTTTGTATACTCCCCGATTACACAATACAATCCCCGTCTAAACAACATAGTTTCAATTCATAATGTCTCTAAAAATATCGCCCACTAAAAAAACTATTTATCTTGCCCGTCATGCAAAGTCTTCTTGGACTAGTAATGCTCCGAATGATTTTGAGCGTCCTTTGAGTGAGCGTGGCTTGTTGAATGCAAGAAGTATGGGGCTTGAACTTGCCCGCTTAAACTGGAAACCTGATACTGTTATTTCATCTTCTGCACTTAGGGCGAATCAGACCAGTCTTATTTTGTGCAAAAATATTGGTTTTGCATTTGATCATATTGTTTGGAATAAAGAGATATATGGCGCGTATATGGTAACGCTTTTACATATTTTAAGTAGTCAATCAGAAACCATCAGCAGCACCATGTTAGTAGGACATAACCCTGCAATGGAAGATTTACTTCTACATCTTTGTGGTGAAGGTATCTGGAAACATCATGCACAAGAAAATGGTAAGCTTTTCACAACAGGAAATATTGCCAAAATTAGCTTTGATGATTCATGGGAGAACCTTGCTATGCATGAATCTGAGCTAGTTCAGCTATTGCGCCCTAAAGAGCTTCAGCGTTAAATTTCAGGGTTTATACCTCACACATGATCAATTATGCAGAGCTTTTCAAATCCCTGTTAAACCAATATCTTACTCCCTGCTATCCACATTGACCCCACGGATTCAGGTGACAAGCTACCATAACACAGCATTTTTTATGCTTTTTTATGTTGAATATGTTAAATTTCTCGCCTTATTTATATATAAAAATTGGGTGAATTATGTCCCTGTCTCCAGATGAAGTTAAAAAAATTGCATTTCTTGCTCGTCTTTCTATTCAGGAGGAGCATGTCGATCAGTATTCACAAGACCTTTCCAATATTTTTGGTTTGGTTGAGCAGATGAATGCAGCGGCTACTGATAATATTGAGCCAATGGCACATCCTCAAGATGCTATGCAGCGTTTGCGTGATGATGTAGTGACTGAAACTAATCAACGCGATAAGTTAATGGCAAATGCCCCACTCAAGGAAGATGGTTTGTTTCTTGTTCCTAAGGTATTGGACTAAGGCTAAATAAAGGTTAAATAAAAATGATTAACAAGACGTTAGCAGAATTAAGTAGTAGCTTGAAAGCAGGTGAGTTTTCAAGTGTTGAATTAACCCAATATTTTCTTGACCGCATTACTAAACATGATGCTGATCTTAATAGCTTTATTACAGTCACAGAAGAACAGGCTTTGGCTGGTGCAAAAAATGCAGATGAGCAAATTGCATCGGGTTCAAGTGGTGCGCTTACGGGGATTCCCATTGCTTATAAAGATTTATTTTGCACCGATGGCATTCGCACATCTTGTGCCTCTAAAATGCTGGATAACTTTATTGCACCCTATAATGCAACCGCAGTAGAAAAGCTCACAGAGGCAGGTATGCCCATGCTGGGGAAAACCAATATGGATGAGTTTGCGATGGGTTCATCCAATGAAAACTCTTTTTATGGTGCGGTTAAAAACCCTTGGGATTTAGAGCGTGTACCGGGCGGTTCGTCAGGGGGTAGTGCGGCAGCAGTCTGTGCGAAACTTGCCCCTGTTGCCTTAGGTACTGATACGGGTGGATCTATTCGCCAGCCAGCCTCCCTCACTGGTATTACAGGTATTAAACCAACTTATGGACGGGTTTCACGCTTTGGAATGATTGCTTATGCTTCTAGCCTTGATCAGGGCGGTGTTTTTGCTTCAAATGCCGAAGATTGTGCATTGGTGCTGGGCATGATGTCTGGCTTTGATGCGAAAGATTCAACCAGTGTTGATCGTGATGTACCTGATTTTTCTGCAGCACTGAATGATTCTATTCAAGGCCTGAAAATCGGTGTTCCTAAGGAGTTTTTTGGTGAAGGGCTTGATAGCGGCATTGATAAAGTGATTCAAGAAGCACTTGAAGAATATAAAAAACTGGGTGCTGAAATTGTAGAAATCAGTTTGCCTAATACACATTTGGCAATTCCTTCTTATTATGTGATCGCACCCGCAGAAGCATCTTCAAATTTGTCTCGTTTTGATGGTGTGCGCTATGGCTATCGTTGTGAAGACCCTGTTGATCTGACCGATATGTATATGCGCTCTCGTGGCGAGGGCTTTGGCACAGAAGTTAAGCGTCGTATTATGACAGGCACTTATGCACTATCAGCAGGTTATTATGATGCTTATTATTTAAAAGCACAGAAAATACGCCGCTTAATCAGTAATGACTTTAAACAGGCATTTGAGAAAGTTGATGTGATTATGGGGCCAGTTTCACCAGAAACGGCCTTTAAGATTGGTGAAAAAACAGATGATCCTATCAGTATGTACTTGGCTGATATTTATACGCTTTCGCTCAATTTAGCAGGCTTGCCAGGGATGTCGATTCCCGCTGGTGAAGCGAATAATATGCCAGTTGGTTTACAAATCATCGGCAACTATTTTGAAGAAGGCAAAATGCTCAATATTGCGCATCAATTTCAACAAGTAACAGATTATCACAAGCGAGTACCAACTCAGTTTGGAGAGGAGAAATAACATGGAATGGGAAACTGTTATCGGGCTTGAAATACACGCTCAGCTATCAACCAAATCAAAATTATTCTCTGGCTCTTCAATTGAGTATGGTCAAGAGCCGAACACTCAGGCAAATATTGTTGATCTGGCAATGCCTGGCGTTTTGCCCGTGCTCAATACAGAAGCAGTACGCATGGCAGCCATGTTTGGTTTAGCAATAGGTGCGCCAATCGGTAAAGGCAATGTGTTTGCACGCAAGAATTATTTTTACCCTGATTTGCCACAAGGTTATCAGATCAGTCAATTTGATAAACCGATTGTTGAGCTTGGTTATCTTGATATTAGCCTCGAAAATGGCGAGACTAAACGTATCGGAGTCACCCGTGCGCATTTAGAACAAGATGCAGGAAAGTCTCTGCACAAAGACTATGCAGGCATGACAGGCATTGATCTTAATCGCTCTGGCACACCTTTATTAGAAATCGTCTCAGAACCCGATATGCGCTCAGCGAAAGAAGCTGTGGCTTATATGAAAAAAATTCATGAACTGGTGCAATATTTAGGTATAAATGATGGCAATTTACAAGAAGGTTCTTTTCGTTGTGATGCCAATGTCTCTGTTAGACCTAAAGGACAAAAAGAATATGGCACACGCGCTGAATTAAAGAATATCAACTCATTCCGTTTTGTCGAGCGCGCTATTAACTTAGAAGTTGAACGCCAGATTGATCTGATTGAAGACGGCGGTGAAGTCGTGCAAGAAACACGCCTTTATGATCCTGACAAACATGAAACTCGCTCCATGCGCTCTAAAGAAGAAGCAAATGATTACCGCTACTTTCCTGATCCTGATTTATTGCCTGTTGAAATTACGGATGAATTTCTAGAATCAGTGCGTGCCGCATTGCCTGAATTACCACAGGTCAAATACCAACGCTTTTTAGATGAATACGCCCTCAGCGAATATGACGCGGGTGTATTAACGGCAAGTCGCCCTGTTGCTGATTATTTTGAAGCAGTTGCCAAAGCGAGTGGTGAAGCAAAATTATCAGCAAACTGGGTAATTGGTGAGTTATCTAGCCACCTAAATAACAATGATCTAGCAATTACAGAATCACCAGTAACTGCAGAAATGCTCACCAGCTTAATACAACGTATAGCCGATAAAACAATCTCTGGCAAAATTGCCAAAGAAGTTTTTCAAGGGCTATGGGCAGGTGAAGGTAAACATGCCGATGAAATTATTGAAAGCAAAGGTCTAAAACAAATCACAGATTCTGGCGCGATTGAAGCCATGATTGATGACATCATTGCAAACAATACAGCGCAGGTAGAACAATACCGTAGCGGTAAAGACAAGGTGTTTGGTTTCTTTGTGGGGCAAGTAATGAAAGCATCACGGGGAAAAGCAAACCCCGCACAGGTCAATGAAATATTAAAAGATAAGCTTAAGGAAACCTGATCAAGTCCAATTATTTTTAGCTCGCAAAATCTGACGATATTTCCCACGAAGATCGGTGCAATAGAATAACTATTACGTCTAACTTCGTGAAAAATAGCGACAAATTTTTCAGCGCTAAATTCTAATCGACTTAATCAGGATTTCCTTAAATAAAACCAAAATATACAAAAAAAGGGGGGGATGGGTATTTCATTACCCTGAATCTGTGAGTTCAATATGGACAACAGCTTAAAATACTGTCCCGTTTTAAGCGGGTAGATTAGTACTCCATCAAGTTTGTATTGATGGAGTACTACAGGCAACTTATTATTTTCATAAAAAGTTACCTGTTAAATAAAGTGTGTCTCGATGCCGGGGGAAACGAAGAGACACGTTTGAGACTGGTAGTATTTTTATTTTTATTTATTGCTAAACTACTCATTATCTCAAGACTAAACAACGTTTCAATCAATGCGTCTTATTTTATATACCGCGTGTTCTTTTCAGTTCACACTTTCGTAACGCACATGATTAAATTTCATGCTACAGGAAACTTATTATTCTCATAAAAAGTTACCTGTTAAATAAAGTGTGTCTCAATGCCAGGGGAAGCGAAGAGACACGTTTGAGATCGGTAGTTTTTTTATTTTTATTTATTGCTAAACTACTCATTATCTCAAGACTAAACAACGTTTCAATCAATGCGTCTTATTTTATAGACCGTGTGTTCTTTTCAGCTCACACTTTCATAGCGCACATGATTAAATTTCATGCTACAGGCAACTTATTATTTTTCATACAAAGTTACTTGTTAAATAAAGTGTGTCTCTAAGCCGGGGAAAGCAAAGAGACACGTATGAGGCTGGTAGTTATTTTATTTTTATTTATTAACTAAACTACTCTCCGCCTCGGGGCCTACTAAATTCTAAATTCCTTTTCAAACTTCAGTTTGATTTTATTGTTGTTGTTCCTTGTTATTATATCTTTATAGATTGCAAGCTAGATGCCAACTTCGAGATTTGTGACTATCTATTTGTATTTTATGGTATTTGTCAAACAAACACAGTTGTCAGTCACCTCAATAAAAGACTATTTTTTTAAAAATACTGTCACAATCTGACACTAAATGACTTTTGTGTCAGCTTTAGACTAGTACTCCATCAATATTAGTTTGATGTGTTCAGAGCAATCCAAAGTGTTCAAGAACATTGATCAAGAAAGGCGTTAATCAGGCAGATAGCGAATATGACCTGATTTATATTAATGGTAGCCACGTCTTGCAGCTAAGCGGTGGTTCTAAAAGCCGCTGATGAGTTTGGAAGAAACCTTTATGGTAAAAATGTGGGAGGATGCTTGAAGCAATATCTGATGTTATTGATGTTGTTCTTACAGATATGGTCGAGATAAGCATTTGATTTCCTCGGGAAATAGAAATGACATAACTATTTAGAGGTCTATATAATGAATTTTAATATCTACCTTGATGATGACACCGCCAAAAGATTTCAGGAAGCAACCGAGCTTAGTAATGAGTCTCGCAATGCAATTATCCGCAAGGCAATTACTTTTTGGTTAAGTTATTCTAATAAAAATAGATGGACAGATGATATTTTGGCTTTTCAGGGGATTGAGGATTTTCCAGCATTTGAAAACAATAGGGATGATTTAACACTGCCTAAGGATGATCCTTTTTTATGAAATATCTACTCGATACCTGTGTCATTAGTGATTTTGTTAAAGGGCATCCAAACGTATTAAAAAGATTAAAGTACGAGCAACCTAACGCGATAGGCGTTTCTTCTATAACGGTGATGGAAATAAACTACGGGATGAAATTAAACCTTGCTAGAGTAAAGAAGATTCAACACATTGTTGATAGTTTGTTGGCGATGGTTCATATATTGCCCTATGAGTAAGAGGATGCAGCGACAACGGGAAGTATTCGTAGTCATTTAAAAGCATTGGGTACATCCATTGGCCCTTATGATGTCATGATTGCTGGGATGGCGTTAAGCCGAGGACTCATTATGGTCACTTCAAACACTCAAGAGTTTGAGCATATTATCGGGCTTAATTTAGAAGATTGGCAAAATGAGTAGCAAGGAATAAAACCAATGACTAAACTACGCTTCGTGAATTCTAGTAATAAGTGCATAACCATATTTTTTTCATGTCTACCCCAGTTAACTCTTCAAATACCTCATACGGTGTTTTGTAATCTAAACACTTTCTTGGGCGACTATTGAGCTTATCAACAG
>JALSLM010000213.1 GCA_026988295.1 Thiotrichaceae bacterium
GGTAATGGGTGATACAAACACTGAAAATATTAAAATTACTAATCCAGATATATTACTAAAGTATATTAATGATAAGGACTATAGCTTTTGCGCAGAAGAAATAGGAATAAAATTTTTAGACCCTAGAGCAATTGGATTTCATGTAGATGGCGTTGACACAGGGACTGATGATCCCATGTATGACAATAAGCCATGGCATAATTCTTTAGGTCAGTATGATGTGATTCATAGTGAGCTATTTGATCTTAAAATAAATGAAAATCATGATGGAATGAGTATTGAAGTTATACCATACGATAATCACGACTATTTATCATCATACAATGGGATTGAAAAATATTTCAAGTCGGTTATGCATAATGCTTGGGATCTAGATAACCCTGTATCAGAAGTAAATAAAAATGATCCTTATTGGTTAATACGCTTTGTATTTATTATGGGAGCACACTTCACAGCGATGCCACCATTTCATTTTCACGAAAATGAAGATGGTACCTTGATTGACTCTTACCAATATCAGCGTCGGCCAGTTGCTATCTATGCAGAAGGAATTAAGTGGCTTAATCTTGCCCTGAAAATATTGGAAGGGAAAACAACAGAGTTCTATGGTATTCCTTCTAACTTAAAACAGGCGACCTAAATTATGTTGAATATTACAAATGAATCTAGAGTTTTACAAGGCCCTTGGACTACCTTAGTTAAGGGACGGGGTCTTGGATCGAATACAAAAAAATTTAGTGCTGATGAGTCCGGACATATTAAGGAAATATTCGAGGTAATCGACAAGACGATAGTGAAGTCTAATTCCTACAATAAGTTTTCAAAAAACTTATGTTACTTTATATTGGATTATAATGATCCTGATTGTCTGATTTTCCAGAGAAAAGAGTTTTACTCAAGAATTGATAAGGTCATTAGCTCTTTAAAGGTAATTGATGACCCATATCTATACGTATCTGCAAGTGCAATATTTTTTGAAGTTATTGGTAAACTTGGCTTGGATCCTAACCTTTGGGCAAATAAAGGAATTAATTTAGTTGAAGATGCGTTAGCTAAATTAGGGTGTTTGCCAATATCGAGCCAACAAGAATGTTACAAGGTCCTACAGGTATATGGGAATTTATTTTTAGGCGTCGCACATTTGGGCCAGGTTGATAAATTAATTAAAGGCCATGTCGATTATGTTAATCAAGCCTTAGATGTGATCAACGGCCTAGAAGGTGTGTGGCATAGAGGTAGAGGCGTTGCAGCATTTTTAAATATTCTAGCGCTAATAGGCTTAAATAATTATGCTATAAAGCCAGAGCATAATTATTTAAAAGAGCTAGTTATCTTTATGGATAAGAGTCTCGACGATCAGGCGAAAGTTGATGAGAATCCTAATGAGTATGTTTTCTCAATTTTAATGATGATTAATTGTATTGGTGTTCTTGATAAATTGGAATATCTTGAATACAAGAGGGACTGGGTTAAGTTATCTGTTGAGCTTATCGAAACTCTACCGATAGAGCTAAAAGCAATATTTTGCCATTATTACTTATCTGCGCTAGATAATTTTAACTTGTCCGAAAAGTGTGAGAAAAGCCCTAAGGATTATCTGCTAAGTGTAATCGAAAGTTTATCTGCATCAAAAGGAAATGAGTTGGATTATATGGCATACACGTATCTAGTGGATATTGCCCATAAGTTAGACTTAGTAAGAATCTTACCTAAATCATTGGCAAACGATTTTGTTGACAATATATCGACACAATATGATTTTAAAAATGGATGTAAGCCAAATAAATTATTTTATCGTTCTGGCTTTATGAGGTCAGCTTACGCTGTGGTTGCTATGAGTCAAATGGGTTGTGTTAAATGCTTGTTAGATAAAAACAACTCTGATGATAGTTCATTAATAGAGCGAATAATTGAAAACCATATTGATAACTGGGGCGTATCTGATGATAGTTTTACTATTCTAAATCATGCATTGATTGACTTGTCTTTGAGTCAGCGTGGTGAAAATATCCCTGAATCAGAAATTGATAGAAATGTAGTTTTACATAGAAATAAAAATAGAACTCGTAACATTCAAGTAATAGCCAAAGAAAAAACTGCAATACATGCATTTTTCCCAGGAATGAATAGTCGTCGTTATTACTCTAAGGTTTCTAGAGATTTATATGATAAAGGGAATAGTCAAGTACGCGCCATATTCGAAGATTCATATGAAATACTGTATGGGGGCACCAAAAATGGTGAGGCACCTAATTTTTCGCAGTTTTTTTTCGAGGATGCAGTTTCAAATGATGATATTTCAGAAAAATGGAATTGCATAGGTTCGTCCATGACCGTTTACAACTTGGCTCTATTCGAGCACTTAAAGACATCGAGAGGTGATTTTTATGTGAATAGTGTAGGAGGTGAAAGTTATGGAATGATTGCGGCTGCAATTGCCAGCAATGCATTATCTCTTGAGGATGGACTAAAAATAGCTAATAGTACTCTTGGCACTATTTATAAATGTGCGCACTCAAATAATTTTGGTTTGTGGCATATTGTTAGCCTTTCAGGTAATTCGATCCGTAACACATTAAAAGAGGTTGAGCGTAGTTTTCCAGAAGGAATTGATGTTTTTAGATGGCAGACCCTTAGTGACGATAAGGAAGAGGTACATGTATATATAAATCAAAATATTTTCGAAGAAATTAAAAACTATATTAAGACCCTTTTTGGAAGTGGGATATTTTTTAAAGATTTTAAGCGACCTACTATTGAAATAATACACTCCCCCAAGCTTGCACCAGCAAGAATTGACATTACCAACTTTATGATTGATGAAAATATTTCTTTTTCAACACCAGATATTCCGATTGTGGCAAATAATGTTACTAATATTGCATCATCAAAAAATGAAGTTAGAAATTTAATTCTCGACATGGTCAATACACCTATGTACTCAGCTCAATCATTTAAGTTTATTAAGGAAAAGAGTTCTCTTAATACTGACATTATAGTTGAGTTAGGTTACGGGCAAAAGACTCGACGTTTTATTGTTGAGCATGGGATTAAGCAACCATTTTTTGAATACTATGGAGATGATCATAAATTGCAACAGATAGCTAACAATATAAAGAGTATTTAAAGCATTAACTCAGGAAGCCAATACCAAGTTGGCTTACGCATAGTTCAATTAACTTATTTTAAAAGGATAAATCAATGTACAACCTTAAAAAGATTACACAAGTTACACTTTTATTAGCTTTGTCTTCAACTTTTTTATTACAAGCTTGTAATGGACATTCAGGCAATGCACCAAAAAGTATCAGCTTTCAAGGCTATGTTGTTCATGGCATCAATACTTATAATGGCAAGCCCATAGTGGACTACTCCGGTGTTTCACCATTAGTTCCATACTTGACAGCATCACCCGCTGTTAACGAAGTTGGGGTATATCAAGAAGGGCTTGATTATTCTGGCACTATCTCCTCTGAGACAGACCGGAATACTCCTGTAGCAACTACTCGCTCGTTTTTCGACTACTTTAACCCTGAGGGAAGTATCGAGCTAGACACCATTAACATCCCTTTAGGAGAGATTGGCAGCAACTTCCTCGGCCCAGATTTCACAAGTTTAGATAAACGAGTAACTCCTGTTTCCTTTTCTGAGTCAGGATCTGAGCCCTCTCTTTTTCGGAAAAAAGGTTTTGTCATTAATCCTACAGTTCGTGACTGGGAGAAAATGTCTGGCAAGATGAGTGTCAAGGAGGGTGAAAATGATCTGTATACAGTAGAGATTACATTTAGGGGAGCCTTCCCAAATGCAATCTATACATTGTGGGATGTAGGTACACTCAATCCATTAACAACCAAAGAAAGTGGATATGCCATCCCTCTTGGTGGGCTCCCTAATATTGTTGTTACCGATGAAAATGGCTGTGGCTTTGCAAAACTCGAACTCAAGTATGATTTGTCTAGACCTTGTGAGGCCGGTGCCAGATCTTGCTCTAGCTATGTTTCTGCTTTTTTTAATTGGGATAATAGTGCATATGGTGCGTCAGCTGCAGCAACTTGGGCTAAAGCCCCTACGGGAGTGTATGGAGGAAATCAAATGGCTTGGCCAACTTCAGGAACGACGTTGATTGAGCCTCAAAATTATTTTCATCAAAAGTCTCATGGCTGTAAATCAGGTAACCATTCCTCAGGAAAAAAGGCAACCCTGTAGTGGCCAGAGGTTAAAGTATGAATAATCTACATGGAAAAGTTTGTATAGTAACTGGAAGTACATCTGGCATTGGATTAGTTACAGCAAAGGAGTTATCTAAAATGGGAGCAACCACTGTTTTGGTTGCAAGAGACGAAGTACGAGGAAAAGCTGCATTAATAGAAGTAACTGAGTATTCAAAGAATGATAGTGTTGACTTGATGATTTGTGACTTCTCTTTACAGTCATCTATTGTGACATTTACAGAAGCATTTAAAAGTAAATACGAGCGATTAGATATTCTTGTCAATAATGCAGGAATGATGAGTAATGAAAGGATAGAAACAGATTCAGGTATTGAGCTGACATTTGCAGTGAATCATTTGGGATATTTTATTACCTCAAACCTATTGCTGGACATGTTAATAGATACACCTGCTTCTCGTATAGTTAACGTTGCATCAGACCTTCACCTGAACGGAAAGATTGACCCAAATAACCTCATGCATAAGCATGATTACCATGGCTTCACTGCTTATTGTGACTCTAAACTGGCCAATCTCCTTTTTACTTATAAAATGGCTGATATTTTACAAGGTTCTGACACCACCATTAATGCCGTACATCCAGGTGTAATAAAAACTAAGTTTGGCATTGTAGATAGGAACTCAAATAGGAGCTTTCCTATGGGTAGGGTTAGCCCTGAGGATGGTGCAAAAGCTCAGATATACTTAAGTGTTTCCCCAAAGGTTCATGATGTATCAGGTAAATACTTCAATGAAATGTGTATGGAACGATCATCTGCAATGTCTTATGATGAAGAGTTAGCAGATGTATTGTGGCAAAAAAGTATAGACTATATAGCTCAAAATAAAAGTTTGATACGGGGCTAGGAGTCAAATATCATTTAAATTCCCGTGCTTCGTGCCAAATTTAACTTCAGCTTAGTTAAATCGGCAAGCCGCTTTAATGCGACGTTCTGGCTGTAGAAAAACCCAAATGACACTTTTTAAGATATTTTTTCGTTATACTGGATTTGTAACTCTTTGTTTTTATAACTTATTATTTTTCAATGTCTTTTGAAAACTCGGGTAAAACAGATAATTGAGTTGAAAAATGGGTTTTTCTACAGCCTCGTTATGCCTAGATATAATCATTTAGGTTAGTGCGTAACTATTAAACATTTAAACAACAAAAGGAAGTAGAGATAATGGCAGATCCAAGAGCATTTATTAGTTTTGACTTCGATCACGATAAAACGGAAAAGGATTTGTTTGTGGGGCAAGGCAAGAACTCAAAAACCCCTTTTACCATGCAAGATTGGTCGGCGAAGTCATCTATGGCTCAATCTAAATGGGAAGCAATCGTTAAGGACAAAATAAATAAGTGCAACATGGTTATTGTGCTTTCAGGTAAAACGATGACCAGCGCAACTGGTGTGGCTAAAGAAATTACTATGGCTAAAGATCAAAATGTTCCTGTTTTTGGTGTTTACATTGACGGTGCAAGTACATCCAGTAATTTGCCTAAAGGTTTGCAAAGAAATAGAACAATTGCTTGGGAATGGGAAAAGATTTCAGAAGAAATTGATAAAATGATGACTGAAGGAAAGAATAAATAAGGTCTTTCTATGAAAAAAGCATTGATTGTAGGCATAGATGATTACCCTTCATCACCTCTTAATGGTTGTGTTAATGATGCAAATGCTATTGCAAATACTTTAGAGTCAAACGGGGATGGCTCCCCAAACTTTGGTGTAAAATTAATTACCTCACCAAGTATTGAAGTGACGAGACCTGTACTCCGAGAAGCCATAGATGAACTATTTAGCGGTGAGACAGATATGGCTCTGTTATATTTTTCTGGTCATGGATTTATAAAAAGTACTGGAGGATATTTAGTTACTAGAGATGCTAGCCGCTATGACGAAGGTGTTTCAATGGATGAAATACTCAATTTAGCAAATCAATCTAAAGCTAAGAATAAAGTCATAATTTTTGATTGTTGCCATTCTGGTGCATTAGGATCACCAAATGTAATAGGTAATAATTTGGCACAGCTTTCTGAAGGATTATCTGTATTAACGGCAAGTCGAGATAGTGAGTCAGCATTAGAAATTAATGGCTCAGGGGTGTTTACCTCTCTAGTAGTTGATGCTTTAAAAGGCGGAGCCGCCGATTTAAGAGGAAATATAACTCCAGGATCACTTTATGCATATGTTGACGAGGCTCTAGGCGCATGGGATCAACGCCCAATATTTAAAACCAACGTGTCAAGCTTCACCTCTTTAAGAAATGCCCCCCCCAAAGTGTCATTTGAAACTATGCGAAAAATTACAACATACTTTCAAACACCTGAATCCGAGCACGGTCTTGACCCTTCGTATGAATATACTGAGGCAGCAGCAGTTGAGCAGAATGTAAAAATATTTAAGGATTTGCAAAGGTTTCAAGGAGTTGGGCTTGTCGTTCCTGTTGATGAAGAGTTTATGTATTACGCCGCTCTTAATTCGAGATCGTGTCGGTTAACAGCTATTGGTTATCAATATTGGCGCTTGGTTAATGAGAAAAAATTATAAAAAAGGCATAACAAATAGCTCCAGCGGACAGTTTAAAGCATCACTTTAAAATTTACCCACGGCTTATACCTTAGTTGCATTTTGTTTCAATCCTATATTCGTTTTATTGCTTGCTTATAAACTGCATTTCTTTCGCGTTTACCTACCGAAACAACCAGCACAGTTAATTCTTCATCTTGCACTTGATAAACTAAACGATAACCAGCATTACGAAGTTTTATCTTATAACAATCATCCATACCACTAAGCCTTGCGCTTTCTACCTTGGGTTCATTTAGTCTCTCAATAAGCTTTTTTTTAAATTGCTTACTTATTGAGTTGTCCAACGAATCCCATTCTTTTTTAGCCAATACAATAAATTCAAGGCTATAACTCATTAATATCTACCTTTATAGTCGGCTGACCTAATCGCTCTTTGACAATATTAGAGAATTCTATGTCTTCAAGCTTGTCCATAAGTTCTTCATAAGCCTTTGCTGGAACGGCATAAAAAACAGGCTCATTTCTATTTAAAATAGCGACAGGATTTCCTTCACCTTGCTCTATAACCGCCATTGGGTTTTTCTTTAATTCAGAAATACCAGCAGAAACATCAGCAAGAACTTGATGTGTAATATTCATAACCATACCTTTTTTAGAGACTATTTAAACACCTTTAAACAGACCATATTATATCATAAAAACAAAAGGAAACCAATT
Source organism: Thiotrichaceae bacterium (assembly GCA_026988295.1). Taxonomy (GTDB): domain Bacteria; phylum Pseudomonadota; class Gammaproteobacteria; order Thiotrichales; family Thiotrichaceae; genus Cocleimonas. The sequence goes on from JALSLM010000213.1 coordinate 7,463, forward strand.
AAATAGTTTTTAAAAGGTCTTATTAATATTGGTTACTCACTTCTATACTGTTGCGTGAAGCATTGGAAAAAACCACCTTTTAATTGATGGGTTGAAATTCATCATCGAGAGGAAATTCAGGTTCTTCGTATTCCGCTGATATAGCGTGCAAGTAACCAATACCGTTTGGGTTATTGTCACAAACTTTAGTTCCATCTTCTAATTGGTAAACTGGTTTATTCCACTGGTTAACATATAAAAACTTTGCTGTTTGACCATTATTGAGTATTAAATCTTCCATTTTATTTTCCTCTTGTTTTGTTGAATATTGAGGATATTTCAGACTTAAAGAGAAGGGACTAAATCCCAAAATAGAAAAAATTGTGCTGCTGTTGCACCATTATTTTTATTTTGCTTTGTATAGGATTTACTCCCTGATCGTAAGGCTATTCTCACCTAATAAATTCAACAACAAGAGGAATAAAAAGGATTTTATATAATGAATTATTAAATAGGTATAAATGAAAATGAGTCTGATAATAGGCAATAACAAACTTCAATTTTGTTGCGTGAGGCTTTGGAAAATCAATTAAACCCAGCTATTAGACGACAATTAACTTGACCGCCTGGCGATAACTAGCTTGGCCGGTTTTTAGTAAACTTCAGATGTATTAAATCAAAAGGGATTTATATGTCTGGAAAATCTATAAACCAACAACAGGTTAAGTTATACATGTCATACCGAAAACAACCCGATCACA
>JALSLM010000214.1 GCA_026988295.1 Thiotrichaceae bacterium
TTTTCATCTGCTTCACCCATTGAGAAGGTTTTGCGTGGTAATGCGCCGTCAAAGATAATGGTTTTAAACAGGCTATGCTTAGAAATTGGTGGGAAGAAAAAGCCCATGTTGCCTGATTTTGTGCCAAGCTCGTGCATGACTTCTTCGCCATGAATAAAATCAACTTTTCCACCAACACTTTCAAGATAATCATTAAGGAATGATTCTAAAGTTGCTAGTTCGAGTGTGAAGGGTGGTTCTTTGATTTGGATAAAACCATAACCATCTGCATCATTAAAAGGCACTATATGCACATTTTCTGCTTTAGCTGCATCTGATTCTGTGTGCATTTCAGTTTGATTTTCACAGCGAATAATTTTACAAGTGTCACCAAAATACTGTTGCAGTTTAGCAAGGAGATTTTCAGGCTCTACATCAAAAACTAGACGATGTATTGGCTCAAACTGTAAACCATCATCATGGATATTAACAAGCTCAACCAACGCATAGCGCGCAGGGCTATCTTTAATATCAGAAAAGTTATCAGCCTCTTCTTTAATGTTCTCCCAGATAGCTTTAGCGGTTGCCAGTGAGTGATTACCATCCCCCATTGCATAGAGCAGCACTTCTTCACCATTTGCATTATATTTTTTGGCAAAAATATCTGGATCAGCAAGTTTTTCAAGCGCATCAGTTGCCTGTTTGATTAGTTCAGCACTGTCGATGGCATAGCCTTTGATATGACCGCTATCCATCATCAATTCAAAGTCATAGATTTTCTGAGGGTTTTTATCAAATAATGGCTCAATAACAGTCCGCTCAGGGTCATCAATCAAAACCATAATATGAGGCAGCTCAATTGCGGCATCTTGTCTTACTTTTACACGCGGTGGTAAACGATCAACAATTGTGCCTTCGGTTGCACGAATCAGCGTTTGTGAGCCTTTATTAAAATCATAATGTTCTAAATCAAGCGCAACGACTAAGCCTTTTCGAGAAGCTGTTTGTGAAGTTTTCCGATCTACCAAGATTAAACTTTTATTGGCAAGGGGTGTTAATACAGCACTGTCTAAATAGTTTTGCATGGCTGAATTAATATTTTGAATACGCTGATCACCATCGCTATCTTCAAGATAAACTTCAGGGAATATCACATTTAAAGTAGAAGGTGCATCAGCTACAATTTCCTTGACCTGATTCCAATAATCTAGTTGTGAAGTGTACTGATCACAGGCAACAACTGACCACTTATTAAGATCAACATCTTCACTTGGTAATAATACTTCTGGAACTTGTAAACCAATTTTGTCAAAATTCATGCTATTTTCTCCGGCACAGCGTATTTAATGGAAGAGTGATTATATGATGAATGAACGACAAAAAGCACCTGTTGTTATTATTGGAATTGGCGAAATTGGTTCAGTTATGGCGCGTGGTTTTTTACGCACGGGGCGAACTGTTATCCCTGTGACTCGCGATATGAATTTAACAGAACAGGCTGAACACATTGCTATGCCAGAAGCTGTCGTTGTTGCCGTGGGTGAGACTGCACTATCAAAGGTTCTAGCAAATATGCCGAGCGCTTGGAAAGATCGCTTGATATTGATTCAAAATGAATTATTGCCTAAAGATTGGCAAGCTTTTGATTTAAACCCTACGGTGATTTCTGTTTGGTTTGAGAAGAAAAAAGGGCAAGATGTAAAGGTGGTGGTTGCCTCACCCATTTATGGAAAACATGCTGTGCTATTGGCAGACGCTCTGGCTGAGCTGGATATTGCTACCGAAGTTTTAAATAGTCATGATCGACTGGTTTTTGAGTTACTCAGAAAAAATTATTATATTTTGACGAGTAATATCGCAGGTTTAAAAGTAGCAGGAACAGTCAGTGAGTTATGGGCTAATCATCAAGCATTTGCTCAAGACGTTATCGCTGATATACATCTTATTCAAGAGCATTTAGTAGCACAGAAACTAGACAAAGAAGCATTAACAAAAGCCATGTTGATTGCTTTTGAAGGTGATCCTGATCATGGTTGTATGGGGCGTTCTGCACCTGCGCGTTTACAACGTGCTTTGAAAATTGCAAATGAGGCAGGGCTTGAAGTACCTACGTTAAAATCATTGGCAGCTTCATGCGCTTGATTCCCTTATGCTTAAATCTATATAAACCCATCCCCCCCTTTTTTTATACTTTTTTAAATTACCAAAGAAAAATATCTAAAAAAGGGGGGGGATGGGTTCTATCTTTATTTAACTCTTGCTCACATGGTTTACGCACTTGAAGGCAGATCAGGGCAAGATTGAGATTGCAATTATAGATACCTTTCTTGATGCGCTATGGGCAGAACGAGGCTTGAGCCAGAATACCCTTTCAGCTTATCGGCGTGACTTAATGGCGTTTATGAACTGGTTACAAAAGTCTAATAAGTCTCTTTTGCTAGTCAATAATATTGATATTCAAGATTATTTGACATTCCGAGCTAAGACAGGTGTAAAAACCAGTAGCCTTGCGCGGCTGATTTCTAGTTTGCGTCGCTTTTATCGCTATCAGTTACGGGAAGGGCATATAGAAGAAGACCCCAGTGCTTTAATTGATTCACCTAAGACCGTGCAATCATTACCGAATACCCTTAGTGAATCACAAATTGATGCTTTGTTAGAAGCCCCTGATATTGATGATGCGCTTGGTTTGCGTGATCGAGCCATGCTGGAGTTGCTTTATGCTACAGGTTTGCGCGTGTCTGAACTGGTGTCATTAGAACAGTCACAACTGGGATTGCAACAGGGCGTAGTACGCGTGATTGGCAAAGGTAATAAAGAACGATTAGTACCAATGGGGGATATTGCTGTAGATTGGTTGACTCAATACAAACAACAAGCCCGCCCCGATATTATGGCTAGCAAAGGGGTAAGTGACTCATTATTTGTAACACGTCGTGGCTCAGGCATGACAAGACAGGCATTCTGGTATTTAATCAAGCGTTATGCCTTAGCGGTGGGAATCAGCCAAAAAATATCACCCCATACTTTACGTCATGCTTTTGCTACACATTTATTGAACCACGGGGCTGATTTACGTGTCGTACAACTGTTGTTAGGACATAGTAGTTTATCAACAACACAAATTTATACACATATTGCAAAAGCACGTTTGCAATCCTTACATCAAAAGCATCATCCTCGTGGATAGGGATAATATAAATAGGGGGGGGGCAATATAATAGAAGAACAATGCAAGATTTTGCTAATATTTTTATTTTTGCATCCAAAACTAGGACATTAACGTACACAGTTACTAGGCATATTAGACGTTCATCTCCCTTACCTTCCTTACCATTATGTAATAAATTAGCCAGATTTCATCATGTCTTAGGATATATTTTGACGTATAATGCACAAAATCTCACCATTAAAAGTTTACAGCAAAGGAAAAAATGATTAAAAAAACAATACTAAGCGCATCAATCACAGGCGTAATTTTATTTTCGGCATTTGCAACAACGCAAGCTGAAGTTGCCACGGCTACTAATACGGCAAATGCCGCAAAAAATGATGTATTAACATCGCTTAAAGCCATCTTAAAAAAGAAGCTAAGAGCAGAACCCAGTTCACTTAAAGAAAGTGTTATACCCAATATCTATGAAGCTATGTATGGAACAGAAGTGGTTTATGTTTCTGCGGATGGAAAATACTTTATTAGTGGAGATTTAATTGATCTTGATACACGAAAGAATCTATCAAATATTGCCAAGCAATCTATCCGTAAAAAAATCTTAGATAAGCAAGACAATAAACCCATAATATTTAAAGCCAAGAATGAAAAACATAAATTAACAGTTTTTACAGATATTGATTGCCCTTACTGTGCCAAACTTCACCGTGAAGTTCCTAAATTGAATGAGGCTGGAGTAACCGTCGAGTATTTAATGTTTCCTCGCGCTGGTCTTGCTTCAAACTCTTATAAAAAAGCGGTGAGTGTTTGGTGTGCAGATGATCAGCAAACAGCCATGACGACAGCAAAAGAACGTAAACCACTTAAAGATAAAACCTGTGAAAACCCTATTACTGCACAATATAATTTAGGTGGGGATATTGGTGTAACCGGCACACCAGCTTTAATTACAGGAACAGGAAAGCTAATCCCTGGTTATATACCTGCTGATAGATTAGTTAAAATGCTAGAAGCAGATAGTAAGCAAGCAAATAACTAGAATACTTATTCTTTTATTCAAGGAAAACCTGATTAAGTCCAATTATTTTTAGCTTGTCAAAGCTGACGATATTTTCCACGAAGATCAACCCAATAGAATAACTATTACGATTCGCTTCGTGAAAAATAGCGACAGTTTTTTCTGCGCTAAAATCTAATCGACTTAATCAGATTTTCCTTAAACTATAGCTTCGCAAGCTCCCATTCTTCAAGAAATATCAAAATATCTTTCTGGCTAAGTGCTTTTGAAAAATAAAAACCTTGCCCATAATCACAACCTGCATCCATAAGTATTTGCTTTTGAGCTTGTGTCTCTATCCCTTCTGCTATAACTTTTATCCCTAATTGATGCGCCATAACAATGATAGCCTGTACTAATGCAATATCATTAGGGGTCGTTGTCATATTTTTAATAAATGATTGATCTATCTTCAGAAAATCAACATCAAACTTTTTTAGATACGAAAGTGAAGAATATCCCGTACCAAAATCATCAATAGCAATATCAATATTTTCGTCACTCAGCTGAAGCAGATTATTTATAACAGACTTGCTCGTTTCCATTAAGATACCTTCTGTTATCTCTACAACAAGATTTTTACCTGAAAGTCCTTTAGATTTTAAATAGTTAGTCCAAGATGATACATCCATTCCATTGCTACGATACTGTAGCGGTGAGGTATTGACTGTCATTTGAAAATCCTGATTAAACTGCTCACAGATAGTTAAGGTATCATCAATTGCTTTTTTAAATATCCAATCACCAATAGTATTAATTAAACCTGACTCTTCTGCTAATGGAATAAACTCAGCAGGTGAAACAAAACCACGTGTGGGATGATTCCATCGAATCAATGCTTCTGCTTTTGTAACTGTATTTGTTGAAAAATCAATAATTGGCTGGTAATACAACATAAACTGTTTGTTATTACATGCCTTGCGAATATCACGAAGCAAATTTGCCTTATATTGACCTTCAGTAAACATCAGCATATTAAAATAAGAGTAACAATCCCTCCCCTTCTTTTTTGATTGATACATTGCCTGATCAGCATTAATAACTAATTGCTTTGCTGTAGTCGCATCTTTAGGGTAACGAGTAATGCCAATGCTACACGTAATATTAATTTCATTAGTATTAAGATAAAACGGCTTACTTATATTAAATCGAATACATTCTGCAACCCTATTGAGGGTCTCTTTTTTATAAACTTTTGAGAGAATAATAACAAATTCATCACCCCCAATCCGTGCAACAAAACCATTAAAGCTAGCAACACATTTATTTATTCGCTGAGATGACTCACTAAGAAGAAGATCACCTATTTCATGGCTTAAACTATCATTAACTTCTTTAAATGAATCCAAATCAAGAAAGAGTAAAGAAAAAGGTTCTGAGAAATTTTTATTATCGGTTGCTTTTTGCTCAAGGTGTTGATTGAACTTTCGCCTATTCCACAAACCCGTTAGATCATCAATTTCAGACTGCTTTTTAAGAGCTTCTTGGCTTATCTTTAATGTTTTTTTGGTTTGTCTAAGAAAAATGATCCAAATACCATAAAATATAAGAAGCCCAATTAGTATAAAGCCAATAGCTATTGCAACCTGTTTAGAAATAAAAGGTTGGATATGCATACCAAACCAATAATTAGTAATAGCATCAAAATCTTTTTTTGAAATAGAATTGAGTGCTTTTGTAACGACACTTGCCAGATGTTTATTGGGCTTTATAATCCCAACACTGTGATTGCTTGAATACTCAGTTTCACCAGAGAAGGACAGATTATGATAAGCCAATTTGTGAATAATAAAACTAGCTGTTACAGCATTACCAACATACGCATCAGCATCACCAATCGCCACTAAACTAAGAGCCATGCTAGTATTTTCAACAGGTACTAGCTTAATTTGAGGATATTTTCTTTTTATTTCACCTGCAGCATAAGAACCTTTCTCAATAGCCACACGTTTCCCTTTTAATTTTTCTAATGAACCAACGTATCCATTTTTTAAGCCATCATTAATTATAATTGTTGGTGTTTTTATAAATGGAGCCGTAAATTGTAAGTAATCTCGTCTTTGCGGCGTATCGACTAACGCTGCAATCATATCTATTTGACCCTTCTTTGCTAACTCAATGGTCTCTTCCCAAGATGCTTCTTTCTCAATATAAAAAGTAAAACCCAAACGATAGCTAATCATCTGCATAATATCAGCAGTAAAACCGATATATTGTTGATTATCCGTAATAGCTCCAAAAGGAGGGAATGCACGATCAATACCCAGATAAACAACTGGATTTACTTTAAGCCAGAGTTTTTCTTCTTCTGTTAGATCAAGACTAAACTTATCGTGATAAAGTATATCCTCTATATCTGCATGGTCATCACCAACAGAAATAATATTATTTCCTTGCAAAAAGAATACACCAAGAAGAGAGGAAAATAATACTAAGACAGTCACTAGCATTACCCATCTGTGTGTTTTGAGCTTAAATAAATACATAGAGAAAGAACTTATTGTTATTGTTATTGTTTTAAAATTTATCTGTGAGAATATACCTAAAAAGATCCAAATGAAATCTAAACAAGATAGATGGTGAAGATAGACCTCATAATAAAATGACAATAGTTGCATATATTGCAATTGATGTGGGTAGTCATATTTTCCCTGGCAGCACTTGGTTGTTGCTACCTCTACGAATACGACACAATTTCAGTCAAACTGATTTGCCAGATATATATTAGCACCTAACTTTTTTAAACATCAGAGCTATACCAAACTATGAGGCTTAAAAAGAAGCCTGACTTAGCAACCAATACTCTGTCAAACTACTTGTTAATCAAACTTACTATTGAGGAATATCAATAACTACCATCGCACTAATATCTATCTACTCACAGTCTTTTCATATACTAATACTTAGTAAGTATATTTTGATTCAATGATTTAGATCATCTTTCCACTTAGGATGATGAAAATGCAAGCGATGATCACATGACGTAGAAACAACTGATGTATCAAGTGAGATAGTACCAATATGCTCCCAGTCTTTTTTAGACCGTATTTTATTACTCGCAACAGAGATATTAAAAATCAATTTATTTCTATTGATTTTTAATTCATCGCGAAAATCTAATGCACTAACTTTTTGTCCATCCTTTGCCTCTACTTTCATCCATTTCGGCGTAATAATATTATTAGACTCTCCTAATTGAGAAATTTCATAAACTTGCCTAATTTTAGGGTTTTTATCAGATATTGAAAATGCACTTGCTATTCTTGCCACATATAACAGATTTTTAAATACCTCACTATTTTTACTTATAGAAGGAGCATTGCTCAAAGATACATCGGTATAATATTTTGCTCTCGTTCCACCAAGATCATCAATAAGAAAAAAGTTAGCTGTATTTTCATTAGTTTTAAGTAAAGGATTCATCGTAGGAAAAATCTTACCTGCAAATCCAAATGATCGAATTTCACCACGACGCGTATTAGACATAGCAGAGGATGCACGCACGATAATAAGTGCCTTACTATTCTTTTTAAAATAACCAGTGTACCTATTCTCAGTATCAATACTCCATACCCCCTTGAAACATATACCATTTGGATGAGCTAGTTTATTAAAGAAAGGAAGTATGTTCGCATGGCTATCCAAGGTTCTTAAAGAATTTCTCGTAATAATATCTTTACCTTTAGAAAATAGCCTTTTATACGAGACTCTATCTTGAGGAAGTTTATTAACAGGGTCAGATGCGACTTGTTTCCAAACAGATTGGAACTGATTGTTTACTACCAATGTTTTAACTGATGATTCAACTGGAGCAGTTTTTGCACACGCTGATAGTGCAAACAGCATTATCATTAAGCTTAAATTTTTAATATGAGTTTTCATTACATGAGTATAGAATAATTCGATGCTTGTTACTTATATTTTGATTAATTCTGTGATTTTCTATTGTTTTGTAGACCATAACCATAACACCTCGCTCAGAGGAAA
>JALSLM010000215.1 GCA_026988295.1 Thiotrichaceae bacterium
TAGAAGGCAGTTAAATCTATGGCTTGGAGTGCTTTGTCGGATTACACTATAGCTAAGCCGAGCTACAAAAACACAAGCTTTACTCCGTTAGCCATTTTTTATCATACCCACCCCCCCCTATTTTAATACTTTTCTCTTTATGCTCTTTTATATTGAAAAGGAACGTAATAGACTCCCTGCATGTCTCTTTCTATATCTATCGCACAAATAAACCCTATCGTTGGTAGCTTTAAGCATAATACCCAGCTGATTCTTGATGCTATTCAACAGGCTAAGGCGGATAAGGCTGATGCTGTGTTGTTTCCTGAGCTGGTGCTAACGGGTTATCCACCTGAAGATTTGCTGTTTCGCCCTGCATTTTTACTTAAGGTTGAAGCTGCACTTGATGATATTGCAGTTGCCGCTATTGATATTACGGTGATACTGGGTGCGCCTTTGCGACAAAGGTATCAGGATAAAAATAAGCTTTTTAATATGGCTTGTGTGTTGCGTGATGGCAAAATTATCCATAAATATGCTAAGCAATATCTTCCTAATTATCGAGTTTTTGATGAGAAGCGGTATTTTAGTAAGGGGACAGAAAACGCTATTATTGAAATAGCAGGTCATAAAATTGGTCTGCTCATTTGTGAAGATATTTGGAAGAAGTCCCCCGCAGAGAATGCACGAGTAACAGGAGCGGAAGCACTGTTTGTGCTAAATGCTTCACCTTTTCGTGCGGGTAAATCAGCCGAGCGTTTAAAACTATTGGCTCAGCGAAGCAGTGAAAATCAGCTTCCCATTGTTTATGCTAATTTGCAGGGAGCGCAGGATGAGCTGGTTTTTGATGGTGAATCACTGGTTTTTGATGCGGCTGGGCAACTGATTTTTCAAGCACCTACTTTTGAATCGGGTGTTTTTAATGTCAATCTGCCTTTTAAGAAATCTACAAAGGCAATACAGCCCCGCATACAAAATAAAGAAGAATGTATTTATAATGCGCTGGTTTTGGGGGTGCGTGATTATGTGAATAAAAACGGTTTTCCTGGTGTTATGCTGGGTTTATCTGGCGGGATAGATTCGGCACTCACCTTGGCAATAGCCGTTGATGCGCTTGGCGCTAAAAATGTAGAAGCCATTATGATGCCGTTTCACTACACTGCTGAGATTAGTAAAATCGACGCGGCTCAGCAGGCAAAAACGCAGGGCGTGAATTATCGTGAGATTGCCATTGAATCCATTTTCAATAGTTTTATGGATGCTCTTTCAAAAGAGTTTGATGGCTTACAGCGTGATGTTACCGAAGAGAATATTCAGGCACGTTCACGCGGCGTATTGTTGATGGCGATGTCTAATAAACTCGGTAAAATGCTTCTGGCAACTGGCAATAAAAGCGAAATGGCAATGGGCTATGCAACGCTTTATGGCGATATGGCAGGAGGCTACGCACCACTGAAAGATGTTTTTAAAACCACGGTTTATGATTTAGCACGTTATCGAAATAGTTTGGCTGATGGTGAGATTATTCCTGATCGGGTGATTACGCGCCCTCCTTCTGCTGAGCTTGCACCTGATCAAAAAGATGAGGACTCTTTACCACCTTACGATATTCTGGATGCTGTGTTACGCATGTTTATTGAAGAGTTTCAAAGTGTTGATGATATTGTGGCGCAAGGTTATGAGCGTGAAACCGTCGCGCGTGTGGCTAATCTGGTTTTGTTAAATGAATACAAGCGTCGTCAATCTGCACCTGGCGTGCGTATCACTAAGCGTGCTTTTGGTAAAGACCGTCGTTATCCAATCACTTCACATTACCGTTGGCATCTCTAAAGATGTCTATAAATGTGTTTTTGAATGTATTTGTGAATGTATTTATGACAAAAAAATATGTAAAAAAAGGGGGGGATGGGTATTTATTATTTAGAATAATACCAAAACCCACCCCCCCTTTTTTTACATATTTTAGTATTTGGTATTAGTGCTAATGCAAGCCGTAACATCAACACAACGCCAAATTATTGTTATCTCAGGCAACCTTTCAGATAACTCTAGAATTGCCCTGCAATTAACTCAAAACCTGCATACGCTTGAGCTTGATGACCCCAAAAAAGCTACTCAGTTTTTGGGTCAAGAATTTGATGCGGTTATTTTTAATACGCAGAGTATTAATGCGCCAGACTCTAATCAACAAGAGCAGTTTGACCCTAATGCCTTTGGTGCAATCACTGGCACAATTCGTGGTGGTGGTTATCTGATATTGCTTAAACCTGAAAAGTGGTCGCAAGATAGCCTATTTCTTACTCGCTTTGAGCGTGTGCTGGGGCAATATCCTAATATACGCTTTATTGATTCCAATACCATTGAAGCTAATGCTTTAACATCAGTAGAGCCATCAGGATCAGAAGAGCCATTAGCACCATTAAAGCCAAGACAAACTCAAGCAAGCGAAGATCAGCAACAAACAGTTAAGGCTATTATTAGGGTTGTCAAAGGGCATCGTCGCCGACCCTTAGTGATTACCGCAGATCGTGGACGTGGTAAATCAGCCGCTTTAGGTATTGCCGCTGGTCAGCTTTATCAGCAGGGATGTAAAAATATTATTATCTGCGCACCAAGTCGAAAAACCGCTGCGGTTGTTTTTCAATATGCCGATAATACCCCGCTACAATTCTATTCCCCTGATGAATTACAGCAGAAAAGACCTCAAGCTGATTTACTGTTAATTGATGAAGCTGCTGCAATTCCTGTGCCACTACTTATAGACTTTGCAAAGCACTATTCACGACTTGTCTTTGCCACCACGCAACACGGTTATGAAGGAAGTGGACGTGGATTTGCAATAAGTTTAAAAAAAAGTCTGAATAAAGTCACCCCCGAATGGAAGAGCTGTGAGCTAAAAAGTCCAATCCGTTGGCATGATAATGACTTACTTGAACAGTTTGTTTATCAAGTACTTTTGCTTAATGCAGAAGCTGTCGATGCTGAAATAATCAAAACGGCAAAATACGAAAATTGCCAATTTAAACAAATCGACAAAAAGCAATTATTACAAAATGAGTCACTGCTTAAAGAAATATTTGGTTTACTCGTGAGCGCACATTATCAGACCCGCCCTTCTGATTTTAAGCAAATGTTGGATGATGTAAATATATGCATATTTACACTACAGCACCAACAGCATAGCGTTGCTGTCAGCCTAGTAGCAAAAGAAGGCGGTATTGCTATCGACCTAGCTGAAAAGATATTTGCAGGCACTCGCCGTATTAAAGGGCATCTAGTCGCACAAGCACTGGCAGCCAATATTGGCTTAGCTGAAGCAGCTTGTTTGCACGGGCAACGAATACTCCGTATTGCTGTGCATCCAAACTTACAACAACAAGGTTTTGGAACATATTTACTCAAGCATCTAGATAGCTATTTTGCAAATCACAGCAACAATGAAACACCCTTAGATTATCTAAGCACAAGCTTTGGTGCTAACACCCCCCTACTCCATTTTTGGCGGAAATCTGGCTTTGCCCCTGTGTATCTTAGTATGAAACGTGATGCCAGTAGCGGCACTCATTCAGTCATTATGCTCAATGCACAAAGCCAAAGTGGAAAGCAAATGCAATCAAGCGCACGACAGTATTTTAGTCAGTCATTCCCTTATTTGCTCTCTGATCCCTTTCGTTATCTCGAAGCTGATATTGCCTTTGAATTGCTGCAAACACCTGATCTAGCACTTCAGCAAGCATCAGATAAAATTGTTTTAACAGAGAATGATAAAAAAATTATTAGAGCCTTTGCAAAAGCCCAACGTGGCTATGAAAACAGCCTTTATCCAATTTGGAAACTGGTATTGACAAGGCTTCCATTAGTAGCCCTTTCACTATCAAGCAACATAGAATTAAGCAAGGATGAGAAGATGCTTATCATCCTAAAAGTTCTTCAAAAACATAGTTGGAAAACATGCTGTGTCAAGCTTAAAAAAACAGCAAGTGGTAAAAAAAATATACTGTTACTGCTCAGGAAATACTCAGACAAACTCCTTAATTCTATTGAAAAATAAAAAGAAAAATGTTAGCTTTCTTTGCATTAAGGGGTGTTCAAAATGAGTTGTTTTATTTTGAACGAGTAGTTATTAATTAACTACATAAAAATGAACGTGCAAATTATATAGATTAACCTGAATCCGCATTGGACTCACGAATTCAGGATTAAGTCTTTGCATCAGCTTAGACACGTCTATAGCCAAGCAGTAAAAAATCATTACATATTATGGATAGTAGCTATTTTTAACTATGCAGATTTAGTTTGTATAGCAAATGTGTGTGTGCTACTCCTATTAACATTAAATATTCAAAGCAAGGAAGCTCTATGAATAAAATCTTATTGTCGCTAGCAATATCTGGCGTATTATCACTCGCCCCAACTCAAATCATGGCAAAAACACTGCCTTATTATGCTCAGGGTGAAGATATTGACAATATTATAAATGGCGATGAAGCCTCTGTTATCACTCAACTTGAAGAGAAAATACTAGCATTGCCGATTTTACGTGAACTACATGGATATTTTTTCAATATCCAATATTTAAATGATGACAATACAGAGGATTTTAATGAGTATACCGCAGGATCTGATGACGACGGTGGTTGTTAAGGAAAACCTGATTAAGTTAATTAGAGTTTAGCGCAAAAAAATCTGTCGCTATTTTTCATGAAGTGAGTAGTAATAGTTATTCTATTGTGCCGAACTTCATGGAAAATATCGGCAGATTTGGCAAGCTAAAAATAATTAGACTTAATCAGGATTTCCTTAAAGACCCAAGTACTCCATCAACATTACTTTGATGGGGTACTTGAATTGAAACAAAAAAACCTCAAACAGCCTCTTAAATATTATGCTAGCATTGAGTGACTATTAAATATAAAAATATGATTAATTATGTCACAGTGCTCTACTCATCAATCCTTTATTCTCCCCATTCGAGTTTATTATGAAGACACTGATGCAGGTGGCGTGGTATACCATTCCAACTATCTTAACTTCTTCGAACGGGCACGCACAGAATGGCTCCGCCAACTTGGTTATGAACTCGATATATTGGCACAAAATGAACAACTCATTTTTGTCGTAAGAGCCATTTCTTGCGATTATTTACGTCCTGCTGTTTTTAATGACGAACTTTTTGTTTCTGCTGAAATCATAGAGTTAGGGAAAACTAGTATCGTATTTCAACAGAAAGTGATGCGTGCCGGCAAAGATATTGATAAAAATAGTAATGATAACTGTGTGATTTTAGCTAAAGGTCAAGTAACCGTTGTCAGTGTAGATGCTATAAAATTTAGACCAAAACGCCTTCCCACTACTATTTTGGAGACCATTAAAAGTGTCATTTGATCAGAATATTCTCAAGCTCGTACTGGATGCCAGCCTGATTGTTAAAATTGTTATGGGCTTTTTGATATTAGCTTCGCTAGCTTCGTGGACACTCATGCTGATTAAATCCAGTCAACTAGGAAAGGCAAAAAGACGGCTGGATATTTTTGAAGATCGCTTCTGGAGTGGCATCTCTCTAAATAAATTATATAATGACCTTTCACAGCGAGATAATCGTGAGGGTATGGCAGCCATTTTTTTTAATGGTTATCACGAATATGCACGACTAAATAAAGGTGAACAACCCCGACAACTTCCATTGCTAGATACAGCAAACCGAGCCATGCGTGTTGCTGAAACCCGTGAAATAGACAAGCTCGAAGAGAATCTTTCATTTTTAGCAACCGTAGGTTCAACCAGCCCTTATGTTGGTTTATTTGGTACAGTATGGGGAATTATGAATTCCTTTATCTCACTAAGCCAAATGCAACAAGCAACACTAGCAGTGGTGGCACCGGGTATTGCTGAGGCATTAATTGCAACAGCTATTGGTTTATTTGCAGCAATTCCTGCCGTTATCGCCTATAACCGTTTTACTGATAAAGTTGATAGAATTGCGGTACGCTATGAAAACTTTCGTGAAGAATTTACCACCTTGCTGGAGCGTCAAATCCTACTGAAAACAGGAGATAAAAATGTCTCGTCGCTGTAAACGTCGGCGTTTAATGGCTGAGATGAATGTCGTCCCGTATATTGATGTAATGCTGGTATTACTGGTTATTTTTATGGTAACAGCACCGATGATGCAAACAGGCGTGCAAATTGATTTGCCTGATGCTAATGCAGAAACTTTAGAAACTGATGGCTCACAAGGACCGCTGACAATTTCAGTTGATGAAGTGGGTGCAATTACGCTCGAAGATGGCAAACAGGTTTTTAGTGAGATTAGTGAAGCTGAACTTATCACTCAAATAACGGGCAAGTTGGGGGATAAAAATATGCGCCCTGTAAATCTTCGCGCAGACAGCAATATCGCTTACAAAGTCATTATGCGCATCATGGTTGCTGCAAAAAAAGCAGGTGCAAAAAAAATAGGGTTAGTTACTGATATTGAAACTAATAACCTGAATCCGTGAGTCCACTACGGCACAGTGAATAAGCTATTGATTCATCACAGGTTTAAAAAATACCCGCTTAACCTAAGGGTAAAGCTAAGATTTAGTGAGCTTCCCATTTGCGCTAGCAGATGGTGAACTCAATTATGCAGAGCTTTTTAAATCCCTTGCTAAACCAATATCTTATCCCCTGTTATCCGCATTGGACTCACGGATTCAGGTAATAATACACAATAGTTATTTAAAATATGTTTAAACTTTTACGCAAACATCCTTTGGCGCTAATCGGTGCAATCTCGATTCACCTATTTATTGTTGCGCTTTTTGTATTGAGTTTTAACTGGACAGAAAAACCTCAGATTGATAATGCGGGGCTACCTGTCACGCTTATTAATGCTGAGAATCTTGAATTGGCAGCTAATACAGCAACACCTGATATTAAAAAGGAACAGAGTACACAAGAACCAATCGAACCAGAGCCTGCACAGGAGAAAGTAGAAAAGCAACTTGATCATAAAAACAAAGAGATGTCAGCACTTGCAACAGCCTTAGCGCTTAAAAAAGAACAGCAAAGAAAACAAGCCCTTGCAAAAACTGAAGCTGAAAACGCGGCAAAAGCTAAAAAAGAAAAAACTGAAAAAGAGCTAAAAGCAGAAAAAAAACGTAAACTTCTAAAAAAGCAGGAAAAAAAGCGAGCTGAAGAAAAAGCCAAGCAAAAAAGAAAGGCTGAGAAGAAAAAACAACGCAAAAAAGAACAAGCTAAAAAACGTGAGAAAGAAGCTAAAGCAAAAGCACTAGAGAAAAAACGCAAGGCAAAAGCAGAAAAGAAGCGTAAAGCCAAAAAGAAAGCAAAAGAGAAAGCCAAAAAAGAAGCCCTAAAAAAGGCAGCAAAGAAAAAAGCTCGCAAAGAAGCAGCTAAAAAAGCGGTCAAAGAAAAAGCAGAAAAAGAAGCGGCTGAAAAAGTTGCCAAAGAGAAAGCAGAAAAAGAGTCAGCTGAAAAAGCAGCTAAAGAAGAAGCACGAAAAAAAGCTGCCAAGAAAGCAGCTGAAAAGAAAGCCAAACTCGAAGCCGTTGAGAAAGCAGTCAAAGAAAAAGCAGCCAGAGAAGCAAAAGAGCTAGCGGCAAAAAAAGCCGAATACCAACGCAAATGGAAAGAGGCACAAGCAAAGAAAAAAGCCAAAGAGGAGAAAGCAGCCAAAGAAGCCGCTGCACTTGCCGCTAAAAAAGCTGAATACCACCGCAAATGGCAGCAAGCACAAGAGAAGAAAAAGGCCGATGCGATAGCTGCTGCCAAAAGAAAGAAATTAGCAAAAGCTAAACGGGGCGCACAAATCTCTTGGGGTAGCAAAGTTCAACGTCATGTCAAACGCCGTTGGCATCC
The DNA here is from genome assembly GCA_026988295.1 of Thiotrichaceae bacterium. Lineage (GTDB taxonomy): Bacteria > Pseudomonadota > Gammaproteobacteria > Thiotrichales > Thiotrichaceae > Cocleimonas. The sequence goes on from JALSLM010000215.1 coordinate 7,840, forward strand.
ACCACCTGGAACTAACGGAAAAATGGCAAAAGTAAAGATAACCATTTCAAATAGTGGATTTATATCAAGTGGGATTAAAATGGTATCCTGCAATGGTGGTGCGGAGTTTTGTGCCTCAGTAAAAGAAGCGTTCGAACGCTCAGAACCTTTACCCAGACCGCCATCTAAGTATGGTTTTAATA